>NZ_PDYX01000002.1:0-341323 GCF_002743265.1 Sporosarcina sp. P29 | reverse complement strand
TTATCCATGCTTTGTGGCTAGGTGCTTTGCTTAACTTGGCCGATATCCAGTTGCCGCAGTTTATCGAGCTACCGATCGGTCATTTATCGGATGCTTTTATCGCCATCGCACTCATCACACTTGGCGCACAGTTAGCACAGATTAAAGTGAAGACACTTTGGAATCGTTTGATTTACCTTAGCGCTATCGGCCGACTCATCATCTCGCCAGCCGTTGCGTTGCTGTTGATCTTACTGTTAAAAATAGACGGGGTCACGGCTCAGTCACTGTGGATCGCCAGTTCGTTTCCAACATCGAGAAATAGCTCAACACTGGCATTGGAATACGACGTAGAGTCCGAGCTAGCAGCCCAAATCGTCCTATTCAACACCGTAGCCAGCAGCTTCACAGTTGGCGTAGTAATTTATCTATCATCTATCTTGTTTCAATAAACGAATAAGAGAGAGTAATCGTTGGGATGGGGATTGGCACTTCGGAGGGGACGCTTACCTGAGGGTTCGCGGCAAATTGATCCTCTGGAAGTCGTCACTCCTAGTGCAAAGATGTGCTCCTAACGCTTCGCTTTTACTCGCAAAAGCCGTCCTTCGCTACGACTCTCGCTCCAATCCCTTGCAGTGTAAGTGGGTGATACTCCTAGTTGCGTATTGAAGTTAGGGTAGTAATTGGCTTTGAACTTCAGCACTTGAATCTAAATAAGTTAAGACAAAACAATGATTCACATACTTCAGACAGTGAGTGATCTAAGTAACACTACTATCAACTGGAGCTTCCATCCCCTCGCACTCATTATTAACTCACTTTGCAAATAACGTTTATTCCAATCCCTCCCAACTTCTTGTCAAGAATATGTCCACATGCTCACTGAGTGAAAGCTAGCAAGCAAATCGTCAAATATTCGTATTGAAAAAATGTCGAATCGTGCTATACTGTTAGCATTCAGTTAAATAAGACTCATATAATCACGGGGATATGGCCCGTAAGTTTCTACCGGTCTACCGAAAATAGACCGCCTATGGGGAGAATGAAAAGCAGCTTTCTTTGTCGTTCGACAAGAAATTGCTTTTTCATTTTTAAAAGCGTACATGCCGCTCTCTCATAGTTGTTATATGGGAGTATGGCATATACGCTTTTTTTATTCGGAAAAATGAAGGGAGCATAACAGCGTGGAGTTGCTAAAAAACAAGATTCGACAAGAAGGTAAAGTATTATCGGAAGAGGTACTAAAAGTGGATTCCTTTTTGAATCATCAAATCGATCCATTACTGATGCAAGAAATCGGAAAAGAGTTTGTTAGCCGATTCAGCGATCAAAACATCACGAGAATCATCACGATTGAATCTTCAGGTATTGCTCCTGCGACAATGGCGGGAATGATTTTAGGCGTTCCGGTAGTGTTTGCCAGAAAACGTAAATCACTTACATTGACGGATCATTTATACTCCGCGAAAGTGTATTCTTTCACGAAGAAGGAATCAAATGATATATCAGTTTCTAAAGATTTCATTTCAAGTGAAGATACGGTATTGCTCATTGACGATTTCCTTGCGAATGGACAAGCTGCACTTGGACTCATAGATATCGCAAAACAAGCAGGTGCAACTATTGCAGGAGTTGGAATTGTTATTGAAAAATGCTTCCAGCCAGGCGGAGATCTGATCCGCAAAGAAGGGGTACGTTTGGAATCGTTAGCTGAACTTCAGTCGTTACAAAATGGTCAAGTCCAGTTTGTCGGGGAGGAAACGGAACGATGAAAACTACGCTGCTAGGTTTTCAACATTTACTAGCTATGTATGCAGGCGCAGTATTGGTACCGCTTATTGTGGGGAATGCTATTGGTTTAACTCCAACACAGCTGACCTATCTTGTTTCGATTGATATTTTAATGTGTGGTATCGCCACGTTGTTACAAATTTCACGTAATAAATATTTTGGCATTGGATTACCTGTAGTTCTCGGTTGTACATTCACAGCGGTTGGCCCGATGATATTGATAGGCAATGATTATGGAATTTCAGCTATTTATGGAGCGGTTATTGCTTCAGGCGTAATCATTTTCTTCATCAGCCGATTCTTTGGGAGTCTTGTGAAATTCTTCCCGCCAATCGTTACCGGCTCTGTCGTAACAATTATTGGAATCACATTGATTCCGGTTGCGATCAATAATATGGGTGGCGGACAAGGTGCGGAAGATTTCGGATCGTTGACAAATATATCACTTTCATTTGGAACGTTATTATTTATTGTCTTGATGTTCCGATTTACTTCAGGTTTTATGCAGTCGATCGCCATTTTATTAGGTTTAGTCGGTGGTACGATCGCAGCGATTTTCCTTGGTATTGTAGATTTCTCCAATGTACAAGATGCTTCTTATGTTCATATGGTCATGCCATTTTATTTAGCAACACCTACGTTCCATCTACTGCCGATTGCCATTATGACACTGGTTGCAATGGTGTCGCTCGTAGAATCGACTGGCGTATACTTTGCACTCGGCGATATTTGTGAGGAAGAAATCGATCAAAAAATGCTGGAAAAAGGATATCGTGCAGAAGGACTAGCTTCCGTTATTGGGGGTATATTTAACGCATTTCCTTATACGACATTTTCACAAAACGTCGGCTTAATGCAATTGTCTGGTGTGAAATCACGCCGTGTAATATTCGTTACTGCAATCATGCTGATTTCTTTAGGTTTCTTGCCGAAAATAGCAGCTCTTGCAACGATTATCCCTCCCGCAGTTCTGGGCGGAGCGATGGTTGCTATGTTCGGCATGGTGGTTTCGCAAGGAATTAAAATGTTGAGTCCTGTTATTTCAAAAACTCAAGATAACGCGATGATCGTAGCATGTTCTATCGGTATCGGCCTTGGTGTTTCGGTTGTACCGGATCTATTTAAGGAATTGCCGGAAAGTGTACAAATTTTAACTAGTAACGGGATTGTACTCGGAAGTATCACTGCGATTTTCTTGAATATCATTTTCAATATGATTCCTTCAAAAAAGAAGCAAACAACAAAACAAGCGTATGAAGCTAAAGCTATGCCTCTTAGCATCAAAGAAGGGCCATCTTCTATCTTGGTAAATGCAACTGCTAATCATAAATAAGTAAAAGAGCAACTGCTGGAAAATGCAGTTGCTCTTTTACTATTTACACTCGGTGCTGTTCATATTGATGTGGCTCTGTTTTGCTTGTCAATAACGTTAGCAATTGTGGATCAATTTGCGTTTCATAAGCGTTTAATGATTCGCGAAGTTGTTGTTGTGTTCTTGAACCAATCAAAGCAGAGGCAACAGCAGGCTCTTTCAGTGCAAAAGCAAGAGCATATGCATGTAAGTCGTTCGTTTCTTTGGATAGTGCTTCAACTGTCTGCTGTAAATCAGACGGTGCATAAGCTACGAAGCCATTCAATTTCTTCGCACGCTCCATGCCTTCGTTCGTCAGTAAGCCTTTTGCCAGAGTGCCTCTAGTGACGACAGATGCACCCTTTTTAGCAATCATAGAAAAGTATTCTTCGGGACGTCGGTCAAGCAAGTTGTATTGCATCATGACGGAAACAGCATGGCTATTATTCAGGAAACGTTCGATAACAGTGGGACGAATACTTGAGATACCATATTCACGTATGATTCCTTCTTTTTTTAATGTTTCAAACGCCTCAATTGTTTCATCTACATCATCTTCCATCGTACCGCCGTGAAGCTGATACAGATCGATATAATCGAGTTGTAAACGTCGTAAACTCTGTTTTACAGCATCCATAATATGCGCTTTGGAAGGATCCCATGTCCAGGACTCTTCTCCTGACATCCACTTGTTACCGGCTTTTGTCGCAATGATCAAGTCTTGACGTTTTTCTTTCAACACTTTTCCAACGAGTTCTTCATTGGTTCCTTTATCATAAAGATCTGCTGTATCGAAATAATTGATGCCATGATCAACTGCTTCGTCGAGTACAGAACGAGCCGCTTCCAATTCACTTGGTAACGACATACAGCCCAATCCGAGTTCCGAAACAAGCAAATTACTTGTACCAATAGTACGCTTCTTCATGTGCCTCACTCCTTTCGTTTCATGGTACAATGAAAGCGGGATATAAAACCAATGGAAAGGGTTGAGTGCTTGATGAAGTTTGAAGAAAGAACCCTCTCAACAGAACAGATCTTTAAAGGCAAAATCATTTCGGTGCAAGTCGACGAAGTAGAATTGCCTGATGGAAAACTAGCAAAAAGAGAATTAGTTAAACATCCAGGAGCGGTGGCGATTATCGCCTTGACTAAAGATAAAAAAATCGTGTTAGTTGAACAGTACAGAAAGCCTTTGGAACGAACGATGCTAGAAATACCTGCAGGCAAGATTGAGCCGGGAGAAGAACCTAAGCTGACGGCGATTCGTGAACTGGAAGAAGAGACTGGATACCGTGCGCATTCATTCGAATATTTGCAGACTTTCTCAACTTCACCAGGCTTCGCGGATGAAATCATTCACTTATATGTGGCAAAAGAGCTCGAAAAAGTGGAGCATCCTGCTGTTGGAGATGAAGATGAATTCATAGAAGTGCTGGAAGTAACTGTTGAAGAGGCAGAGGAATTCATTGCGAATGAAAGGATTTATGATGCCAAGACGGTCGCTGCTGTCTGGTATGTAAAAAACCTATAAAGGATTGAGCTATTTCTGGACGGACAAGCATATGTTATAGAAACGATGCGGAGGTGTCCTATTTATGGCTCGATCATTGTCTTTTGTGTATTTATTCGTTATACTCGCAATCAGTTATATAGGAGGGGCTTTATTATTCAGGGAGTGGCCGGTCACGTCGCTAGAGCAGATCATCGGTTTATATGATCAACGCGTAGTGAAGGGATCTGAAGCGGCTATGTGGTCGCCTGTTGTGGTGACATTGAGCTTTATTCTAGTAGCCATCATTCTGTCTAAATATAAAAGACTCCGTTTTATCACTATGTTTCTCGGTGCAATTAAATGTGCTTTTTTTGGCTTGTCATCCACTTATTTATTGTCGACAGGCTTAAAATTGGTATCCTATACGATTTGGTGGTTCCCATTTCAATTAATCAGCTGTTTGTTGTTCCTGATTTTATGTTCTGCGTTAAATCCACCATTTTTCTCTACACCAGCAAGTAAAAAAGATCGTCCATTAACTGCTGTTCCGCCATTGATTGCTTTATTGTTGATCACGCAAATACTGGAACTATCGATCTTTCATTTTATAAAGTAATATCCACTACACACTATAATGAACTGAACCTTTCCTTTCTATTGTCATCTGGAACGACAGTTTGGTATAATGGAAACAATTTGAGGGGGGCGTCGTATGGAAAGCCGAATCGAACGAATCAAGAAGCAATTGCACGGGGCCAGCTACAAGTTGACGCCTCAGCGTGAAGCGACTGTAGCAGTTCTTCTGGAAAATGAAGAAGACCATTTAAGTGCAGAAGATGTATTTTTATTAGTAAAAGAAAAAGCGCCAGATATCGGTCTGGCGACTGTATATCGTACATTAGAATTATTAACTGAACTAAAAGTTGTCGATAAAATTAACTTTGGCGATGGTGTAGCACGTTATGATTTGCGAGAAGAAGGCGCTGCGCGGTTCCACCATCACTTAATTTGTCTAGAATGTGGAACGGTTGATGAAATTCAGGAAGACCTACTTGGCGAAGTGGAAAAAGTCGTAGAAGGTCGTTATGGTTTTACAGTCAAAGATCATTGGCTGACGTTCCATGGAATTTGTAAACGTTGTAAAGCGAAAGACGAAGAGACAGAACAGGAAGACAATGGGATGGCCTAAGCGCTGTCCTTTTTTACTTTTTACATAAGAAAGGAGGGACAGTCTATGAAGGATGCGCAGTTTGCTTTAGAAGACTATGTGCATTTTTTAACAGTTGAAAGACAATTAGCTCAAAACACCGTCAAGTCGTATCAACGCGACCTTACAGCCTATATACGTTTCATAGAAAGTTTGAATTTGGAAACAGTGAATTTGATCGAACGAACGATGGTTCTACAGTATTTGCAGAAGTTGAAAGATAGTGGTAAATCCAGTCGTACCCTTTCTCGACATATTTCCTCCATTCGTTCGTTTCATCAATTTTTAGTGAGAGAGCAAATCACGACACATGATTGTACGATTCATATCGAATTACCTAAAATCGAACAAAAGTTGCCGGATGTGCTCTCTATACCTGAGATTGAACGATTGATTAATGCCGTTGATGGTAATACTTCACAAGGCATGCGCGATATTGCATTGCTTGAATTGTTATATGGAACGGGAATGAGGGTAAGTGAATTAATAGCGATTGATTTGGCTGATCTTCATTTGACAATGGGTTTTGTGCGGGTATTCGGAAAAGGTAGTAAGGAACGGATAGTTCCACTTGGACGTTCCGCAATCGATGCTTGTACTTTATATTTAAATGAAGGGCGTCCTAAGTTGATCAACGATACCGAAGCCTTGTTTCTCAATATGCATGGCAGACGGCTGACGAGACAGGGATGTTGGAAAATCTTGAAGGATGCAGGAGTGAAGGCAGAAATTCAGAAAGTCATTTCACCACACTTATTGCGCCACTCTTTCGCCACGCATTTGATTGAAAATGGAGCGGACTTGCGCGCAGTTCAGGAAATGCTCGGACATGCCGATATTTCTACGACGCAACTTTACACGCATGTCAGCAAAAAACGTTTGAAAGATGTCTATAGTCAATATCATCCTAGAGCGTAAACTACTATTACTGGAGGTTTTCATATGGAGAAATTTCGTTATAATCGTATACATTTAATCGTACTTGACTCAGTAGGGATCGGTGAAGCACCCGATGCTAAAGCTTTTGGTGATGTTGGATCCAATACTCTTGGACATATCGGTGAAGAGATGGATGGACTGAAACTACCAAACTTGGAACGTCTCGGTCTTGCGAATATAGCACCAATTAAAGGTCTTGCACCTCAAAAAGAAGCGCAAGGATATTACACAAAGATGCAAGAAGCATCTGTCGGTAAAGATACGATGACAGGACACTGGGAAATCATGGGCTTGCGTATAGATGATGCATTCAAAGTGTATCCAAATGGTTTTCCAAAAGAATTAATAGATGAATTGGAATTAAAAACGGGTAGGAAAGTTATCGGAAATAAGCCGGCAAGCGGAACGGAAATTATCGAAGAACTTGGAGAAGAGCATATGAAGACAGGCGCTCTCATCGTTTACACGTCAGGTGACCCTGTACTGCAAATTGCAGCACATGAGGAAATCATTCCTATTGAAGAGCAATATCGTATTTGTGAAATCGCAAGAGAACTTACGTTGCAACCCGAATTCTTAGTAGGTCGCGTGATTGCACGTCCATTTGTTGGAGAACCCGGTACATTCACACGCACAACAAATCGTCATGATTATGCATTGAAGCCATTTGGAAAAACGGTGATGAATGAATTGCAGGATAAAGGCTATGACGTAATCGCAATCGGTAAAATTGCAGATATTTATAATGGTGAGGGTGTAACGGAAGCGGTTCGTACAACTGGGAACATGGACGGTGTGGATCAGCTTGTCACGGTTATGAAAAAAGATTTTGAGGGCATCAGTTTCGTTAATCTAGTAGACTTTGATGCATTATATGGTCACCGTCGCGATCCGATTGGTTACGGTAATGCACTTGAAGAATTTGATGCACGTTTACCTGAGATCATGGCTGCACTGCGCCCGGATGATTTATTAATTATCACAGCAGACCACGGAAACGACCCGACTCATGAAGGAACGGATCACACAAGAGAATATGTACCACTACTTGTGTATTCACCTTCGAATAAAGGGGCTGGCCAGTTGCCAATCCGTAAAACATTCTCTGACGTAGGTGCAACGATTGCTGAAAATTTCCAAGTAGATAAGCCTGAACATGGTGAAAGTTTCTTGTCTGCATTGGTTAAGGAGGACTAATTTTATGTTGCGCATGGTAGATATCATTGAGGATAAGCGAGACGGGAAAGAACTAAATAAAGAAGAGATAGAGTTTTTTGTGACGGGGTATACCGATGGCTCAATCCCTGATTATCAAGCCAGTGCATTTTTGATGGCTATTTACTTTAAAGGCATGACTACAGAAGAACAAGGCTACTTAACGATGGCTATGGCGGAGTCAGGTGATCAAATCGATTTATCTGCCATTGAAGGAGTGAAGGTAGACAAACACTCAACGGGTGGAGTAGGTGATACTACGACACTCATCTTAGCTCCACTGGTCGCAGCATGTGGTGTGCCAGTTGCCAAAATGAGTGGCAGGGGACTAGGTCATACAGGCGGTACACTTGACAAGCTTGAAGCAATTGACGGCTTTCACGTAGAGATTTCTACGGAACAATTTATTCAACAGGTCAATGATTTGAAAATCGCTGTAATCGGCCAAAGCGGCAACTTGACGCCCGCTGATAAAAAACTATATGCGCTGCGAGACGTCACAGCGACCGTCAATAGCATCCCGCTGATTGCAAGCTCTATCATGAGTAAAAAGCTTGCGGCGGGAGCAGATGCTATCGTATTGGACGTCAAGACAGGCGCGGGAGCCTTCATGAAAACTTTGGCGGACTCCAAGCGGTTGGCGGATGCGATGACTGCGATCGGAAATGAAGTGGGAAGAAACACAAGTGCTGTTATATCGGATATGAGTCAGCCGCTCGGATTTGCGATCGGTAATGCTCTCGAAGTAAAAGAAGCCATTGATACGTTGCAAGGAAAAGGTCCGGCCGATTTAACAGAGCTATGTTTAGTACTTGGTAGTAAGATGTTGCTAGCTGCGAACACAGATCAAACTGAAGAAGACGCACGTAAACAACTACAGAATGTCATAGAAAATGGTGACGCACTGCGCTTGTTCGGTGAATTGATCAAAGCGCAAGGTGGCAATGAAAAAGTGATAGTGGATACAAATCTACTGCCTCAAGCACAGAATCAAATTGAAGTACCCGCTCTTGAAAGTGGGTATGTATCCATGATTGATGCCGATGAAATAGGTGTAGCTGCCATGCTTCTGGGTGCAGGTCGTGCCACAAAAGAGGACGTCATTGATCTCGCAGTTGGGATTGTATTGCGCAAGAAAATAGGTGACTTTGTAGAAAAAGGAGAAGCGCTCGCGATTCTCCATGCAAACACCGAACAAGTTGATGACTCGATCAAACTACTGCAATCTCATATGCACATCTCAAAAGAAAAAATAGAAGCACCAACACTTATACATTCCCAATAATCAATTCAAGCCATGTGCCTGAAGAACGCCAAGAAATTGGTCGCCTTCAGAGCACATGGCTTTTTTGTCGTTCATGTGTAAAAACAATTCCAACTGTACATACTCTTGTGTAGCTCGTGAAGAGTGAAGGAGTGACGTCATTAAATACACTACAGCGCTGACGAATGGCTTCCACGTAATTAGCCAGTTCGAAAGTGTGACTAACTGTCTCATTGAGAGGCTTACCTTTTGGAAGCTAGCTTTATTTAGTAATGGAACAACTATTTACACGTCATAATAGTTAGAAAGCCAAACTAGTTGATGGAAGTGGAAGGCGGTGACTCAAGCCGTACCCGCAGGAAAGTATCCGCCTGGAACGCAGACCAACGATGACTTCTCACACACCCTTAGCTTCTCTGTCACAACGTAAGAAGTTTTAGGGACAGCTGACTAGTTTTGTCAAAACTAAAGGATAGCGGTTCTAAATGTGCGACAATGCCTTCATGAAGGAGGCGTATCCACACATGGCAACTATTACACAACTGGAAAATGGCATAGTCCTAATCACGCTAGCAGGAGAACTCGACAACCACGAAGCGAATCAAATTAGAGAAGAAGTATCTACCGCTATATTCACAGGAAAGACGCGTGCAATCATCTGGGACCTCTACCAACTAGGCTTCATGGACAGCGCAGGAATCGGACTTATACTCGGAAGAATGCGCGATTTAGTCCCTGTAAACGGAGAAACACTTATATTGAATCCATCTCCGACAATGCAGAAACTATTCCAATTTTCGGGTCTTGGTGATGTCGTCAGAATATGTACAGTCGAAGAAGCAATCGACGAAATCGGAGGGGTTGTACATGAAAAATGAAATGACCTTGTCGTTTCTAGCGATAGAACAAAATGAAGCACTTGCCAGAATGGCACTCACCTGTTTTATCGCACCGTTGGATCCGACACTGGAAGAAATTTCGGAATTTAAAACTATTGTTTCCGAAGCTGTCACTAATGCCATTATCCACGGTTACGAATGCGATGGGAAAAGTATGGTGAAGATCCATGCAACGATCGATGACCGCTCAGTAAAAATGACGGTAACAGATGAAGGAATGGGTATCTTCGACATAGAGCAAGCGATGGAACCAATGTTCACGACTAAACCACAAATGGAGCGTTCCGGTATGGGCTTTACGATCATGGAAAGTTTCTCGGACGGTATCCGTGTAGATTCTACCCTTGGAAATGGGACAATCGTGACATTTGAGAAGAATTTTTCTCCAGTCACAGAAGTAAGTAGAATGAGGTGACGTATGGAAGCATCTGTTGAGAAGCAACACGCTCTATTGTCACAAGAAAAAATGCGAGAACTCATCAAAGAATCACAAGCGGGTGACAAAGAAGCTAGACGAATGATGGTAGAAGGCAATACAAGACTTGTGTGGTCCATCGTTCAACGCTTCGCTTCGCGTGGTGCGGATTTAGAAGATTTATTTCAAATAGGCTGCATTGGCTTGATGAAATCAATAGATAAGTTCGATCTATCCTATGAGGTGAAGTTTTCAACGTATGCAGTGCCGATGATCGTCGGAGAAATCCAACGTTATTTACGTGATGACGGAATGGTGAAAGTAGGGCGCACCATTCGTGAGTTAAGCTATAAAATTCGTCACGCAACCGATGATTTCTTTAAGAAAAATGGCCGTTCACCTTCTATTTCAGAAATTGCGGAAATATTGGAAGTGAAACAGGAAGATATTATTCTAGCTTCTGACGCGCTTCGAGATCCGGCTTCGCTACATGAACAATTGTATGAAAGCGATGGAGATAGCTTGACGCTAATGGATCAACTTCGGGATGATAGATCAGAGAGAGTATTCGATCATATCCCGCTTCGAGATGTCATTACGCGGTTAAATAAACGGGATCAGACGATCATTTATATGCGATATTATTTGGATTACACACAAAGTGATATTGCGAAACGAATTGGAATATCACAAGTTCAAGTTTCACGGCTAGAAAAGAAAATTCTAGCTCAAATGAAAACATGGATGGGCGCGGATGCGGAAGATGCGCTCGAGAAGGTGAGGAGACCGTAATTTGACCGATACACTATTTACGTCCATACGAGAAGGGGAAAGGTGGTTTATCAATCAGTTTGGCGAAGACGAGACATTCGACGCGACTAAACGGTTGATCCACCTATGGGATAAAGAAATACTTCTTCTGTATATGAACGGGTTAGTGGATGGTGAGGTCTTAACTACCTTATTGACAGAAATGCAGAATCGAAATGAAATATTTGCAAGTGAATCCGTTGAGAATATTGATCGTGCTATGGTCGATTATTTTCCGTATCATTCGCTGGAAATTGTAAAGGATGAAGATCAACTTGCGAAAGTGATCTTAAGTGGGTTAGCTGTATTCGTTATGAAAGACGGTTTCACATTCGCGCTTGATGTTCGGTCATATCCAGGTAGAAACCCTGAAGAACCGGATACTGAAAAAGTCATACGTGGCTCACGAGACGGTTTTACGGAAAATATTCTGACGAATACAGCATTAATTCGGAGACGCTTACGCACAACGGAACTACGGTTTGAAATGCATGAGACGTCCGTAAAGGGTAAAACGGACATTACTATAGCTTTTTTGAAAGGTGCCGCCAATGAAGGGCATTTGGATTTTGTGAGAGAGCGACTGGATGCATTGAAAACGGATGGCTTGACGATGACCGATAAATCACTCGAAGAATTTCTCTTCAAACAAGGGTTTCATCCGATGCCATTCGTTCGGTATACGGAACGCGCTGATATTTGTGCGGCTCATTTACTCGAGGGGCATATTGCCATCATCGTCGATACGTCTCCATCCGTCATTTTAGTCCCGGTTACGCTTGTACATCATCTGCAACATGCGGAAGAATATAGACAAGCGCCTTTAATCGGGACGTTCATTCGATTGGTACGCTTCATGGGGACATTTTTAAGTTTAGTCATGTTGCCGTTTTGGTATTTGATGTCCGTCGAAACACAATTCGTTCCGGAAGCAATCAAATATATTGGTCCAAATGAATGGGGAGAAGTTCCGTTATTGGTCCAATTGTTAATAGCAGATGTCGGTATAGAAATATTACGGATGGCTGCAATCCATACACCGACACCGCTATCGACAGCCATGGGACTCGTTGCAGCTATTGTTATTGGGCAAGTGGCGATTGACGTAGGCTTGTTCTCTTCGGAAGTCGTATTATATGTGGCGGTCAGTGCCATTTTAACATTTGCGATTCCTTCATTTGAATTAAGTATCACGACAAAAGTGTTTAGGATTTTCTTATTAGTCTCCACTGCATTACTCGGGGCTCCAGGATTTTTCATAGCACTTGCTGTCATTTATTATTATTTATGTTCATTAAAGCCTATGAATGTGCCATATTTGTGGCCGTTTACGCCTTTCTTCCCGAAAGCTTTGTTACGTGTATTGATTCGTTTCCCTATGACAATCGACGATCCACGGCCGTTTATTACGAAATCGCCGAACCGTGATAGGATGTCATAGGACTATTTAGACATACTGCATGTCGTTGCTACTTTCCGCCTTCTTGTGATAAAGTTATCTGAGAGAATTCGGGAGGGGTATGGGACATGCATCTTTATGGAACACAGGCAGTGAATGGAAACGGTCATCTGACAATCGGTGGAGTGGACGTTTCAGAACTGGCTGCACAATACGGAACACCAGTCATGGTCTATGATACAGAGTTATTCAAAGAGCGTGCGCAGGCATTTAAAGAAACGTTTGAGAAAAAGGATATTAAAGCACAAGTTGCTTATGCGAGTAAAGCCTTTTCTTCAATCGCAATTTATCAGTTGGCAGAACAGCAAGGGTTATCCCTTGATGTTGTTTCAGGTGGGGAATTGTATACGGCCGTAGCGGCAGGATTCCCACGCGAGCGGATTCATTTCCATGGTAATAATAAAAGCAGAGAAGAAATAGTATACGCATTTGAAGAAAAAATTGGATGCATCGTAGTCGATAATTTCTTAGAAATCGACATGATCAAAGAAATTGCAGATGAACGAAAGCAGACAATGAATGTCTTAATCCGTGTAACACCGGGAATTGAAGCACATACTCATGACTATATTACGACAGGCCAAGAAGATTCAAAGTTTGGTTTTGATTTAAAAAATGGCCAAACGGATCAAGCGTTCCTAGCATTGCATGATCATGGATTTATTAAATTCCTAGGCATGCATTGTCATATAGGCTCACAGATTTTTGAAACCGATGCATTCAAATTCGCAGCAGAAGTGCTAATGGAAAGAATGGTTGAATGGCGGAAGAATTATCAATTTATCTGTCCTGTCTTAAATCTAGGTGGCGGATTTGGTATTCGTTATACTGAGGAAGATACGCCGCTTGAGCCAGCTGTCTATGTAGAAGAAATGGCAGATGTAGTGAAAAAGATGGCGCAGGAATGTGAGTATCCAATTCCTGAAATTTGGATTGAACCCGGCCGCTCGCTTGTCGGAGATGCAGGAACGACCATTTATTCTGCTGGCAGTACGAAAGTTGTGCCGGGTGTCCGTACATACGTAGCAGTAGATGGCGGAATGTCTGATAATATTCGTCCGGCTTTATATGACGCACACTATTCCAGTGCGCTTGCTAATCGGATGAACGAGCCACATGACCAGCAATGGACAGTAGCAGGGAAATGCTGTGAGTCTGGCGATAAATTAATTGAAAATGCCGATTTACCCAATGTGGAAACCGGTGATCTACTAGCTGTCTTTTGTACAGGAGCCTATACGTACTCCATGGCCAGCAATTATAATCGTTTGCCTCGACCTGCCGTTGTGTTTGTAGAAAAAGGACAACATCAATTAGTGGTAAGACGCGAAACCTACGAAGACATCATTAAATTGGACCTTCCGTTACAATTAGATGAGAAGGAGAATTTCTGATGAAGAAGAAAAACATTATTCTTTTTGCTTCCATTGTTGCTGTCGCTATAATTTGGGGAGTCATCTATTGGTACTTGGTTGTCCCAGTGATCGATCCGCGCTATAAATAATGCGCTAGTTGAAGTAAGCGAGCTAATGGTGTAGACTGTACAAAGGATTTCTGAAAAGAAGGGGTTACTATTGAATCTTATTCGTTTTAAGAAGGCACAAGAGAAAATTGCTATGGGCTTTTTATCTTATATCCCTAGTGAAAAGATGTTATGCAAATTGCAAGAGACTGTACAGCAATATCTAAGTGTTGAACAGTGGCAGCTATTTCTTTATAAAGAGGCAGAAGATTACATCGGATTAATAGGGGTAGAAGTCAACGACACTGACAAGATGTACACTGTTCAGCATATTTCCGTCAATCCATCGTTTCGTGGAGAAGGAATTGCATTTAAGATGATGAAAGAATTGCAAGAAATCTATCCAGGGTACGGTTGTCAAGGTACTGACTTTACCGAACCATTTATACAAAGTTGTTTAAGGAAAGAAGAAGGCGCAGATCTTTAACCTCTGCCCTTCTTCTTTTCTTCACGTTGTAAAAGAATATCTGACCTGTCCCGTTGCATATGCTTATGAATAACAGACGCGCTGTCTTTGGGCAGTAATGCAATCAGAGGCTTGGATTTCTCTGCTTTAACTCTTAACTCTGGAGAGATCGGAAGTTGGAATGAATAAAAATCTTCATCTGATTCAATGCGTGTAAGGCAATGCTCCAGCTGCATGATAATTTCATCAATGGCCACATCTTCAAGGTAGTCGCCAAATTGTACAGGCATTTCACGGAAGCGTGTGATGGCTTTAGTTAAAGTACGAGAAGCACCTGCTGTATTTCCTCTGCGCCAATGGTATAATCCGGTAGCCATAAGAATATACCCTGTCAGTGGATGGTCTTTTGAAAAGTTCTCTTGTTCTTTCCAATATTCCTCCAGCACCTCATGGCATTCGAAATAATCTTGATTGTCGTTGAAATACACAATAAACTGTAGAAAAAGAGGATGGTAGTAAGGGTTCATCCAAATCATTCCTTTCTGGTTAGGTAGGTTGGTAAAATGAGTTATAGTGTAAAACTCGAAGTCTTCGAAGGGCCACTTGATCTGTTGCTGCATTTGATCAATCGGCTTGAAATTGATATTTATGACATCCCCATGGCGGAGCTAACACAGCAGTACATAGAACATTTGCATGCCATGCGAGTTCTTCGATTGGATGAATTAAGCGAATACCTTGTACTGGCAGCGACGTTGCTGGAAGTAAAAAGCAAAATGCTATTGCCGGTCAATGAAGAAGAAGCGTTCATCGAAGAATTCGGTTATGAGGAAGATCCGCGTGAAGAATTGATTGCCCGCTTAATGGAATATCGGAAGTTTAAAGAAGCAGCAAACTCGCTTCGTGAGTCGGCGGCGCACCGTGATGAGCATTTCACCAAAGAACCTGAAGACTTAACGGATTATGGTGAACCGCTTGTAACCGAGTCAGAAGAACAGCTGAATGTTTTTGACTTGATTGGTGCATTTCAAAAAATGTTACACAGAAAGAAGCTGAAACTGCCTCTTACTGCGAGTATAACAAAATCCGAGCAATCTGTCGGGGATAAGATGTCATCGATCATGAGCAAGTTGGAACTATGCGGTGGAGAATGTGATTTTCATGCGCTTTTTGAAACGACGACTGTGCCCGAACTCGTATTAACATTTTTATCGTTGCTTGAACTGATGAAGTTACAAGAAGTGAAAGTGCGACAAAATAATAATTTTGAAGAATTACGAATCTCGTTGATGTGAAGGGATGATAGGAATGGACATCGAAACACGTTTCGTCGGGATGACGGAAAGCTTTTTATTCGTAGCAGGTGAAGAAGGCTTATCAATTGCACAACTAGCTGCGCTATTGGAATGTGAAGAGCAAAAAGCAGAACAAGTACTTATATTCTTGCAAGCTGCGTATGACGACGATGACACACGTGGCATCACGTTGAAAAGTTACGGCGGGATTTTCCGCTTGGTGACGAAGAGTAAATGGGCAGATGACATCAAACGAATGCTAGAAGATCCAAAACCTTCTACATTTACACAAGCAGCACTCGAGGTACTTGCCATCATCGCCTACAAGCAGCCTGTGACGCGTGTAGAGATTGATGACTTGCGTGGTGTAAAGTCCGAGCGGGCATTGTCTTCGTTGGCCGGCAAAGGCTTTGTAGAAGAAGTAGGGCGCATGGATGGACCAGGTCGACCTATTCTATATGGAACAACCACTTTCTTCTTAGATCGTTTCGGATTGGCGTCGCTCGAAGATATGCCGCCACTATCACTTGACGAAGAACAAGAAACGTCGGAAGAAACGGATTTATTCATGACGAAATTCCAAGAAGCATTTTCCATAACAGAAGAAGGAGGACATGATGCTTGAAAAAGATTTCGGTCATCGCTCTACTGATCATCGGTTTATTGATGAATGCCGCAAGTAGCCAGGCTATGGGTTCGTCTTATGCAGTGATAGACGGAGAGAATGGTAGGTTACTGATGGGATCAAATGAACATGTTCCACTTCCTATCGCCAGTTTAACTAAAATGTGGACGGCTTATACTTTTTTGGAGTTAAAGCCCAGTGAAGAGGAAACGGTCATTTCTTCACAAGCCGCGACAGCAGAAGGGTCATCCATTTATCTCGAAACGGGTCAAGTAATGAAGACAAAAGATTTACTGTATGGCTTAATGCTTCGTTCAGGTAATGATGCAGCGCAAGCGCTCGCTGAACATGCGGGTGGCTCACTTGAAGGATTCGTCTATCTAATGAATGAAGTAGCGCAAAGTCATGGCCTAGAGCAAACGCATTTCATGAATCCATCCGGTTTACACGGCGAGCATCATCTCTCTTCTGCGTATGACACGGCTAAAATGTTGTATTTTGCTATGAAGAATCCAGAATTTCGTAAGATAGCTTCTACAAAGAACTATCCTTTTGAAACGGAACAGGGGAAAAACAGTTGGCAAAACAAACATCGCCTAGTGATATCTGAACCGACTGCTGTTGCAGGTAAAACAGGTTTTACAAAAGCAGCAGGACGTACATTGGCTACCTATTTCGAAAAGGATGGCAAGTCCGTCATTGTCGTTACATTAAACAATGGAAACGATTGGCAAGTCCACAAGCAGTTATCCGAGCAAGTATTCTCTGAATATCAATCGTATACTGCAGTGAAAAAAGGTAAGTATCAAGTATTTCCTCATATGATCGCAAAGCTAGATCAATCTGTTAAGTTACTCGTAACGAAAGAAGAGAAGAAAATGTTGTCCAATGTGTTACAGATTCCTCAAGCAGATGAACCACAGAAAAAAGGCTATTGGTCTATTTATTTAGGGACAGAACCAATTAAGACGGTAGCAGTAGATATCGAGTCCGAAAAGTGAATAGAAAACATACTATTTCGAAGATTGACCTACACAGGTCAGTCTTCTTTTCATTTACCCGAAAGTATGACATAATTTTTTCAGTATGTAACATCAAGGAGGAACCCATGGAAAGATTACAAAAGGTATTGGCACAGGCCGGCGTAGCATCAAGAAGAAAGTCAGAAAAACTAATTTTGGACGGTTTAGTTAAAGTGAATGGTAAAGTCATAACGGAACTTGGGACAAAAGTTAGCAGAATGGACACAATTGAAGTGGAAGGCGTTCAATTGACGAAAGAAACACCTGTCTATTATCTGCTTTATAAACCACGCGGTTATATCTCTACAGTTGATGATGAAAAAGGTCGTAAAACAGTAATGGATTTAGTACCGGAAGTCAGCCAGAGAATATTCCCAGTTGGAAGACTAGACTATGATACATCAGGCGTATTGCTGATGACAAACGACGGTGATTTCTCGTATTTAATGACTCACCCGAAATTTGAAATAAAAAAGAAGTATGTAGCTAAAGTAAAAGGAATCCCTTCTCGCGATGATCTCAAAAAGCTCGAGACAGGAATTGAATTAGATGACGGCAGTACGGCTCCTGCTCGTGTGAAAATGACAAGCTCGGATAAAAAAACGAATTCTGCAATTGTCGAGATCACAATTCATGAAGGACGTAACCGTCAAGTACGAAGAATGTTTGATGCAATTAATTGTCCCGTGCAAAAATTGAAGCGTGAAGAGTTTGCTAACTTAACTACACGTGGATTGAATGCCGGAGAAGCGCGTGAACTAACGAGACATGAATTGAAACAACTACGCGTGTTAGCAGAAACAGGAAAGATCGGCTAAGAAAGTGTCAAAAGTTCACAAACCTATCACTAGTGCCGAGCCAACTGATTTTATGTTTTGGTATAATAGCAGTTGGGACATAAATTAGACAGGAGGTTACATGATTGGCCCAAAAAAAAAATAAAAAGACTATCAGGCTAATTAGCAGAGCAGCCCTTCTATTAATTTTAGCTGCAATTCTTATCTACGCAATTACTTCAAAAGATAAAGTGAAAGTCTTGGCGGAAGGTGATACAGCGCCTGATTTCGAGCTTGTAGATTTAGAAGGAAATGAACATAGGTTATCGGATTATAAAGGACAAGGCGTATTCCTGAATTTCTGGGGTACATGGTGTCCACCTTGTAAAAAGGAAATGCCTCACATGGAGGATCTCTATAAAGACTTTGAAGCGAAAGGTGTACATATCCTTACTGTCAACGTAGGAGAACCCAAAGTGAAAATAGAACTTTTTAGAGATGACATGGACCTTTCATTCCCGATGTTATGGGATAAGAACAAAACCGTTATGGATTTGTATAATATCAAACCATTACCTACAACTTTCCTCATCAATCCAGAAGGAAAGATTACGAAAGTCATTAAACAGGGAATGACAGAGCAACAAATTTACGAGTATTTAGAAAGCATTCAACCAAAGTAAGGAGATTGTTACTCAATGAGCAAAATCAAATGCCAATGCGGGCATGAAAATCCTTATGGTACAGAGCTTTGTGAGAAGTGTGGTCGTCCCTTATCTGAAAAAGCAAAGAAAAGTGATATTGTAGATATGCGCTACGAAGGATCTTCTAGAAGATCTCAAACCTATAAGAGTTCCATTGTCGATAAAATTTGGAACTTCTTCTCCAGTGTCAAGATTGGCGTTAGTATTATTGCGGCGGTATTAATCGCGTCAGCAATTGGAACCATCTTTCCGCAGAAGTTCTATGTACCTGCCACTACGCCGGAAGGCTATTTGGAATACTATGAGCGTTTGTATGGTACGGTAGGAAAACTTTATTATGAGCTAGGCTTATATGATATGTATAATAGCTGGTGGTTTAAAGTGCTGGTCGGTATGCTTGCAACGTCTATTATTATCGCAAGTATTGACCGTGTGGTTCCGCTTTATAAATCACTTAAAAAGCAACGTACACGTCGTCATCCATCCTTTATGAAGCGTCAGCGGATTTTCGGAGAAGGTGATGTTCAAAATACAGAAGAGTCACTTGTAAAAGCAGAAGAGAAACTAAAAGCAATGCGCTACAATGTGAAAACGGAAAATGGCGCAATTTTAGCTGAAAAACATCGATTTTCACGTTGGGGCCCATATATTAACCACGTCGGATTAATTATTTTCATTTCGGGCATTCTGCTGAGAGGGATTCCTGGTTTTTATGTTGACGAAGCGATGTGGCTCCGTGAAGGAGAAACACGTAATATCGTCGGAGCACCAGGTTATGTACTTGAAAATAAAAAGTTCACTTTAGAGAATTATACAAAAGAAGAAGCAGAAGAAGTATTCGGTGAGGCGTTGGATAAGAATGGCACGATCGCCAAATCATATACAACAGACGTTACATTGTATAAACAAGAAGAGGGAGCACTACCTGGTAGTGAAAGTCTTAAAAAAGTGGAGGATTACTCCATCAATGTCAACAAGCCATTGAAGTTTGATGGATATAATGTTTTCCAGATGGATTATAAACTGGACGAGCTTAAAAACATGACATTCCATTTGGTAAATAAATCTTCTGAAGAATCTCTTGGAGAATTTACGGTGAATTTAAGTGACCCAGAGAAGGAATATGATCTTGGAAATGGCTCTACTGTCAATATGCTCGGTTTTTATCCAGATTATGATGGAATTAAAGACGGGGAACCCTATTCGAAATCACCTGTTCCGAATAATCCAGCGTTCATTTTTCAAATGAACACACCGGATAAGCCAAAAGGTGAAAAGAGTTTCGTTGCAATTCGTCAAACGCTGGAAGTAGAAGAGAACGACTATGCGATTAAGTTCGCAGCTGCCGAGACTCGAAACATTTCAGGTTTAACCATCCGCAAAGATAAAACTTTATATATTCTCTTACTCGGTGGCCTAGTATTTATGATTGGTGTTATTCAAGGTATGTACTGGCAACATCGCAGAGTATGGATCCAAGAAGATACAGAAGGTCATCTATTGATTGCTGCACATACGAATAAAAACTGGTTCTCTTTACGAAAAGAGCTGGATACATTACGAGAAACTGCAGACTTGCCTGCTTATATAGATCGTCAGGATCCTGAGTTGGACAAGCCAGAACAGGAAGGGGACGAGGAAATATGGACTTAGTAACCATTAGTAGTAACTTATTATTTGTTTCATTTGTTGCTTATTTAGTAGCGACACTCTTTTTTGGAGGCGCTATAAAAAAGTCGAAATCAGAAAAAGCATATCATAATAGTAAATGGGGAACGATTGGTCTAGTTATTACAATCATTGGGTTCCTTACTCACTTAGGCTATTTCTTTACAAGATGGGCTGCATCAGGTCACGCACCACTTAGTAATATGTTCGAGTTTACAACTGCGTTCGGCATGATGCTCGTAGGGGCATTTATCCTGTTGTATATTATTTACCGAACACCATCACTTGGATTATTCGCGTTGCCCATTGCGATTATCATTATTTCATATGCAACGATGTTCCCAACTGATGTCACTCCACTAATTCCTGCACTTCAAAGTAAATGGTTGTTTATTCACGTAATCACGACGGTTATTGGTGAATCCATACTGGCGATCAGTGCAATAGCGGGTCTTGTATTCTTAGTGAAGAATATCGATATGACGAAAAAATCTAAATCACGCTTTTGGATAGAAGCAGTTATGTATACACTAGTTCTAGTTCTTGGTTTTGTCATATCTTCTACGACTTTCAAAGTCATGGACTATGAAGCAGAATTCACGTATATAGATAGAGATCAAGCACCAGCTGAAATTACGTATCACGTACCTCCGTTATTCGGAATGAATGAGTATGAAGCGATGACGCCGGAGAAAATGACACCTTGGGTTGAATTACCTCCGATTATCAATGCACAAAAAATGTCTTCTCTTGTTTGGTCTATAGCTGTAGGTTCAGTGCTTTACGTATTATTACGCTTAATCGCACGCAAACCTCTTGCCGCGGTATTCCAACCGTTGGCGAAGAAGGCGAATTCTCAACTGATGGATGAAATCGGCTATCGTGCTGTATTGATTGGTTTCCCCGTCTTCACGCTCGGTGCGTTGATTTTCGCCATGATTTGGGCACATGAAGCTTGGTCACGATTCTGGGGTTGGGATCCGAAAGAAGTGTGGGCACTCATTACATGGTTGTTCTACGCTGCATTCCTTCACTTGCGTCTATCAAGAGGTTGGGAAGGTAAGAAGTCTGCATGGCTTGCTGTCATCGGATTTGTTATTATCATGTTCAACTTAATTGCCGTAAACTTAATTATTGCAGGTTTACACTCATACGCATAATCTTCGACTGCATGACATTAATTGTCATGCAGTCTTTTTATTTCTTTTTATAGGTCAGTAATTGTACAATGGTGATAGAAGGTTGTCGAAAGGGGTAATGAACTGTGGAAGAAACTGTGAAGCTCTTAGTGGTGGATGACGAGGATCGCATTCGTCGCCTGTTGAATATGTATTTATCTAGAGAAGGTTATGAAATTGAAGAAGCAGTCGATGGAGCAGATGCATTAGAGAAAGTGTTTGCTGGACAATATGACTGTATATTGCTCGACGTGATGATGCCTGAAAAAGATGGCATGGAAGTATTAGCTGAACTGCGTGAAAATAAAATTATGACACCTGTTATTTTATTGACAGCAAAAGGTGAAGAAGCAGACCGTGTAAGTGGGTTTGAAAGTGGTGCAGATGATTACATCGTCAAGCCATTCAGCCCAAGAGAAGTAGTCTTACGCGTAAAAGCTATGCTCAGACGTTCTGTTGCATTCCCAAATGTGTCGTCTAACACAACATCGAAAGACTTAGTAGTCTTCCCGCAGCTGACGATTGATCATGATGCACATCGCGTAACAGCTGAAGGTAAGGAAGTTAATTTAACACCGAAAGAATATGAGTTATTATATTTCCTAGCGAAATCACCAGACAAAGTATTCGATCGTGAACAATTGCTAAAAGAGGTATGGCATTACGAATTCTTTGGAGATTTGCGCACAGTGGATACACACGTCAAACGGCTACGTGAAAAATTGAGCCGTGTTTCAGAACGGGCAGCGAAAATGATTGTCACCGTTTGGGGTGTCGGTTATAAGTTCGAGGTTCCAAACGAATGATTAGAATATGGAATTCAATTGTCGGGAAGCTATGGGCCACCATATTGCTTCTCGTTTCCTTTGTCCTGTTTATTGTCACTCTGTTCCTGTTAGAGTTTCTAGATAACTTCCATACGAAACAAGCAGAAGAGTCATTGCAGAGGGAAGCAACTACCATCAGCAAAATCGTCAATGATTATAATGGGCAAACGAATCCCTCCATGAAACAGTCTATGAACCAGATTATCGATGATATCTTGGATGTGGAGACCAATGCCATTGTCGTTGATCAACAGGGGGATGTGTTGTATTCATTCCATACGTCTTCAAGTAAAGATGAAATTGAAGATAAATTGCTATCCGAAGGCAGCTTATTCAAGTCGCCAGAATTGGGTAAGCAAAAAATGAAAGAAATGATATTGCCTTCATTGACAGAGAAAGACGTCATGGAGCAATTTTTGATTTTATCCTATCCATTCGAACGGGTAAGCGGTGAGCAAGCGAGTGTACTTATGTACCAAAGTCTTGATGCTGTGCACCGTACGACGAAAAGCACGACGAATATTGTCTTCCTATCTGCATTCATCGCATTTATTTTAACTACATTCTTTGCATTTTTCTTATCTACACGTATCACATTGCCGTTACGTAAGATGAAACAGGCGGCGTTTGAGTTGTCAAAAGGAAATTTCGATACCCATTTACCAGTTGCACAAAAAGATGAAATTGGTCAATTGGCAACTGCGTTCAATCAAATGGGACGGCAGTTGAAATATAATATTGAAGTAATTAAGCAGGAGAAAGAACAGCTCTCGAGCATTCTTACATCTATGACAGATGCAGTCGTGACGTTTAATCAAGATTATTCAATCCTTCTGAAAAATCCGCAAGCTGAGTTATTGTTGAAAAAATGGTATGGATATAATCAGAAAAATCATCATCCGTTGCCTAAAGAAGTTTTTCATATGCTAGAGCATGCCATTTCATTCGCCGAAGAAGTCGAGGATGAGTTGGAATTGGGTGGACAGTTTTATGTAATTTCCATCAGCCCGTTGTACAGTGAAAATAGTATTCGAGGAGCGGTGGCTGTATTCCGTGATATGACGGAACAACATAAACTGGATAAATTACGTTCGGATTTCATTGCCAACGTATCACACGAATTGCGAACGCCGATTTCGATGTTGCAAGGATATAGTGAGGCCATCATAGACGATGTTGTGAGCAGTGAGGAAGAACGGTTGGAAATGGTTCAGATCATCCATGATGAATCTAAGCGTATGAGTCGCCTCGTCACAGACTTGCTGAATTTGGCAAGAATGGAGTCCGGCTACATTCAACTAAATAAAAATCCTTTATCAATAGTAGAGTTCTTGGAACGTATGGTAACAAAGTTCTCGCAAGTAGCGAAAGATGCAAAAGTGGACTTGTCTTTGGAATCGGAAGAATTGAATACGCTACTGGTAACGGCTGATGAAGATCGGCTTGAGCAGGTATTCACTAATTTGATTGATAACGCCATCCGACATACTCCAGACGGTGGAGCAGTGACACTAGGTGTCTTCCGGTCTACTGGAATGCTTGATATTACCGTAGCCGATACAGGTGTCGGTATACCTGAAAAAGACTTGCCATTCGTCTTTGAGCGTTTCTATAAGGCGGATAAAGCAAGAACAAGAGGAAAAGGCGGTACAGGACTTGGTTTAGCCATTGCCAAAAATATTATGGAAGCACATAATGGGGCGATTTTAGCTACGCGTGGTAAAGAAAAAGGAACCATCTTTATCTGTTCACTTCCTTATGAACCAATAGACCAATGAAACTTTTCCTAAACTGAACCGACTACTATTATAGAGCGAGGGGATTGAATGGATGATTCCGTTTTTCAACGATTATATGAAGACTATAACGGTGACGTATTCAACTTCCTCACCTATTTGACTCGCAATCGAGAAGTAGCGGAAGATTTGATGCATGAGGTATATGTGCGTGTACTCAAATCATATGGCCGTTTTGAAGGGAAAAGCTCTGAGAAAACTTGGCTGTTTGCGATTGCGAAAAATGTCTCCATTGATTATTTCCGAAAACAATCCACAATTAAGAAACATGCAAATATTCATTTTGATTGGGAAACAGAGCAATTAGCTTCAACTGATCGCTTGCCTGAACATTTAATTGAAGCGGATGAAGAACAGAAGCAAGTGCTTGAAGCGTTGCACACATGTACGGGTGATCAGAAAATGGTCATCCTCATGCGGTTCTTTCAGGATCTATCAGTTGCAGAAACGGCTGAGGTCTTAGGTTGGACCGAAAGCAAAGTGAAAACGACACAACATCGTGCGATCAAAGCGTTGCAGGTGAAATTGGAAGTACGTTCCGTGAGGGAGGGGTGATGAGGTGAGCAAAGACAAGTGGAATGAAGACGATATTGAAAAACGTTTACGTGACATGCCGGTCGTTAAAGATCAGCGTACCAAAGACGAAATTTTGCAACGGTTAAAAGAAGATTCGAGACTTTCTGAATCGAAAGAGCCTATAAAAAAGCCTTCCAAGTCAAAATGGCCACCAATCATTGCAGCTGTTGCTGCCATTGTATTGCTCACCATCATCGTGCCGACATTCATTCAGCAAAATAATGAAGTATCGATGGATAAAGCAACGACAGACGAAACAGCTGATACTATCGAGATGGAGAATAGTGAAGAAATGCAGTCGAATGACGCGAGTGATGCAGCCGTGTTTACAAGGCAAGTTTCAGCTCCGCTTTCGTACGCTGTCTATCCTGCCGACGTCCTGGATCACACAGCGTTTCATATTGGCCTGGCTACCGATCAGGCAACCATTGTTCCTATAACATTCCTAATACCGAATGAACGTCTTCCTGAAGGCTTAGGGGCATCGCCGGATACAGTTGCACTGTATAATGAGTATGCAAATACAATAGATGAAGAAGCACTTGGATTTATAGAGTACCATCCGTATAAAGCGATGATCTCCTCAAACGGTAAGCAAGTTCAAATGAAGTTTGCTGCAAACCATAACTATGATACGTCGAGTGCGACACTTGAGATGTTGAATTTATCTGTACAAGATACATTTCAAGGATACGATGAAATAAAGTTTTTGCAAGAAGATGCATCTACAATAACGTTTGAACAAGTAGGTCAAGTGGATGAACCGATTGCCTTGTCAGGAGCGGTTTCACATCAAGCCTACTATCGATTTTTAAAATCAGATGGAGAAGCAGTACTCTCCACTAATTTCGGCAAGACCTCTGAAACGGTAGAGCAAGCTTTGCGTGACATGAAGAAGACACCAAATGATATCTATTCGACTTTGGTCCCTAAAGGAATAGACTTCACAGTCAAAGAAGTTAAAGGTATTGTTAACGTAAAATTTACTGATGTGCTTGATTTAGATAAAATGGAATCAGAAGAAGCAATGCAACTACTAGACGGAATCTTGCTGACGGCGGCAAGTTTCGATAAACAGGTAGAATTTGATCAAATCGCGCAGGAACAATGGAATCATTTTGACTTCACTCAACCATTGGAAAAGCCGATTGGTTCAAATCCAAAGTATTTAATTAACGAATAATTCTGTTTTGTAAACTCGTGAAGTTTACAAAACAGTTTTTTTACGCTATAATAGGTTCATAATTAAATATTGATTCATCTTCGGGGCAGGGTGTAATTCCCGACCGGCGGAAATGAAGTAGAATTCTACTTTTAGCCCGCGAGCTTAACAGCTGATTCTGGTGAGATTCCGGAGCCGACAGTATAGTCTGGATGGGAGAAGGTGAAGGTGCAGCCATCTTTTTGTGTACGCAAAAGTGGTGCTTGTTTCCTGACGGATAAGTTTGTTAATTATCTGTTCTTAACAGTGCATTTAACTCTCCCTAAAGCATTTATGCTTTAGGGATTTTTAGCGGAACAACAGATGAGCCAGCCTTTCCTCTTTTGAAGTGAATCGCAAAAGGAGAGAGGAACAAGTGAATAACAAGAAGTTACGTAAGCTAATTTTGGTGGCGATTTTGGGAAGTATTTCAACTGTGCTAATGCAGTTCAACTTTCCGATCCCGGCAATGCCTGGATTTTTAAAGATCGATTTTAGTGAGATTCCTGCTGTTATGGCAATCATGACGATGGGACCTGTTGCAGGTATAGGCGTAGAGATATTGAAGAACGTCATGCACTGGTTCTTATCAGGAAGCCCGACAGGAGTACCGGTAGGAGAAGTTGCAAACTTTGTGACAGGTGTATTATTCATTATGCCAATCTACTGGATTTTCACGAAGTATCGTTCAGCTAAAGGTCTTGCATCAGGTTTGATCGCGGGTACGGTAGCAATGGCAGTAGGTATGAGCGTATTAAATTACTTAGTGTTCTTGCCAATGTACACATATTTCCTAGGTATGCCAGCAGTTACAGGCGACTCGCTGTATCAGATGATTATATTAGGAATCTTACCGTTCAACTTGGTCAAGGGTGTAATGCTATTAGCCATCACGTTGATGTTATATAGAAGCATGGAGAAGTGGATTCTTCAGCAACAAAAGAAATTATCGTTTTAAACAAATACACGCCAGGCTCCCTGAATAATAGGAAGCCTGGCGTTTTTTATTGTCGTTTAATTATTGAAGTTCAAATGCATATCGGGTTTAAAATTGAATGCCACTCTATTTTTAATCCACTATACTAATTAAAGCCCATTTTCGTCGCAGGGATTGGAACGGCAATTCCCTTCCCAACAGCCTTCAGCCTAACTTCTGAGGCCGATGAATAAAAAACAACACATCCAATAGTTGGAAGTGTTGTTGGGATTGAATCAATCTTCATATTTTAATGGATCGCCTTCGAAGGCCTCATCCGCAATTTTAATTGAATCGGTAGGGCAGCCATCATATGCATCCTCGAGATCCTCCATCAGTTCTTCTGGAACTTCAGTGTTTCCCGTGTTATCATCTAAAATAACAAATGCAATTCCCTCATCGTCATAATCATAGATATCCGGTGCAGCAGCCCCACAGGCCCCGCAGGCTATACACGTATCCTGATCGACAATCGTATACTTTTTGCTAGACATTTGTCTTTCTCCCTTCTTCCATTCACTCAACCTATTTTGTATCTACTCTATTCTAAAGCTGTTTTCATCACTTTTCAACAAAAAAACGTTATTTCTTCAGGGGGGAGCTCAAATGAGTTTTGATTCCATCTTATTAACGATCTTCCAACGCCTCCATGGTGAGCGTTCAGCGCAGGGTGTTTATCATATACTTCGTGGAAAAAAATCGGGACAGACGTTACAAGACGTTGAATATTATCAAGTTAAATCATACTATGCATTGTTGCCACATTTGACGGCAAGCGAATTTCAGCAAGCTCTAGAGAGAATGCAAGCGGACGATCTGATCTATATAAATGAACTCGTCTATGTGACGGCAAAAGGTCAGATGGCGACGGGTAGTGAGATGTGGCGATTTAATGGCTGGAATTACCGTGGACTCGAAAGAGAGTTCGCTAGACGGTTGGCATTGTTAGTGCAGACCTTGTCTAATTTACGCAGTGGTGAAACGATGTTTATGCCGATCCAGAAGGAGTTGCCTACCCAGCAATTTATCAAAGGGTTCTTACGTAATCAATCAAGTAGCATGATCAGTCTATCCACGTCATTGCGAAAAGAATTGGAATATGTGTTTACTCATTCTTCATTATCGGATTTACAATGTACGATCGTGAGCGGTCGATTGACGGGATACAAGCTTACTGGATCAACTTGGGAGCAGATGGCGGATCGTCTCAACATGTCGGTCAAAACTATACAGCTGTATTATTTAGAAGCGTTACATATGTTGCTCGATTACTTACAACATCATCCCAACTTGCCATTGCTGTCAGAATTAGCGATAGGTTGCAGAGTTGACACGTATTTGACACAATCTGCGGAACGGACACAGAAACTATTCGAGCGGGGCTATTCGGTAGAGCAAATTGCATCTTTACGAAATTTGAAATTAAGTACAATAGAAGATCATTTTATTGAGATGGCAGCGAATATGGAGAGTTTTCCATATAAAGAATTTATAACGGAAGAACAAAGGGATACAGTTTGGCGTCATGTTGAACAGTTGCAGACTAAACGATTGCGTCTATTGAAACAACAGTGCCCTGAATTATCGTATTTTCAACTGCGATTGATCATCATCATTGGAAGGAGGGAGAGCTGATGGAACTTCAGGAAGTATTGTATCAAAAGTTTGGTTATGAATCATTTCGACCTGGACAACAGGAAGTCATTACTGAGTTACTGGCTGGGCGGGATGCTGTAGCAATTTTTCCGACGGGTATGGGGAAATCACTTTGCTATCAATTACCCGCATACATTCTCGATGGTGCAGTGGTCATCATCTCTCCTCTCGTTGCATTAATGGAAGATCAAGTAGCCAATCTACGAAAACATAAAGAAAAGCGTGTTGTCGCAATCAATTCATTTTTATCTAGGCAAGAAAAAGAATTGGCGCTTTCTACTTTAGCGCAGTATAAATTCATCTTCCTATCGCCTGAAATGATGATGCAACCATCTGTCCGACAACTTGTTCAACAATTACATATTGCTTTTTTTGTAGTAGATGAAGCCCATTGTATTTCAGAGTGGGGCTTTGATTTCAGGCCCGACTATTTACGATTAAAAGAACTGTTTTCAGATATAGAAAGAGCACCGGTATTGGCATTAACTGCTACTGCTAATGACAAAGTAGTGGAAGACATTATTACTTACTTACACATGAGAAATCCTCACATCGAACGACAGCCGATGGATCGTCCTGCTATATCCTATAGCGTTATGCATCTGAATAATGAATTAGCAAAAACTGAGTGGATTATAAAAAGGCTTGCGACGACAATTGGTCCTGGTGTTATTTATGTGGCGTCGCGGAAACGTGCGGATGAACTCTCGGCAATAATCCGAGAAAGGGGAATCCCGACAGCTAGCTATCACGGTGGTAAGGAACAGGATGAACGATCCATTATTCAACAACAATTTGTACAAGGTGAACTTGAGTGGATTTGTGCTACCAATGCATTTGGCATGGGAATTCATAAAGATGATATTCGACAAATTATTCATGAGCATCTACCAGCTACCCCAAGCGCGTATATTCAGGAAGTAGGACGTGCAGGACGTGACGGAGAAAAAGCTGCGGCCACTCTTTTGTATAGTGAACGGGATATTCAGAAAGTGAAATTTATAGTCTATGAAGATCTACCAGATGAACAACAAATCCTTTATTATCATTCTTTACTACAGTCACGTACTCCGTGTCAATTGGCTGCAGAACAAGCAGGACTATCAGAAGTAGCTAGTCGTTTACTTGATTATTATTTGGAGCAGTATGATGTAGAAAATGTCGTTAGGCAAATTCAACAAATCTATCAAGTCAAAGAAAAACAAATTGCGGAAATGGAGAGCTATGTAAAAAGTGACAGTTGTTTACGGGAAAAGCTAGTACAGTTTTTTGGTGAAAACACTTTACCAGCAGAAACGGATTGCTGTTCAAACTGTCAGAATCTTGATGAAGACTGGCTGATTAAGTCTGAAATTTCAACTGAACGAGAAGTTGAAGCGTTACAATGGCGTGATCGACTGCTCCAGTTATTAGGTTGAAGCAGACAGTCTGTATTTACTTTTTAGACAAAATTCGGCATAATAGAGATAGATGAGTTTGTGAACGGACGTACTTTTCACGGATGAATATAGGAATTGCATCATATAATAGCAACAGACATTATGCGGTGTGAAGGAGAAATTAGACATGTTAAACAATCAGTATAAAGTGGATTTTGAACAGCAGCGAAAAGAGGTTAAAGAAAAAGTGCCTTTCGATAAACTTCCTTCCCGTGCAGAAGTACATGGAAAGAAGAAAGAGGAGAAATATGGTCGTGTGAAAGTCATCAATATTTTTCTGGCGATTTTTACTTTAATCCCTATTATTATATTACTCTATGTATTATCGGATCTTTATTCCCCTGATGTTCCCGATCAAGTCCCTGTTGAAAAAGTCGAGTTGTCGGTCGGCTTTTATCCGGCCATGACAGATTACATGCATGCTGTTTCCTAAGCGCAATACAATGGTTTGGGGTTTTATCGGAATCTTGCTATACTACTAATGAAAATTACTACTACAAAAGCAAAGTAGACGCTTTGCTTTTTTTTATGGGAGTTGACTAATGAAAAAGGTTCGAATAGCAGGATTATCAGTTTTTTTATCAGCAATGACTATGCTGACGTATATGTATGCCTTAGCTCATCGGAATCGTGTGCTTACCCATACGTTACATATTAACTCCACTCCTACTAATAAATTGAACGTATTCTTTATTTCAGATATCCACAGACGCAGAATTCCTCAGCGACTGATAGATGATTTGCGTACGTGTTCTATTGATGCAGTGATCGTAGGTGGAGATGTGGCGGAAGGCGGTGTGCCAATCGAGCGAATTGAACGCAACATGCGCTTACTTGCTTCGATAGGACCGGTTTTTTATATTTTCGGCAATAATGATCAAGAAGTAGGGACAGAAAATATACTACGTGTGATGAAACGAGTGAATGGCAAAGTGCTGGTCAATAGTACAGCATCGATACCGAACCATCCAAGTTTCGGTATATGTGGATTGCAAGATCCGAATAATGGAAAAGTAAAGATTGATCAGGCCGTGGATTCTGCAAAAGGATATGAACATTTGATTCTCGCTGTTCATAATCCTTCTTATTTCCGAAAGTTTGAAGAGAAGTTGCGACCGGAATTATCTCTTGGCGGTCATACACATGGTGGCCAAATTAGATTGGGGCGTTGGGGTATGCAAGACCTTGGGCGTTTCGAGACGACAGAAAACAGTGCGAAATTAATCAGTAATGGATATGGAACGACGATGGTGCCGTTGCGTTTCGGTGCGAAACCCGAATGTCATGTAGTGGAAGTTCATTACTAGAACGCAAGAAATTAGGAGAGTAGATGTCATGAATTCTGTAGATGCAGTAATTGTCGGTGGCGGTCCGTGTGGCTTGTCAGCAGCGATTGAATTGCAAAACATCGGTTTGTCGGTGGTGGTAATCGAAAAAGGGAATATCGTGCATTCGATATATAATTATCCGACTCACCAAACATTTTTTAGTTCAAGTATGAAATTATCGATAGGCAAGACGCCATTTATTACAGCGATAGATAAGCCGAAGCGTAATGATGCCCTGGTCTATTATAGGACGGTTGCACAAATCGAAAACTTGCGGATCAATAGCCATGAGCGAGTAGAAGATATAGACAAACAACCCGATCGTTTTATCGTGAAAACAGATAAGGCGATGTATGACGCGAGGTATGTCGTAGTGGCAACAGGTTATTACGATCAACCCAATCGCTTGAATGTTGAAGGAGAAAATTTACCTACTGTCTATCATTACTTTAAAGAAGCGCATCCCTACTTCAATAAAAAGGTAACCGTGATTGGTGGGAAGAACTCTGCTGTTGACGCGGCACTGGAATTACAACGTGCAGGCGCGCATGTAACTGTCGTCTATCGAAATGAAACGTATTCGAAAAGTGTAAAGCCATGGATACTGCCGGGCTTTGACAGTTTAGTGCGTAACGGTCAAATCGATATGCATTTTAACGCGTGTGTAACGAAAATCACTGAAAAAACTGTCACCGTCAATCAGCAAGGAACTATATTTGATCTCGAAAGTGACTATGTTTTCGCGATGATCGGTTATCATCCGGATCATGCATTTTTACGTAAAATAGGTATCAAAGTAGATGAACAATCTGGAAGACCTATTTTCAATGAAGATACAATGGAAACGAACGTCGATAATTTATTCATCGCGGGTGTCATTGCGGCAGGAAATAATGCCAATGAAATTTTCATCGAAAATGGTCGGTTCCATGGTGGAATGATTGCGCAATGTATTGCACAAAATAAGTGAATGGATCAGTCGCTTGCCTTACAGGTCAAGCGGCTTTTTTCATTTATGATGTGATATACTACCGACATGAGGAGGCGCCTATGTTTATTTTACTGACAGTCGCAATAGCGCCGGCGCTGGCACTTTTCAGTTATTTGTATTTACGTAAACAAATTGCTAAGGAGCCATCCAAGACGCTATTCCATGCATTCATTTACGGTGCAATCATGACATTTCCTATTTTGTTTATTCAGCATGTATTTGAAGAAGAGCATGTATTTAACAATGAATTTTTCCGTAATGTATTATTTACGAGCAGTTTAGAAGAATTTTTTAAATGGATTATTATTTTTATTCTCGTGTATAAAACAATTGAATTTGAAGATGCCTATGATGGGATTTTATACGGGGCGAGTGTTTCGCTTGGATTCGCTACAGTAGAAAATATTTTATATTTATTATCCTTTGGTTTAGACACAGCTTTTATTCGTGCATTACTCCCTGTCTCAAGCCACGCGTTATTTGGTGTCGTCATGGGGTATTATTTTGGAAAAGCAAAGTTTTCTGCTGTATCAGAAAAAGCAAAATGGATAACTATTGCATTTTTGGCTCCATTCTTGCTCCATGTCTTCTACAATGCGATTTTATTTACTTATGATTATTGGTTATATTTAATGATCCCTTTTATGCTATTCCTTTGGTGGTTTGGCTTGACGCGAGTGAAGTATGCGCACACATTTGCAATGCAGCAATTCAGAAAAAGAAATCAATCAAACTTTTAGAAATCCGTCTGAGTAAATCAGACGGATTTTTCGCCTTATAAAATACTGAATATTGGATAACCTACAAGGAAGCACAATTTTTTGGAGGTGGATGTCTATGAAGCGAATTACAAAACGCTTCCTATTTTTATTACTGGCAGGCATCATGATGTTTTCTTTCTTTGTAAGTCATAGTGAAGCATTCAGTGGACGTGACTTGGCAAAAGGTGCAAAAGGAGATGATGTCATTGAGTTACAAGCGAGGCTTCAATATATCGGTTTCTATCATGGAGAGATTGATGGTAATTTCGGATTTGGGACTTACTGGGCATTACGCAATTTCCAGGAACAATACGGCTTGCCGCTTGACGGAATTGCGGGTAAAGGGACTCAGAAGAAGTTGCAAGGAATTTCTGATTACGATGAAAAGTATGTAAAGGGACAGATTGCTAAGGGTAACCAATTTACCTATTATGGTGGTCAGTCGCTGGAGTCGCAGGTGAAAAAAGGGAGTGCGCCACATAAGCAGTCGCAAACCCAAATGCAAGCACCGCCTAAATATACCGACCAGGATATAAATTTATTGGCCAATGCAGTATATGGTGAATCTCGCGGGGAGCCATACGAAGGACAAGTGGCGGTGGCGGCAGTTATTTTAAATCGTGTCGAACATGCAGATTTTCCTGATTCTATTGGTGGCGTTATCTTTCAACCAGGGGCGTTTACTGCAGTTGCGGATGGGCAGATTTGGCTGACACCGAATGAGCGCGCGAAAGAAGCAGTCATTGATGCAATTAACGGCTGGGATCCTTCAGAAAATGCAATATACTATTTCAATCCAATCACAGCGACTAGTAAATGGATTTGGTCAAGACCGCAAATTAAGAAAATCGGTTTACACATCTTTTGTGACTAATAGAAAGGAGGACCTAGCTACTTATGAAACGAATGATTTTCATTTTGACCTATTCATTTATTGTATTGGGGATATATACGTTTGGAACAGTGCGTGAAAATGAAGAATTATCGATTGCATTGAATGGGCAATATTCGAAAAGTATGACGGATGCCTCGCAAAAACTTGGTGAGTTAGAAGACGCCGTAAACAAGTCGTTGCTTTTTGAAGATCAAAAAAGTTCTGCAAAGGAAAGGGAAGATATTTGGCGTTTGTCTTCAGACATTAAATCATCAATTTCCTCCCTTCCCGTGGATGAAAGTTTTTCTACTTCCTGGATGAATTACTTAGGACGGTTAGGTAATTTCGCAAAGGAATCCACAGAGAAAGGTGATCCTGACGAATATTATGGCGTGATGCAACGTGCATCAGTTAATCTGAATGACCTGACGAGTGAATGGCAGTTGGCAACGAAAGATATGTTTTCAAGAAGAATGTCGATGAGCAACTGGGAAAAAAAGTTGCGTGACTCACCCGATGGTAAGGCAAACTGGTCTAAAATGGGGGAATCTGTCATGCAATATACAGAAGCGGTATTCCCTTTAACAGCAAGCGAGTCTGATGCCAAGAAGAAAAAAGAGTTGCGAGATATTAAAGAAAAGAAAATTAGCGAGGACGAAGCGATTCAGAAATTCAAGAAGCTTCTGCCGGCTGTGTCGAATGATATCATTGCAGCAGAAAGAAGTAGAAAAGGCGCTCCCTATCCATTTTATCATATCCGTTTCGCGGAAAATTCTTCAATTGGCTATATTGATATAACTGAAAAAGGTGGACATGTTCTGTCGTATCTCGTGGAGCGTCGTATGGGTAAGCCCACAGTATCCTATGAAGAACTAGAGAAACTGGCTGATGAGTTTTTACGAAAGGCGGATTATACGGATCTAGTTTTGGAAGAGGCAAGAGAGAATGATACCGCATGGCATTTTGTTTATGTGCGAGTGCATCCTGAAAATGATGCCAAAGTATTCTCTGACCCGATTCATATCAAGTTAGCGAAAGACAACGGTGAAGTGATCGGTCTGAATGCGTCGGAGTACATTCGAAAAGAGCAACCGAAATCACAACCTATTCGTACAGCGGAGTGGCACACATTCTTTAGACCGGATGTTACAGTAATGGCTCAGGAACTTGCCTACGTAGAAAATAGTCAAATGGACCAACGCCTTGCGCATTATTTAACAGTCGTTTCCGGAAAAGACAACTTGGAGACATATAAGATTCTTGTTGACACAGAGACATTAGAAGTCATAACGACCGAAAAACAATAAAAAAAGATTGGAAAAATTTACTCCACATGACATAATGTAAGCATAGGACGAATGGCAGGTGGAGAAATGAGACTAAGTATCGGGACGGTATTAACATTAGAGAAAGATTATACCGAGGAATCGGAGAAATTTAAATGTCGTGTAGTGGATATTGAAGGTGAAGAGCACTTCATGATGGATTACCCTATCAACATGATGACGGGTAAAACAGCATTCTTCATAGATGGTACGCAGCTTCTCATTACATTCGTTGACCAGTATAAGATGTCGTATGCATTTCGTACTGAGGTGCATAGCCGAGTCAACCAAACGATACCCATGCTCAAACTGAAGTATCCTGGTGATCAGCAATTGATTAAAATCCAAAGAAGAGAATTCGTTCGTGTCGATACATCATTGGATGTGGCGTTACAGGCAGATTCCTCATTGTTGCAATTGGTGTCAATGGATATCAGTGCTGGAGGATTAGCAGTCAATATGAAAGACCATGATTATTTCTCGCAAAATACAGAAGTGAAATTATTGATCGTATTGTATTTCTCGAAAACTGAAATCAAATATGTTTCATGTAAAGCGAGAGTAGTTAGAAACTGGGAGAGTGAGAAGCGCAGCCTGAGCTCTTTCACGTTTAATGAAATAGACGACAAAGATCGACAACACATTATTCGCTATTGCTTTGAACGTCAGTTAGAATTACGAAATAGCTAAAGGAAAAGTCTGTCGAGAGCAGACTTTTCCTTTTTGCTTATGGTACAATAAAGGCGTAAATGGAGGGGTTTTCATCATGACAGGTGGAATGAGAATCGCAATTGACGGACCTGCAGCGGCAGGTAAAAGTACAATTGCTAAATTAGTAGCTAAAAAATTAGGATACACGTATATCGATACGGGAGCCATGTATCGTGCCATTACTTACAAAGTACTTCAAAGCTCCACTGATCCACGTAATGAAGAAGAAATAACCAGACTGATTGCACAAACGGATATTGAATTGCAACCGGATGAAGAAGTGCAAAAAGTTTTGCTGGACGGTATCGAGGTAACTGATGCGATACGTTCGCACGAAGTGACGACGAATGTTTCAGCGATCGCGGCTTTGACATCTGTCCGTGAACTGTTAGTCGCTAAACAGCAAAATTTGGCAGCAGCATCATCCGTTGTAATGGATGGCAGGGACATTGGTACTGCTGTTTTGCCCGACGCTGAACTAAAAATCTTCATGACAGCTTCTGTAGAAGAGCGTGCAGAGCGCCGTTTATTAGAAGAACAAAAGCGCGGAATGAAGTCTGATTATGAAACATTGAAAAGAGAAATTAGTGAGAGAGATCAAGCAGACAGCGAACGTAAAATCTCGCCTTTAAAAAAAGCAGAAGATGCGATTATAATTGATACATCAGGGAAAACAATAGAAGAAGTGACGAATAGGATTATCGAATATGCCGAAAAGAGGTTAGCTCAATGAATTTATATCCACTTGGCAAATTTTTGATTAGTACTGTTTGTTTTCCACTCTATCGAATTAAGGTAATTGGCAAAGAAAACTTTCCTAAACAAGGTGGCGTGCTTTTATGTACAAATCATATAGATAATTTAGATCCGCCTATAGTCGGTATTACATGCCCGAGAACGGTTCATTTTATGGCCAAAGAAGAACTATTTGAAAAGCCAATTCTTAAAACGTTGTTACCGAAAGTGCAGTCATATCCTGTAAAACGCGGCATGAGTGACCGGGAAGCATTCCGTAAAACCATTAAACTATTACGCGAAGACAAAGTCGTTGGCCTTTTCCCTGAAGGAACTAGAAGCAAAACGGGAGAGATTGGAAAAGGTTTGGCAGGCGCAGGATTCTTTGCGTTAAAAGGTGGCGATGCAAAAGTTGTCCCTTGTGCAATCATTGGACCGTATAAAGCCTTTTCTCAATTGAAAGTAGTTTATGGTGAAGCTATGGATATGACAACTTACCGTGAAAGAAAAGCATCTGCAGAAGAGGTAACAGAGGCAATTATGGCAGAGATATCCAAGTTGATTGAACAGTACAAATAAAAGAATAAGTGCAATTTTTTGTTTTTAAGTCTCAATTCGCATAATATAGAGATAGGATCATTATGGAGGAGGACTACATATGACTGAAGAGATGAATATGGATGAAGTTAAAGAATACGGTGAAGGTGCACACGTAACAGGTGTAGTGACAAAGGTTGAAGAGAAATCGGTGACGGTTGAAATCGCTGGCGCTCCTTTTGACGGCGTGATTCCGATCAGTGAACTTTCTAGCTTGCATATTGAAAAAGCAGCAGATGCAGTCTCAGTCGGTGACGAATTAGAATTGGCGATTACGAAAGTGGAAGATGAGACCTACGTCTTGTCCAAGCGCCAAGTAGATGCAGAAAATGCGTGGGATTCACTAGAAGAGAAATTTGAAAACGGTGAAATCATCGAAACAGAAGTAAAGGACGTAGTAAAGGGTGGACTGGTAGTCGACCTTGGCGTACGTGGATTTATTCCAGCTTCTTTAGTAGAAGATCACTTCGTTGAATCATTTGATGATTATAAAGGACGTACGATGACATTCAAAATCGTTGAAATGGATAAAGAAAAGAACCGGTTAATTTTGTCTCACCGTGCAGTTGTTCAAGCGCAGAATGAGAAGAAAAAAGAAGCCGCACTTTCTGAAATTCAAGAAGGTGACATTCTAGATGGTACCGTACAACGCATCGCCTCTTTTGGTGCATTCGTTGATATCGGTGGCGTAGATGGTTTGGTACACATCTCACAAATTTCATACGGACATATCGAAAGCGTGTCGGACGTGTTGAAAGAAGGAGACGAAATTCAAGTCAAAGTATTGTCTGTTGACCGTGATGCAGAACGCGTATCTCTATCCATTAAAGATACATTGCCCGGACCATGGGAAAATATCGAAGAAAAAGCTGAAGTCGGCTCTGTACTGGAAGGTACGGTGAAACGACTTGTAGCATACGGTGCATTCGTTGAGATCTTGCCTGGCGTGGAAGGACTCGTTCACATTTCACGTATTGCACATGAGCATATCGGTACACCACAAGAAGTACTTGAAGAAGGACAGTCTATACAAGTGAAAGTATTAGACGTGAACCCACAGGAAAAACGTATCTCATTAAGCATTAAAGATCTTATAGAAAAGCCTCAAGAAGCACGTGAAGAAAACTTTAGTTATGAAATGCCTGAAGAAACAACTGGCTTCTCTTTAGCAGATGTCATCGGCGATCAACTAAAGAAATTCCAAAAATAATCTTCAGAATGTGATAAACTAGCCACAAATGATGAATAAGCGTAACTGGAATGATGATGCTTTCATATGCATCATCATTCTTTTTGTGTATAATATTCAAAGATAGGTCGGAAGGGTGTAATGAAAGAACATGAAAAAACCAACAGTAGCAATCGTAGGAAGACCAAACGTCGGTAAGTCGACAATCTTTAACCGGATCGTAGGCGAACGTATTTCGATCGTAGAAGACGTTGCCGGTGTAACGCGAGATCGTATATACAGCGCAGCAGATTGGTTGAATTATGAATTTAACTTAATCGATACAGGTGGCATTGAACTGAGTGATGAGCCATTACTTGATCAAATTCGTATGCAAGCTGAAATCGCCATTGAAGAAGCGGACGTCATCATCTTTTTGACGAATGGTAGAGATGGTGTGACAGATTCAGATGAACAAGTAGCACGCATGTTGTATAAAACGAACAAGCCAGTCGTATTGGCAGTGAATAAAGTAGATAATCCAGAAATGAGAGACATGATCTATGACTTCTACTCACTTGGATTTGGCGAGCCGTATCCACTTTCAGGATCACACGGTCTAGGACTTGGTGATTTATTGGATGCAGTCGCAGAAAGCTTTAAAGATATGAACTTAGAAGAAGAGGAAGACGATTCCATCAAATTCTGTTTAATTGGCCGGCCGAATGTCGGAAAATCGTCACTTGTTAACGCATTACTTGGTGAAGACCGTGTCATCGTCAGTAATATCGCTGGAACGACAACAGATGCGATTGACTCTACAAAAGTAATTGAAGGACAAGAATTTAAAATTATCGATACAGCGGGAATGCGTAAAAAAGGGAAGGTATACGAAAATACAGAGAAATACAGTGTATTACGTGCCTTGAAGGCGATTGATCGCTCTGATGTTGTATTGATTGTCATGAACGCAGAAGAAGGTATTCGTGAGCAGGACAAACGTGTAGCCGGTTTTGCGGAAGAAGCAGGAAAAGGTGTCATGTTTGTTGTGAACAAATGGGATACGCTTGAAAAAGATGATAAGACGATGAATAAATTTATTGATGATATTCGCGATCAGTTTAGATTCCTTGATTATGCACCTATTTTCTTTGTGTCAGCTAAAACGAAACAACGTGTGCATACATTATTCTCTAATATCCAATTGATCAGTGAAAATCATGCGATGCGTATTCAGTCAAGTGTCTTGAATGAGGTAGTAGAAGACGCAGTAGCTAGAAATCCTGCACCTTCAGATAAAGGACGTCGTTTGCGGATTTACTATGCAACACAAGTTGCTGTTAAGCCACCGACATTCGTGGTCTTTGTCAATGAACCGGAACTTATGCACTTTTCTTATGAACGCTTTTTACAGAATAGATTACGTGAAGCTTTTGGGTTTGAAGGTACACCAATTCGCTTAATCACAAGAGCAAGAAGTTAACTACGCAAACAGAAAGGGTGGAGGTAATGGAAAAAGTCTCTATAATCGGGGCAGGCAGTTGGGGTACCGCACTTGCTGTCGTGCTGGCTGAAAATGGACATGACAGCTTAATTTGGACAAGGCGTGCCGAACAAGCGGATGAAATTCATAATCAGCACACGAACAACCGGTATTTGCCAGATGTGAAACTGCCCGATAACCTTAACTCTACTAATGAACTGCACATGGCGGTCCAGCATGCGAAGACGATTATACTGGCCGTACCGACTGTTGCGATGCGTGAGACGTGTCGTCATATACAGGAATTACTAACAGAACCGGTTACATTTGTCCACGTCTCCAAAGGAATTGATCCAGATTCGTTGGAACGGATTTCTGAAATCATAGCAGATGAAATTGATGAAACACTGCGCGAAGCCATTGTAGTGCTGTCTGGACCGAGTCACGCGGAGGAAGTCGTACTTAGACATCCAACAACGGTGGCAGTCGCCTCAAGCAACATGGAAGCGGCAGAACGGATACAAGATTTATTCATGAGCCAGTATTTCCGTGTCTATACGAATAAAGATGTAATCGGCGTGGAGCTGGGCGGGGCATTGAAAAATGTCATTGCTTTAGCTGCTGGAATATCTGATGGACTTGGCTATGGCGATAATGCAAAAGCGGCTCTGATTACTAGAGGACTGGCAGAAATAACGCGACTAGGTGTTAAAATGGGTGCGGATCAACAAACATTTTCCGGATTAACCGGCCTTGGTGATTTGGTTGTTACGTGTACAAGTGTCCACTCGAGAAACTGGCGAGCAGGAAACTTACTTGGTAAAGGCCAATCCTTAGAGAGAGTGACCGAAGAAATGGGCATGGTAATAGAAGGTGTGCGTACAACGAAGGCTTCGTTTCAGTTGGCGCAGCAATTTGATGTCAACATGCCGTTGACAGAAGCCTTATATTCTATACTATTTGGAGGCATTCCACCTAAACAAGCAGTGGATCAATTAATGACCCGCGGTAAGAAGCAAGAAATCGATACATTTTTCGGTATTTAAACAGTAGGAGGGTGACAATTTTGTCCTCGTTAGATAAAATGTGGCTATCATTTTACGCAATGGGATTCATGGTGATTTCAATGGGCTTAATTTATTTGAGCCGTTATAAAATAAAAAACCGTGTACTACAAATCCTATTTGCGATTATTGCCTATACACTATTAATATCATCGTTCTTCGCAATGGTCTATTTGGTATTCAACGGACCGACTGGAGGGGCGTAAATTATGAATAAACGATTACTTATACTTTCGGTCTTACTATGCGGAGTCTTGCTGTCTGCTTGTGGCGGCCGTCCCCCTGAAGAAAAACAAGCAAGTGAAACGCCGTATCCTGAAATGCAAGAGACAATCCAAAAAGCCGTAGAGCGCTACCAAGAACAATCAGGCGGTCTACTACCAATCAAAACACGCGATCAGGAAGTTGATCAATTCATCAAATATCCAATTGAGTTCTCGAAAATCGTTCCGGACTTCACTGAAAAAATACCCTCCAACGCATTCGAAAACGGTGGGATCTTTCAGTATGTTCTTATGGATGTAGAAGAAAATCCTACAGTTAAACTAGTCGACTTACGTACGACTGAAAAACTGCGTGATTTAAATTTGCGCAAATTTATCAATGGAGAACTTCCATTTCTAGATCCGGTTGGCGACAACGTGTATGCAGTAGACTTCAAGAAAATGGGCTTTAAAGAACCACTAACCGTCCAAAGCCCATACTCTGACGCCCACCTGCCCATTGTAGTAGGCGGCGACGGAAACTTCTATGTAGACTACTCCATCGACCTCAACAAAATCTTGATGGAACAAAAGCCTGAAATAGAACCTGGCACAGATATCCGTTACCTACTATACGAAGACTCCCTAGTCCTCCCGGCATACTCCTTGCCGTACACGGTAGACGAAAACAACGAACCTGTGTTTATGAAGAAATAACGGTTTTTAATTTGCAGGTGACCTCATGTATTATCATTTGAACATTACATATTTCAAAAAGTGATACAAACTGTCACCATACTATAACTAGGATTGGTGCGGAAGATGGGACGACTCTGGGAGGGTCAGCCCGACAGGTGAGACCGCTAAAGGAACGTAGTGACTAGCGGGCTCACCGCGGGCCCTCCAGAAAGCGTTCCCATCTGGAGTACCAATCCCGAACCGTTACAAAGTTTATTAACTAAATTAGTACCATTACCCAAAAACGTTTCATGCAATCATGCATGAAACGTTTTTCTATTTCATAAGCTACAATGCGGAGAAAAAGGAGGGCTAATGATGAAAGAAGAACTATACGAAAACTTAGCTAGAAGAACAGACGGCGATATTTATATAGGCGTGGTAGGCCCTGTTCGAGTAGGGAAATCCACTTTTGTCAAACGAGTCATGGAGGAAGTTGTAATTCCCAACATGACGGATGCCAACGATCGGATACGCGCACAAGACGAACTTCCCCAAAGTTCACCAGGTCCCGTAATCATGACTGCAGAACCTAAATTCGTACCTGCCCAAGGCACAAGCGTTTCAATCGGGGATGGCGAACTGGAATTCCAAATTCGCCTAGCAGACTGTGTAGGCTATGTTATAGACGGCGTGAAAGGATATGAGGACGAGGATGGACCGAAGTATGTCCATACACCATGGCACAACGAGCCAATCCCGTTCCAAGAAGCAGCACGCATCGGAACGGACAAAGTCATTCGTGATCACTCCACCATTGGAATTTTGTTGACGACGGACGGCACGGTGAACAATATTTCACGCGCAGCCGCTGAAGTCGCTGAGAAAGAAATTGTTTCGAAACTTCAAGAAATTGGTAAGCCGTTCGTCATTGTATTAAATTCTAAAATGCCTGCTCATGAAAAAGCATTGGAACTAAAACAGCAATTACATGAAAAATACGGTGTTCCCGTAATTGCTATCAGTGCGGATCAACTCAATGCAGCGGAGATCCAGCTCATTCTTAAAGAGGCGCTGTATGAATTCCCTATCACGGATATCGAACTGCAACGTCCGGACTGGATGGAGGAGTTAGGGGACAGCCACAAGCTGAACGCACGTATTGATCAGTTGATTACAGATGGCTTCCTTGGTGTCTCTAAGATTCGTAAAGTTCAGGAGATTGCGGAGTTATTGCAAGAAGAAGAGTTTATTAGACAAGCGGAAGTAGTAGAAGTCGATGCAGGTAAAGGCCGTGCCATCGTGAAGATTGATATGGATGAGCAAGCTTTTGTCAATGTGTGTGAAGAGTTCATGGGAACGGAAATGCGCTCGAAAAAAGATTGGCTTGTTTTTATTCAAGAAGCCGTTAAGGCGAAAAAATCGTATGATATGTACGCAGAAGCAATCGATACTGCGAAAAAATCAGGTTATGGTGTAGCGTTGCCATCGATTGAAGATTTCCAGCCGACTGCTCCTGAATTAATTAAACAAGATACGTTTTATGGAGTGAAAATGAAAGCGAAAGCACCTTCGCTTCATATTATTCGAATCGATATGGAAGCGGAATTTGCTCCCTTAATTGGTTCCGAATTCCACAGTCATCACTTGCTAAAGGAATTGAAAAATGCTTATTTACATGACCGTGAAGCATTATGGGAAACACAATTATTTGGCACGCCACTTCATGAAGTTATGAAAGAAAGTATTCGATATAAGACGGCGGCAGTTCCGGATCGAGCAAGAAAACGCTTGCGTGAAACGATTGAACAGATGGTTAATGATGGAAATAAAGGTATGATTACTTTTATCGTTTAAGGTGTAAAAAGCTGAAAATAACGCAAGAAATATTATTTTAAATGAAGAAAGATCCGTCAAAAACGGGTCTTTTTTCTATGCTTTTCTATGAAAATCGCTTGAAATGCCGTGAATAAAGGAAAAGAGCGATAATATTGTTGCACCGTGGTTTTTCTTATGTTACTCTTTTTACAGTGTTAACAGCAATAGCATCCCCCTTTGAGAGGAGGTGAACGGTGTGAATAAAACAGAATTAATTAACTCTGTGGCAGAAGCGGCAGGTCTAACAAAAAAAGACGCAACTAAAGCTGTTGAAGCTGTATTCGATACAATTCAATCGACTCTTGCTAACGGTGATAAAGTTCAATTGATTGGTTTCGGAAACTTCGAAGTACGCGAACGTGCTGCACGTAAAGGACGTAACCCACAATCAGGTGAAGAAATCGAAATCGCTGCAAGTAAAGTTCCAGCTTTCAAAGCAGGTAAAGCACTTAAAGACGCAGTAAAATAATTTGAGATTTTACATAGGAGTCCGTCCAGCGAATCTGTTCATCAGATGGCCATGGATGGACTCCTTTCCGTTTTTTAATGGTATACATAATGAAATACAAGTAACTATACGGAATGAATGGAATGTGCTAGTATTTTGGGGAAATAGGTTTTGTTCCTACAAGGAGGACATGCTGTTATGAAAGAGCAAGATATAAATAAATTAGAGCAGGCGGTTACGATGATCCTAGAAGCAATCGGTGAAGATCCGACTCGTGAAGGATTGCTTGAGACGCCAAAACGTGTGGCAAAAATGTACCAAGAGGTATTTGAAGGTTTAAACAAAGATCCAAAAGAGTATTTCGATACGGTATTCCATGAGAACCATGATGAAGTCGTATTGGTGAAAGATATTTCATTCTATTCTATGTGTGAGCATCACTTAGTGCCGTTTTTTGGAGTGGCCCATGTAGCATACATTCCACGCAATGGAGTAGTTGCTGGTTTGAGCAAGTTGGCAAGAGCTGTTGAAACAGCAGCGCGTCGTCCACAATTGCAAGAACGCATTACATCCAGTGTGGCAGATGCGATGATGGAAAAGTTGAATCCCCATGGTGTCTATATCATCATCGAAGCTGAACATATGTGTATGACGATGAGAGGCATTAAGAAGCCGGGAGCTAAAACGATCACGACCGTTGCTAGAGGAATCTATGAACATGATGACGTGAAACGTGCTGAAATTTTATCTCTTATTAGAACGAACTAAGGTCTTTGCCGAGCGCTTGCTGTATATGCTATCATTAGGATTATATATAGACTGGAGATGCGAAAATGACACAACCAGATTATCTAATTATCAAAGCGAAAAAAGATGGAGTGAATGTCATTGGTCTCACGAGAGGCAATGACACCAAGTTTCACCATACCGAAAAGCTAGATAGAGGAGAAGTCATGATCGCGCAGTTTACCGAGCATACCTCCGCTATAAAGATTCGGGGAGAAGCTGAAATTCATACAGCTCACGGCGTAATTGAGAGCGAAGAAAAAGAATGACCGTATCCTTACGGGAATGGAGCTTACTGATGGAAACAAAAGGATTCACTGACCAAGTCGACAATTATATACACCATTTGCGACGTGCTATTTATCAGCCAGTGGTCGAACGAGATGCAGGGCATGCTCCGATTGACAGGCGTAAAGCTTCGTTGCTCCTATTGCCTTTGCTTAACGGCGAGCAGTGGACAGATGAGATGCAAACCGCGGCGTTGGCGATTGGTGCCATCCATACGGCTTTTGATGTCCATGATCAAATCGATATCGTTGATGCTTCATCCAAAGAACAGCAATTGATGGTTCTTGCGGGAGATCACTTCAGTGGTATCCACTATAAGCTGTTAGCGTCGATCCCGAACTTCCATCTCATTCGTTCTTTGTCAGTAGCAATCGGCAGGGTCAACGAATGCAAGACGACATTGCTTCAAGCGCCGCCAACTACTCTTGACGAGCGGTTGCAGTTAATCGCTGAAGTGGAAAGTGCATGTATTGTGGAATTCTTCGAGACGTTCGGCTTTAGTCGCTACACACACATCGTAGAGACTATTTTTCCTCTCGTCTGGTTGCTTGACAGCAGATACCAGGATTTGAATCGAATGAAGTTTCCGCATCTAGTGCCGAGTACGAATGATACACAAGATTGGATCAAGCAATTACAGCAACAGCTCAACAACAGATTAGAGAACAGCTTTTATTTACATACTGAAGTCATAGCAGAGTTGCAGAAAATGACGAACCCATAAGAAAGTAAACTGAAGTGAAGAAAGAAGGGACGAACTGTGGCGGTCTCAAAAGAAGAAAAAGTTCATAACGTCTTTGAAAAAATTTCTACAGACTATGATAAAATGAATTCCGTGATCAGTTTCAATCAACATATTAAATGGCGGAACGATATAATGGAACGCATGAATGTACAGTTAGGAGCTAAAGCACTTGACGTTTGTTGTGGTACTGCAGATTGGACAGTCGCATTGGCTCAAGCTACAGGACCTACTGGTGAAGTAGTCGGTTTAGACTTCAGTGCTAACATGCTGGATTCCGGCAGAGAGAAAGTAGCGCCTTACCCGAATCTTACCTTGGTTCAAGGTAACGCCATGTCACTTCCTTTTGCGGACAATACATTTGATTATGTGACGATCGGTTTTGGTCTACGCAATGTTCCTGATTACTTGACTGTATTAAAAGAAATGCGACGCGTATTAAAACCAGGTGGAATGGCAGTATGTTTGGAAACGTCTCAACCTAAAATACCTGTCTATCGTCAAGGGTTTCGCTTCTATTTCAAATATATTATGCCGTTATTCGGTAAGCTTTTTGCAAAAAGTTACAAAGAATACTCTTGGCTTCAAGAATCGGCAAATGATTTCCCAGGTATGAAAGAGCTAGCACAGCTTTTTGTCGATGCTGGATATCAAGAAGTTTCGTATAAGTCTTACAGTGGCGGTGCGGCGGCAGGCCATATCGCTTACAAATAATGAATACACGGGAGAAGGTAATGGGGTTGGAAAAAATTAAGTTGATGTCGCTTTATACGGATTTCCGCAAAGATATGTCCTATATTGAAAAAGAGCTTGAGCGTTCCGTGCAATCCTCTTCTCCCATTGTTCGTCAAGCTTCCTTGCATTTATTGAAAGCTGGTGGAAAAAGGATTCGGCCGATTTTCGTTATAATGGCTGCACAATTCGGAACCTATTCGCTGGAAAATGCTGCGAAGATTGCAGTATCCCTTGAGTTGATTCACATGGCGTCTCTCGTCCATGATGATGTAATTGATGATTCAGATATGCGACGTGGTTTAGAAACCGTCAAAGCGAAGTGGAACAACCGAGTGGCTATGTATGCAGGGGACTTCATCTTTTCAAGAGCGCTAACATCTATCGGTAATATCGAAAAAGCACCTGTACATCAGATTCTTGCTGAAACGATGCTTGAGATATGCAAAGGGGAAATTATTCAAATTGATTTCCAACAACAAACCGATCAAGATCTGCGCGACTATTTGAAACGTATTAAGCGGAAAACCGCTTTATTACTATCCTCCAGTTGTGAACTCGGCGCGCTCAGTGCAGATGCGGACGCTCAGACTGTACGGAAACTAAAGAGATACGGATACTTCACTGGAATGGCATTTCAAATCATCGATGATATTTTAGATATCACTTCAACAGATGCAGAACTTGGTAAACCGGCAGGAAGCGACTTATTAAATGGTCATATTACATTGCCTGTTCTATACATAAAAGATGATGAACAGTTCAAGCCTTATATGGAACGTGCATTTACCGGAGAGATGGAAGAATCGGATAGACAAGCGATGCTTCGTTATATTCGACAAAGTGGTGCGATTGAAAAAGCACAGCATGTAAGTGATTTGTACTTGATCAAAGCACTGAAGGAATTGGAAAGTCTGCCGAATGGCAAGTCAAAGAAAGCTTTGACTCAAATTGCTGATTTTATCGGCCAACGAAAATATTGACGATGTTTGTTAATAGTTGAAAGAAAAAGGCGTCAATGTTACGATTTAAAAGGGATTATCCCTATAGAAGATTGAAGGAGTGTTTTAGAGATGGAAAGAACATTTTTAATGGTAAAGCCTGACGGCGTACAACGTAACTTAATTGGTGAAATCGTTGGTCGTTTTGAAAGTAAAGGATTCCAACTAGTTGGCGGGAAATTAATGAATATTTCTCAAGAACTTGCTGAACAGCATTACGGAGAGCATAAAGAACGTCCATTCTTCGGAGAACTTGTAGAATTCATCACTTCTGGACCAGTTTTCGCAATGGTATGGGAAGGCGAGAACGTAATCTCTACATCACGCTTAATGACGGGTGCTACAAATCCAAAAGAATCAGCTCCTGGAACTATTCGTGGAGATTTCGCTGTAACAGTAGGCAAGAATATTATTCATGGTTCAGACTCAACTGAGTCAGCAAGCCGCGAGATTAACTTGTTCTTTAAAGAAGAAGAGCTTGTGACTTATGACAAAACAGTGAACAACTGGATTAATTAATCGCCAAGAACAGCCGAGCGAATTTCGCATGGCTGTTTTTCTTATACATACGACATACTTTTTCCGCTATAATAAGAACGTACATAAGAAAGAAAAGGCAACAGGGGGTTGTTAAATGTCTGATTATTCGATGTTAATTCAAGGGGTCAAGAAGAAAACCGGGATCGATTTGTCTTTGTATAAAGAAGCCCAGATGAAGAGAAGACTCACTTCACTATATGAAAAGAAAGGCTTTCGTAATTTTAAAGATTACTCTCTAGCTATTCAAACGGACAAAGCCTTATTGGAAGAATTCTTGGACCGCATGACGATTAATGTGTCAGAATTTTACCGCAACGCCATACGTTGGAACGTCTTGGAGAAAAAAATCTTTCCGCAATTATTGGAGAAGAATAGGCGATTGAAAATTTGGAGCGCAGCTTGTTCTACCGGCGAAGAGCCGTATTCGCTTGCAATGGTTCTATCAACTTATCTTCCATTGCGTGATATCTCCATTTTTGCAACGGATTTAGATATGGGTGTATTAAATCGTGCCAAAGTTGGCCTTTATAATGATCGTGCATTAAAAGAAGTGCCAAAGCCAATCATTGATAAATTCTTCATAAAAGAAGGTGCTTCCTATCAAGTGGTAGAAGATATCAAGAGAACGGTCACGTTTAAACAGCAAAACTTGCTGGAAGATCGCTATGATACGAATTACGACTTGATTGTCTGCCGTAATGTGATGATTTACTTCACGGAAGAAGCGAAAGATCAAATTTATACCAACTTCTCCAAAGCACTTAAACCAGGTGGTATTCTGTTCGTTGGAAGCACAGAACAAATATTTAATCCTGAAAAATACAATTTTGAATCAGTAGATACATTCTTTTATAGAAAAAAACACTAAACCACGTTACGGAGGAATGGAATATGCGCTTTATTACAGCTGGAGAATCTCATGGTCCACAGCTTACTGCCATCATTGAAGGATTACCTGCACAGATGGAGCTAACGGCTGAGATGATCAATAAAGAATTAAAGAGAAGACAAGGCGGTCACGGTAGAGGTCGTAGAATGCAAATAGAGAAGGACCGTGTAGAAATCTCATCAGGTGTACGTCATGGCAAAACGATAGGGTCACCAGTTACGCTAACAGTTGTTAACGATGATTGGAAACATTGGACGGGTATCATGGGCGTAGAACCACTTCCTGAAGACGTAAATCCGGAAGATGTGAAGCGTCAGATCACTCGTCCACGTCCTGGACACGCAGATCTAGTCGGCGGTATGAAATATGGCCATCGTGACTTGCGAAATGTTTTGGAGCGTTCATCTGCACGTGAGACGACGATGCGTGTAGCAATCGGAGCAGTAGCGAAACAATTCTTGCGTCAGCTTGGGATCGAAACTGTAGCCCATGTTACGGAAATTGGCGGCATTGAAACAGATCCTGCCGCTTATGCGAATCTATCCATAGAAGAACTGCGTGCGATTGTTGAAGAAGATGCAGTATATTGTGTGGATCCAGACGCGTCTGTCAAAATGACGGAAGCTATAGATGATATTAAAAAGCGTGGCGACACACTTGGTGGCGTAGTAGAAGTCATCATTGAAGGATGTCCTCCAGGAATTGGTAGTTACGTACAGTTCGATCGTAAAATGGATGGCAAACTTGCAGGTGCTATGATGAGCATCAACGCTTTTAAAGGTGTTGAAGTAGGCTTAGGATTTGATATGGCCAAAATGCCAGGCAGTGAAGTACATGATGAAATCAGCTGGAATGAAGAGCTGGGTTATTACCGCAAATCCAATCGTTTAGGTGGACTTGAAGGCGGAATGACGACGGGTATGCCGATCGTAGTTCGAGGTGTAATGAAACCCATTCCGACGCTTTATAAACCACTAGAAAGCGTAGATATCGATACAAAGGAATCTTTCGTTGCAACGATTGAGCGTTCCGACCCTTGTGCAGTACCTGCTGCATCTGTTGTAGCTGAACATGTCATCGCTACAGAGATGGCTAAAGCAATCATGGAAGAATTCCGTTCGGATACGATGGATGGTTTACAGAAGGACATTGAACAATATAGACAATATGTAAAGGAGTTTTAAGATGGATAAGTTAACTGTTTCCGTCCGTGATCACCAATACGATGTCTATGTAGGTTCGAACACCTATGAATTATTTTCAACTGAATATGCAGAATTGTTACGTACGACAGATAAAATTGGAATTATTGCCGATGCACAAGTGGCAGAGCTACACCTTCCTTTATTGCAAGAAGCACTAGTACGTTCTGGTCGCGAGGTATCGGTGAAAATCGTACCTGGCGGCGAGAAGTGTAAAGTGCCAGAAGTATACGTGGATTGTCAGTCTTTCTTACTGACTGAAGGTTTTACACGAAATTCACTATTAATTGCATTTGGTGGAGGAGCCTGTGGGGATTTAACTGGTTTTGTGGCAGCTACGTTTATGCGTGGTATTCGCTTTATCCAATGTCCGACAACTGTGCTTGCGCATGACAGTGCAGTTGGTGGCAAAACAGCCATCAATATGCCTGAAGGAAAAAATATGGTGGGGTCGTTCCATCAACCTTCAGCTGTATTGTTTGATACCGATGTATTCAAAACATTGCCTGCTTCAGAAATGCGTTCTGGCTTAGCGGAATTGGTAAAACATGCCTTTATTTCGGATCCGTTATGGACGGAGCAATTACTGGGAGAAGAACAGTTTTCTACACCATCTATCAAGTGGCTTGAAAAAGAATTACTGCAAGGCATCAAAGTAAAAGCAGATATCGTGGGAGAAGACGAGTTTGAGAATTCTACGCGAAAGTTTCTGAATTTCGGCCATACATTTGGACATGCAGTGGAAGCGGCTTCTGGATTCGGTAGCCTCAGTCATGGTGAATGTGTCATGATTGGTATGGGGTATGCCTTCTTGCTAAGTGAAAAATACGGTAATGTACCTGAAGGATTCACGAATCGCTATCTTCATTTTGCCAATAAAAATGGCTATACATTTAAGCCAGTATTCTCTTATAGTTTCGAAGAGTTATTATCCTATATGCAAAAGGATAAAAAAGCTTCATTCGGCAAGATGAATTTTGTTTTATTACAAAAAATTGGTGAACCTTTTGTAAAAGAGATTAGTTCAGAAGAGTGTCAGTTGGCATTTGAGGAATTTAAAGCAAAATTGGAAAGCGAGGGAATTGTATGAGCATAAGGGGAATTAGAGGTGCGACAACCGTTGAACAGGATGACGCAAAAGAAGTGTTACAAGCAACAGAATCTCTTGTACTCGAAATGGCAGAGGCGAATCAATTCAAACCGGAAGATATCGGTTCTGTAATTGTTTCAACTACAGTAGATGTCAAAGCGGCATTTCCTGCAAAAGCGATCCGCTCGATTGAAGGTTGGACGTATGTACCGGTCATGTGTACACATGAAATCGATGTGCCAGGCTCTATGCGTAAGTGTATACGCGTCATGATGAACGTCAATACTTCCAAGAAACAAGAGGAAATACAACATATCTATCAAAATAACGCAGTTCAATTACGACCTGATTTACAAAAATAACAAAACAGAAGTAAAGGGGAGCGATCCTATGAAGTGGAAACCAATTTTACACACGATGAAGCCTTATACACCTGGTCGTTCATTAGAAGATGTAAAACGTACATATGGTCTGCAAGAAGTACATAAGCTCGCTTCAAATGAAAATCCTTACGGGTCATCACCTGAAGTCGCAGAATATTTACGTTCAAAGGCAGCTCAATTTGAAATTTATCCAGATGCTTACACTGCCGGATTACGCGGAAAGCTTGCAGAGTTCCATCAAATCGATCCGAATGAAATGATATTTGGTAATGGTTCAGATGAAATTGTCACACTCATTTCCCGCGCAATACTACAACCCGGTACTAATACGGTGATGGCTTCCACGACTTTCCCTCAGTACGCACATAACGCAAAAGTAGAAGGTGCCGAAATTCGTGAAGTGGCTATGCTTGAAAATGGCGACCACGATTTAGAAGGGTTTCTAAAAGTTGTTGATGAAGAAACAGCTGTCATCTGGGTATGTAATCCAAATAACCCGACAGGTAATCTATTATCGAGTGAATCCATAAAAAGCTTCTTAGATCGGGTACCTGAAACCGCACTTGTTGTTCTCGATGAAGCATATTTTGAATTTGTTACGGATCCAGCACAACAAGATGCGGTGCAGTGGATCCATGACTATACGAACTTGATTATACTTCGCACGTTCTCTAAAGCATACGGCCTAGCAAGTTTCCGTATAGGCTATGGCGTTACTAACGCGAGCGTTGTAACTGAGCTCAATAAAGTACGGAATCCATTCAACAACAGCTCACTCGCATTAGCTGTAGCAGAAGTTGCTCTTGGAGATCAGCAATTTCTAAAAGAGTGTGTAACTAAAAATGAAGAACAACGAAGACGCTACGCAGACTATGCGAAACAGCATGCATTGGCAATCTATCCGTCTGCTACTAATTTTGTATTACTTGCTGTACCTGGAGATGCAGATGCGGCATGCGAAGTGTTATTGCAAAACGGCTATATTGTCCGCAGCGGAAATCTGCTAGGCACACCAGGATTTGTTCGCGTGACGATTGGAACGCATGAACAAAATACCGGCTTCTTTAAAGCGTTCGATCAACTATTAACTAACCAATAAGGATAGATGACAATGAAAACGACTGTAAGTATAATTGGACTCGGATTGATCGGTGGATCACTTGGTCTAGCATTAAAACGAAATCCAGAAATTCATATTGTAGGTTTTGACCGCTCTTATGCAACTGCTGACGAAGCATTTCGCAGAGGAATCATCGACACGGTCGCACCTTCTGCAAAATCAGCCTGCGAACAGGCTGACTTTGTTGTTTTTGCGACGCCTGTCAATACGACGGTTGCTCTTTTTGAAGAAGCAGTAGACTGGGATTTCAAAGAACATGTAATCGTCTCTGATACAGGGAGTACGAAAAAACCGATAATGGATGCTGCGAAGGTCTTACAAGAAAAAGGGATCACTTTCATAGGTGGCCATCCAATGGCAGGTTCCCATAAAAGTGGTGTATCTGCTGCGTTGGAACATCTTTTTGAAAACGCGTATTATATTCTGACACCGAATGAATCAACAACTGAAGACCAAATCGATGTTATTGAAAAATTGCTATCACCAACAAAAGCCAAATTGATTGTTCTGCAAGCGGAAGAACACGACCGTATGACAGCGATCATCAGCCATTTTCCGCATATTGTAGCCTCTTCATTAGTTGGCCGCTTAGCTGCACAGGAAGAGCAACAACCGTTTGTGAAAAAATTGGCTGCAGGTGGTTTCCGGGATTTAACGCGAATTGCCTCAGCAGATCCTGTCATGTGGAGAGATATCACCATACAAAACCGAGAAGAATTATTGTCGCAAGTTGATGGCTGGCTCGAAGAAATGAACGGCATTCGCGCTATGCTGGAAGACAATAATCCAGAACGTATTTTTGATTTCTTTGCGCAAGCAAAAAAATACCGCGATCAACTTCCTTCTACAAATGAAGGGGCGGTCCAAGGGGCGCTCTACATGACGTTTGATTTACACATCGACGTACCCGATCATCCAGGTGTGATTTCCGAAATTACGAAAATCCTGGCAACTGCCAATATTAGTTTGACCAATATACGAATCGTAGAAACACGTACAGATGTGTACGGTATTTTAGTTGTCAGCTTTCAATCAGCTACTGAACGTAAGAGAGCTCGTCAAGTATTGACAGCAGAAACTGACTATTCTATGCACGTACTTTAAAAGGGGGAGAGCGTAATGTCAGAACAACAAACGGTTTCATTTGAAAAGCCGGTTCTTCGCGGCGCTTTACAAGTACCTGGAGATAAATCAATTTCCCACCGTGCGGTTATGTTGGGATCAATTGCAAAAGGTAAAACAACAATCAGTGGATTTTTGGATGGTGAAGATTGTCTGAGTACGATTGAAATGTTCAAGCAACTTGGTGTGGAAATTACCCGCAACGGCACAAATGTGACTGTTGAAAGTCCTGGCATTGCGAATTGGCAGACTCCGGCTGAAGCACTTGATGCGGGTAACTCAGGAACGACCGCCCGTTTAATGTTAGGCATTTTATCCGGTTCTTCCGTAACATCTGAAATGTGTGGGGATCAGTATTTATCCAAGCGTCCAATGAAGCGCGTGACGGAACCTTTAGAAGAAATGGGTGCAAATATCACGAGCAAAGGAACGGTTGATTATTTACCACTTACCATCACTGGGAAAGCGTTACAAGCAATTGACTATTTGATGCCGGTTGCTAGTGCACAAGTAAAGTCCGCTGTATTACTTGCCGGTCTTCAAGCGAAGGGCATTACGTCTGTTACAGAAATTGCTGTATCACGTGATCACACCGAGCGTATGCTAGTACAATTTGGCGCGAAGCTGGATCAACAAGATCAAGTAATCCGAATCGAAGGCGGACAGCAACTGACAGGAACAGATGTAGTCGTACCAGGAGACATTTCCTCTGCGGCGTTTTTCATGGTAGCCACGGCGTTAGTGAAAGACAGTGATGTGTCGTTCTTGAAAGTTGGATTGAACCCTACACGAACAGGTATACTGGATGTACTAGAAGCGATGGGTGTAGAAATAGAATTATCAGATGAACAAGGGTTTTCGGGTGAGCGTTATGGCACTGTACGAGTAAAGCATTCGAGTCTGCGAGGAACTGAAATTGGTGGTGATTTGATTCCGAGATTGATCGATGAACTTCCTGTGCTTGCTTTATTGGCAACACAAGCAGATGGAAAGACTATTATTAAGGATGCAGAAGAACTTCGTGTCAAGGAAACGGATCGTATTGAAGCTGTCGCTACGGAATTACGGAAACTCGGAGCAGATATCGAGACTACAGCAGATGGCATGATTATTAATGGACCGACACCGCTAACGGGAGCTACACTTCAATCATACGGTGACCATCGTTTAGGCATGATGGCAGCGGTAGCGGGATTGATCACGTCAAGTCCTGTTCATATCGATAATCCATCTTGTATCGCGATTTCCTATCCACACTTTTTCGAAGATCTATCGGAGCTAGTCAATCAATAAAGTAGAATAGAAAGCTCAGGTGAAAAAATGAATGTATTGCAGGAATTGGAGCAAATAGTACTCGATGGGGATTTAGATGCTCTACAAGATAAAATACAGAAACTGCAAGCTGCTAACGAGTATGACGCATTATACAATGCTGCAAATCTGTTGATCGAATATGGATTCATCGGACAAGCAGACGATATATTTTCTCAGTTATTGGTAGTATTCCCGGATGAAGCTCAGTTGAAAATAGATCGCGCCGCGGCTTTACTGGAACTGGGTGAAGAGGACGAAGCGTTATTATTGCTGACGGACATTTCGCCGGATGAAGATGAGTATGTACAAGCATTGCTTGCACAAGCGGATTATTATCAAATGCTCGGACTTGCAGAAACGGCATTATCTAAAGTGCGTGAAGCATTAACGTTGGCTCCGCACGAACCGATAATCCAACTCGCGGAAGCAGAACTTCTGTTGGAATCAGGAAGATACAGTGAGGCTGTGAGGATATATGAGAAGCTTCACGAGGCGACTGAAGAAATCGCTGGGGTACGACTGTCCTCACGTCTCGCGGAAGCCTACAGTGCAGGTGCAGCGTACGAGGAAGCCATTCCTTTTTATGAGGCATTACTTGACCAGGAAGCAAATCCTGAAGAGTTGTTTGGATTAGGATTGGCATACTATCAAACTGCACGCTACTCGGAAGCAGTCACACGTCTTGAGCAGTTGTTAGAAATGGATCCAGATTACTTCTCTGCTTATATGCTTGCGGGTCAAAGCTATGCACAACAAAATGAAGACGACAAAGCGTTAGAGCTTTTCAGAAAAGGTATTGAACGTGATGAGTTCGATAAAGAATTGCAGCTGGCGGCAGGAAAATCTGCTCTGAAACTGCAAATGCCGCAACAAGCAGAAGAACATTTGAAAGAAGCGCTCGTTTTAGATCCGGAGTATATAGATGCACTCGTAACGCTTGCTTCGGTTTATGAAAATCAGGAAAAAGACGAAGCGTTAATTGATTTACTGACGTTCTCTGAGGTAGATCAACTAGAAATCCCTTTACTTCATGCTTTTCTTGCATATGCTTATGAACGCACAGAAGATTACGAAAAAGCGTATGAAATGTATTTCAAAGCATATGATGGGATGAACGAAGATGCTGCTTTCTTAGATCAATATGCACGATTCTTGCTGGAGGATGGTAAGCGTGATGAAGCGTTATCGATAATTCAGCAGTTAGTTAGAATCGCTCCGCATGAAGAGGAATGGACGGCATACATCGCGCAATCTGAAGAGGAGGGGTAAGATGAAGGCCATGGTTCCTGTAGCTGCCAAAAAAGAATTTTTAAGGTGGTTTTTAAAGCGCTATCGATTAAAGCGGCGGGAATGTGTATGGATTTTAAATTATCTTCTCAGCAACGAACATTTATTAACGAATGTTCATTTTACAAATGAGGCTCATCACTGTCCACGCGCCATGATCATTTCTACGACAGAAGTGGACAGTATCCCTTTTCGCTTCTACAAGGGTACTTTGATGACAGCTGATGCGGAAAAGTCCTTTCACGACCTCAGACTGCATCCTGACGAGGATATGTTCATCCAACTGAATTTCAAACACAGTAATAAATGTCCCGAGTATGCGAGTGTGGCGGAAGAGAATCCTTATTTGCCGGAAGATCTGCTGAAGAAAAAGAAAGACCAACAAATAGCGGAAAAGCTGTTGGAAGAAAGTTTCACATTAACGACAAATGACATGTTGCTGAAGAGAATCGACGAAGCGCTGGACAACGGTGACCGTGAGCTGTTCATAAGCTTAACAGCTATGTTGAATGAGATGAAAAAAGATAAAGACATCAGCCAATGATTTCGCCCTCCGCGGTGGAATCATTGGTTTGCGTTGAGGGAAAATATAGGCTAAACTTTACTGAGTGATGCAAGGAGGAATGACAATGAATTGGGTTCCGAAAGATGTGGATACGTATATCAATCAGAAAGAATATATTGATACTGTCGTTGTGCCTTTAATAGCTATAGACACACGACCTGAAACGATGAAAAACAGTGCTTCCTCTTCTGAGTTCTTGATGAATCTGTCGATGTTCATAGAGAAGCAGTTCAAGGGGCGTATGATGTTCATGCCGCCCGTTTCGTACACGCAGTCAACAGATTTGCAGCAAATCGCGGACACATTGTCGGAGGATTTGAAAAAATCTTCCTTTACACATGTCTTCTATCTTACGACGGATCCTAAGTGGACGAGCGTGACGGTGGAAGGTAAAGTCGTCTGGCTACCGTCTATCCCTTTGGAGACAATGGACAACCATCTACGCCAGACCATCATGGAAGACCAGCTAAGGCAAGTCCTGACACACTTTATGGAGAGTTGGAACGTACAGTAAAGGTCAAGTTATGATTATTGAAGGCAGACTTAGTGTTAGGTAGGTAATTTGTGCTACGGTAGTGTGCTCTTGACGTAAGAGTGCTACTTCATTTCGTCTTAGAACTTGAAGTAAATCAAATTTCATGTCATTATCAGTACAGACGCACTCTAAACACCGTCGTCAAAAGGGTACAAGCACTAGTTGCAACTTATTTAAAGGGAGATCGTCGTTTGTCACCAAATCTTAATATTTGTCCACAAACTTAAGTACCTACTAAAAGCATTATTGAATTTAGTTTCATATTGATATATCATAGATATGTCCTAGTATTACAATTAGCAAAAGAATGTCCGTGGGACTGACTTTGGAGTAAGAGGAGGGAAATTACTGATGAGCAATAAAGTGTCAAGACGCACGTTCCTAAGTTATACACTAATGGGAACTGGTGGGTTCATGGCATCTGCAATGCTGATGCCGATGATTCGTTTCGCAATTGATCCCGTTCTGGCTAGTGCCGGCGGTTCCGACATGATTCCAACACCGCAAAAAGAAGCCGATCTTTCGGAAGTACCGGTTCGTGTAGACTATACAATCAAAGATCGACAAGATGCATGGTATACTTCTGACGAATCTAACACGGCTTGGGTCTACAAAGAAGGCGACAAAGTCATAGCACTTTCTCCGGTCTGTAAACACTTAGGGTGTACAGTTAACTGGGAAGGCGACGAGCATAAAAACGAGTTTTTCTGCCCTTGTCACGCTGGACGTTACAAGAAAAATGGTGATAATATTCCAGGAACACCGCCGCTTGGACCGCTTGATGAGTTTGAAGTAGAAATCATCGACGGATTTGTCTATCTTGGTGGAGTAATACCGAACACATTAGTCTAAAGGGTAAGGGGGTACGACCGCAGTGTTAAATAAAATTTATGATTGGGTGGATGAACGGTTAGATATCACACCAATTTGGCGAGATATCGCTGACCACGAAGTACCTGAGCACGTAAACCCTGCACATCATTTTTCTGCATTCATCTATTGTTTCGGAGGTTTGACGTTTTTCGTAACGGTTATCCAAATCTTGTCTGGTATGTTCCTGACAATGTATTACACACCGGATATTGAAAACGCATGGAAATCAGTTTTCTACCTTCAAAACGATGTTGCATTCGGTGAACTTGTGCGAGGGATGCACCACTGGGGAGCTTCGTTAGTTATCGTAATGATGTTCCTACATACTTTGCGTGTATTCTTTACAGGGTCTTATAAGAAGCCTCGTGAATTGAACTGGATCGTCGGAGTATTGATCTTCGGTGTCATGCTAGGTCTTGGATTCACAGGATATCTATTACCTTGGGATATGAAAGCTCTATTTGCAACAAAAGTTGGGATTGAGATTGCCGCGTCAGTACCTTTCATCGGAGAACAGATTAAAATCCTTCTCGCGGGTGATTCCACGATTTTAGGTGCACAGACGTTAACAAGATTCTTCGCGATTCATGTATTTTTCCTACCAGCTGCTTTGCTTGGGTTGCTTGCAGCACACTTTATCATGATCAGAAGACAAGGTATTTCCGGACCACTATAAGAACCAGTTTTATGGTTAGGGTCATCTGAAATTTAAGAAGGAGGGAATAACATGCACCGCGGAAAAGGGATGAAATTTGTTGGGGATTCGCGCATCAAGGCTTCAGGCAAGATGGCGAATACACCAAAAGACTACTCAGAATATCCGGGTAAAACCGAAGCATTCTGGCCAAACTTTCTATTGAAAGAGTGGATGGTTGGAGCAGTTTTCTTAATCGGCTATCTAATCGTTACTCTTGCACACCCGTCACCGCTTGAGCGTCAAGCGGACCCGACGGATACAATGTATATACCGATACCAGACTGGTATTTCCTATTCATGTATCAGCTATTGAAATATGAATTCGCTTCCGGTCCTTATAACGTGATCGGTGCGATCGTCATTCCAGGATTGGCATTTATGGCATTAATGCTAGTTCCATTCATGGATACAACGAAAGAGAGACGTCCATTTAAGCGTCCGTTGCCAACAGGCTTCATGATTCTTTCATTCTTAGCTATCTTCTACTTGACTTGGGAATCAGTCGAAAACCACGACTGGGAAGCAGCAAAAGTTCAAGGTGCAATTGTGGATGAAGTAGAATATGATGAAACGGCTGAAGGGTATGAGATTTATCAGGGCTCTTCCTGTATTGGCTGTCACGGTGACTCCTTCCAAGGTGGATTGGGCTTACCGTTAACTAACACAGGTATGACAGCTGAAGAAATTATCGAAATCGCTCATGATGGCCGAGGTTCAATGCCTGCTGGTACATGGGAAGGTTCAGATGAAGATCTTCAAGTACTTGCTGAATTTATATCTGAGCTAGAAACGAAGTAAGAAAAAAGAGTCAGGAAACTGACTCTTTTTTTCTATATATTTATCCGTAAATAAACTATACATAGAAGTAGTACATTCCGATGGAAGTGGTGATGTTTTTGCGAATGTTATGGGCACAAATCTGGATGATCCTTTCACATAAATCATTCTTATGGATTCTTCTTTTTATTAATATAGTAGGCTCGGTCTACGGCTATGATTGGTATATGTGGCAATTAGAAATCACTGAGCCGAAATTCCGGATTTTCGTACCGGATAGTCCTACAGCTACTTTGTTCTTTTGTATCGCCATAATAGGCTGGCTACTCAATCGAAACTTTAAATTGATGGAGGCTCTTGCACTCATCACGTTAGTAAAGTATGGCTTATGGGCTGTCGCTATGAATTTGTTGACACTCGTTGTAACGGGTTCAATCGGCTGGGTAGGCTGGATGTTGATTGCCTCTCACTTCGCGATGGCATTGCAAGGAATCTTATACCTGCCAAAGTATAAGTTCACAGCTTGGCATATTGCAATTGCCGCAATTTGGACACTTCATAACGATGTCATCGATTATGTTTTCGGACAAATGCCGATCTATCATGACTTGACGCAATTCAGTCCCCAAATCGGTTATTTCACATTTTGGTTATCCATTGCTTGTATTGTCATTGCCATGTGGAATTATAGGTCAAGACTGGATGTACGGGTGTTGAAAGCGTAGTTAATAGTTGCAGTAAGTAAGTAAACATTATAAAATTAAGGGTAGAGAGAAAGGGGAGAGATAGACGTGTTCTGGATTTACTTTGGTATCATTTTATTGCTTCCTATCTATGCGCAATTTAAAGTGAAAAGCACATATAAAAAGTATTCAAAGATTCGTTCTACTTCTGGGATGACGGGTGCTCAAGTAGCGAGACTCATTCTGGATCAAAATGGTTTACATGATGTAAAAGTTGTGGAAAGCCAAGGATTCTTAACGGATCACTATAATCCAATGACAAAAATCGTGGCATTGTCCACAAGTAACTATCACGAATCATCTGTAGCAGGTACAGCAGTAGCGGCGCACGAAGTTGGCCACGCGATTCAAGACAAAGAAGCTTATTCATTTTTGCGTTTCCGCCACAGATTGGCGCCAGTCGCAAGTTTAACTTCCAACGCATCATGGGTATTCATCATGATCGGGATCATCTTCTCTAGCATGAACTCTTTGCTAGGTATTGGGATTCTGTTGATGGCAGTTGGGGTACTATTCCAAATAGTCACTTTGCCAGTAGAGTTTAACGCATCATCACGTGCGATGGATCAAATCGTTCAACTAGGTATTATTCGTAACGATGAAGAACCACAAGCGAAGAAAGTATTAAGTGCAGCCGCGATGACATATGTTGCCGCAACTGCAGTAGCAGTACTTGAACTAGTTCGTTTGATTTTAATCTTTACAAACCGCGACTAATAAAGAAAAAATCCTTCTGCTCATGCAGAAGGATTTTTTTAATCACCTATAGGTCGTTTCTGTTCATCCAATGTAAATCCTTCTCCCATCACATCATGCACTTCCATCATGGAGACAAATGCTTCGGGATCTACAGAAGTGATGAGATTTTTCAATCGAATCATTTCATTTTTTCCGACTACGCAATAAAGTATTTCACGATTTTCTTTTGAGAAATGACCGTAACCTTTGAATACTGTCACGCCTCTTTCCATTGAATCTGAGATTTTACTAGCAATTTCATCCGGGAAGTTTGTGACGATGAATGCACCTCTAGCGGAGTAGGCTCCTTCTTGCACGAAATCAATGACACGGGCACCGACGAATAACGCAACTAATGTATACATCATGGAGCGATAATCTAAATAGACAGCCCACGATAACAAAATAATAGCTGCATCAAACACAAACATCGTTTTGCCCATTGTAATTCCATATTTATTATGCACGAGTCTCGCAATGATATCGGAGCCACCTGTCGTCCCGCCGCTTCTAAATATTATACCTAGTCCTACACCGATGAAAACGCCGGCAAATAACGCGACAAGAAACAGATCACCTTCCATATGGATGTTCACTTGATACTTCATGAAGATTTTAATGAAAAGCGACACGGCTACCGTACCAATGACAGTATATATAAAGGAACGTCTACCGAGCATCTTCCAGCCTATTATGAACATTGGAATATTCAGCACTAGGTTCATTAAAGCGGGATCCCAATTAAAAGCAAACAACAAAATCAAGGTGATCCCGGTAAATCCACCTTCTGCCAGTTCATGCTGAATCGTAAAGTTCACGAGTCCGAAACTAAATAGTGCTGCACCTAACATAATTAATAAGATATTTCGTATACGAATTCCAGTGAACAAACACAACACTCCTCCCGTTAATTGACTCTAGATGTAATTGAGCTTCTTGTTCTATGTAGCTTGTCCCATATACGCGCGTATTATCATTCGACCATACGTGCAATATACATAGTATGTGCTAAATATTATATTTTGACAATAGCCAGAAGAATGCATACGATAGGAAGGGGAGTGGATTACGATGACTAAAACAATGGAACAATTGCAACAAGATGTGGATACATACATAACCGGCTTTAAAGAAGGATATTTTCCTCCAATGGAACTCATCGCTCGACTATCAGAAGAGTTAGGGGAATTATCCCGTGAAGTGCAGGATCGCTACGGTATGAAGAAGAAAAAATCTACAGAGGCCGTACGAACATTGGAGGAAGAAACGGGCGATCTATTATTCGTCCTCATCTGTTTTGCCAACTCACAACAAATTGATTTATCCGAAGCGCTTGATTCCGTAATGACAAAATTCAACACAAGAGATAAAGACCGTTGGACGAAAAAGGAGGAAGAAGAATGACGATTAAATTAGCGATAGCAGGTGCACGTGGAAGAATGGGTGGAACTGCAATAATAGCAGGCACGGAAGCAGCAGACATTGAGATTGTGGCAGTACTTGATTATAAACATGATGGAGAATATTTACATAATGGAATAGTTACAGATGCCAAAGATGGGATACCGATTTATACGTCGCTCGAAGCTTTGCATGCTGCACACCATCCCGATGTACTACTCGATGTCACAGATCCAGATGCTGTATTCGCTAATGCAAGTCAAGCGTTGTCACTCGGCATGGACGTGGTAATTGGAACATCCGGCTTGACTGCTGAAATGCTTACAGATTTAGAGAACTTGTCTAATGAACAGCAAAAAAGCTGTATTATTGCACCAAACTTCTCTATTGGTGCGGTTCTCATGATGAAATTTGCTCAACAAGCTGCTCGTTACTTAGGGGACGTTGAAATAATAGAAATGCATCATGATCGTAAATTGGATGCACCGTCCGGAACAGCTGTCAAGACAGCTGAGATGATCCGTGAAGTACGTGCAGCTCACATTCAAGGGCACCCAGAAGAACAAGAGACACTTAAAGGTGCACGCGGTGCAGATATTGAAGGAATGAAAATCCATAGCATTCGTTTACCGGGATTACTCGCACATCAAGAAGTACTACTTGGCGGTGAAGGGGAATTACTCAAGATCCGACATGATTCATTCGATCGAAAGTCCTTTATGCCAGGAATACTATTGGCAATCCGTGAATCTGTTTCTTCTACACGATTCATTTACGGTCTTGAAAAAATTATAGATTAAACTTTTGCAGTGAGGCGGTTAACGTATGCAACAAAGAAAATTAAAAGTAGGCGTCATTTGTTATCCTTCACTCGGAGGGTCAGGTGTAGTGGCAACGGAGTTAGGACTAAAAATGGCGGCTAAAGGTCATGAGATGCATTATATTACATCTAGTAAACCGTTTCGATTTTTAGATATCCATCCGAATATCCATTTTCATGAAGTAACGATAGAAGGCTATGCAGTATTCAAGTATCCTCCGTATGACATCGCCCTTGCCAACCGCATCGCGCAAGTCATTGAATCAGAACAGCTGGATTTACTGCATGTCCACTACGCAGTCCCACATGCGATCTCCGCTGTTCTGGCGAAAGATATGGCACAATCATCTATTGGTATCATTACGACTCTACATGGCACCGATGTGACGATTCTCGGTCACGACCCTGCATTAAAAAACACATTGTCTTATGGTATTAATAAATCTGATCGTGTCACGGCTGTATCGCGATCTCTACGTAATGAAACGATCGAGTTGCTACAACCGACGACAGAAATTCGAACGATTTATAACTTCATCGATGAAGAAAAGTATTATCCACGTGAAGTGGGACATCTTCGGGAAGAGCTCGGCATTGCAGCAGATGAAAAAGTTCTAATTCATATATCTAACTTCCGTAAAGTGAAGCGTATTCCCGATATTATCGAAAGCTTCCGTTTGCTAGATCAGCAACATAAAGCAAAATTGTTATTAGTGGGTGAAGGCCCGGAGAAATTTGATTTGGAGAAATATGTTGAGGATAATGGGTTGCAAGACGACATTTTGTTCCTAGGGAAGCGTGATGATCTGCCCGAATTATTATCCATCAGTGATGTGATGCTGTTGCTTTCCGAGAAAGAAGCGTTTGGTCTCGTGTTACTTGAAGCGTTTGCTTGTGGTGTGCCAGCTGTAGCAAATGCGATAGGTGGTATTCCAGAAGTTGTGGAAGATGGGGTCAACGGATTTTTGGTGGAATTAGGTGATGTGCAAGCCGTCGCAAATCGTGTGACACAGTTGCTGAGTGATTCCACATTACATCAACAAATGAAGAGGAATGCTATGCGAACTGTAGTGGAAGAATTCAGTTCCGAATCAATAGTAGAACAATATGAAGAATTATATTATGAAGTGGCGGCGATGAAATGACAGCTTCATTCGGTTCAGCAGCGAGCCGGCAAGTACTTAGAGAATTGCACGCAGCGGGCTATGAGGCTGTATTTGTTGGTGGGGCAGTACGTGATGCCGAGCTTGGTAAAAAACCATTGGATATTGACATTACGACTTCCGCCACACCGCATCAAGTGAAAGAGGTGTTCCGCCACACGATTGATATAGGCATTGAACATGGGACAATCCTTGTGCTGATGCATGGCGAGCCGATTGAAGTGACGACATACCGGACAGACACTACATACAACGAACTGAGTCATACCGTCTATGTAACTTCATTGCAAGAGGACTTGCAACACCGTGACTTTACGGTCAATGCGCTTGCTATGACAGTTGACGGAGAACTTATTGATTTATTTGATGGACTTAAAGATTTGAGGCAAAAGGTTATTCGTTCTGTTGGAAGACCGGAAGAACGCATTCAAGAAGATCCGCTGCGAATTTTCCGTGCTTTGCGTTTTTCGTCTGTTTTAGATTTTGAAATAGAATGGCAAACATTGTATTCGATGGGACAACTAGCTTCATCGTTACGTCATGTAGCAATTGAACGGATCAAAACAGAAATGGATAAACTGTTTCAAGGGCTGAACCCTTCACGGGCGTTTCATTACGGACGTGAAATTGGATTACCCAAACTATTTCCCGAGTTATTTACAGCGTTTGAATCACTGGATCGCTATACACCTTTTCTTCACGCACGCCATGGCTTCGCAGCGATGCTGACAGTAACGGACACATCGGCAACAGAACTAGCTAGGCTCTACAAATTATCCAATGAAGAAAAACGCTTCCTGAAACTATATGAAGAAGCATATGCTGTACGTACAGAACGACCATTTGACCTTTGGGATTTCTATAGTTATCCAACCGACGTACTGGAAGTAGTGGGAAGAATCTATTACACCAATCATGAAGGTCATGATCTCAGCAGTCAGCAAATTGAACAACATAAAAAGCAGTTGCCGATTCTGCAACGTGCAGACTTGGCGTTCACAGGAAAAGATTTATTGATATGGTCAGGAAAAAGCGGTGGCAGATGGACAAGTGAGTGGATTATGAAAATTGAACGAGCGGTTGTCTACGGACAAATCGAAAATGACGCACTGGCGATAAAGGAATGGTTTATAAATGAAACTTCCCGTGAAAAATGAATTATTAAAACGATTATTTGCCGCACAAGGTGAGCCCATATCGGGTCAAGATATTGCCGATGAATTCGGTCTTTCCCGCACAGCAATCTGGAAATATATAAAAGAACTTGAAGAAGAGGGCTATGAAATTGGGTCACAACGTAAAAAAGGCTATTACTTAATAGAAGCACCGGATTTAGTCAACCAAGGAAATATCACCGAATATTTAACGACACAACGCTACGGTCATACAATTAAATACTTTACAACCGTGCCTACTACGCAGACCATTGCACATGAAGATGCGCAAAATGGAGCGGAAGATGGCACGTTGATTATTTCGGAAGAGCAGACAGCGGGTAAAGGACGTTTAGCGAGACCTTGGAAATCAAAAGCAAATCGAGGTATTTGGATGAGTTTGATTATTCGTCCTGATTTGGCACCTCAATATGCGCCACAACTGACATTGGTTGCAGCGGTCGCAATTGTTCGCGCGATTGAAGAGGTAGCGGATATTCAACCGGTTATTAAGTGGCCAAACGATATATTAATAAATGGCAAAAAAGTTACAGGTATCCTGACAGAGCTTCAGTCCGATCCCGATCGTGTCAAAGCAATTATTTTAGGGATGGGAATCAATGCCAATCAGCAGCAGTCTGATTTCCCTGAAGAACTTCAGACAATAGCGACTTCATTGCGTATTGAAAAAGGAGAAATGATTAACCGTGCGCAATTAGTGGCGGCTATTCTTAAGTACCTTGAGCAATATACAGATTTATATGTCGAAAAAGGATTTGCGCCAATTAAAATTTTATGGGAGAGCTATGCTGCGATTACGGGTAAGAAAATCAAAGCGAGTATGGTCCATGAAACAGTTGAAGGAATTGCACTTGGTATTTCTCATGATGGCATGCTAGAACTTCGATTGGCTGACGGCACTGTACGTGGAATTTATTCAGCAGACATTGAAGTTAAGAATTAAAACTATACAGAATCTTACTGTTTTGATATAGTGTACGCATAGGGCGGTATCGATTTTGGAGCTGCACCTGTTTGGCAAATGAATTATATACGAGATCTGCCTTGATCTATTTAGACAGGGACGGAGGAAGCATAATCAAACGCTTACGCAACCCTTCTGTCCAAATTTGGATCAGTAGGGTTTTATTTTTGGTTTTTTTGCCTACCAAACGCCTGCTGAAATCAGACGTAAAGGAGAAGATGAACAGTGAAATCTACAACAGATTTTTCGAAAATGAAAGCGAACGGTGAAAAGATTAGTATGCTAACTGCATATGATTATCCGACAGCGCAAATTGCAGAACAAGCCGAGATTGATGTACTTCTTGTCGGGGATTCCTTAGGGATGGTCGTGCTTGGCTATGATTCGACAGCACATGTAACGCTTGATGAAATGATTCACCACGGTAAAGCGGTTCGACGAGGTGCAAAAGATACATTCGTAATCGTAGACATGCCGTTTGGTACGTATCACGGATCTGCTGATACCACATTACAGAATGCTTTACGTTTATTCCAGGAAACTTCAGCGAATGCATTGAAAGTTGAAGGAAGTGGTGCGGTCATCGATAAAATCAACTTGATGACGACAGCTGGCATGCCGGTATGTGCACACTTAGGATTGCTTCCGCAGTCTGCTGGGGTTAGTGGCGGATACAAGGTACAAGGGAAAACGGCAGCTGCAGCTAAACAACTGATTGAAGATGCTAAAGCTTGTGAAGCAGCGGGTGCGTTTATGATTGTACTGGAATGCATTCCTTTCCAATTGGCGAGAGAAGTCGCGCAGGCAGTATCTATTCCTATCATTGGCATCGGTGCGGGCGCTGAAGCAGATGGCCAAGTACTCGTATTCCATGATATGGTGCGCTACGGTAATCATAAATTACCGAAATTCGTCGAAAGTTACGCAGAAGTCGGTAAAGATATTGAAGGTGCAATGAAGTTATATAATTTAGCAGTTAAGGATGGATCATTCCCTTCTGAAAGCCATCGCTTTACAATGAAAGAAGAAGAACTTGAAGCATTGTACGGGGGCAAGACACTATGAATACTAGTGCCACCATGCAAATAGTTCGGTCGATCGCAGAGTTGCAAAACATCTTAAATCCTAGAAAGCGTGAAGGACGCACGGTAGGTTTCGTACCGACAATGGGCTTCCTTCACGAAGGCCATATGGAATTAGTAGAAGAAGCTAGAAGAGATCATGATATTGTCGTAATGAGTATTTTCGTTAATCCTGCGCAGTTTGGACCAGGAGAAGATTACGAAGCATACCCACGCGATGAACAACATGATGCAGAACTGGCTTCCACAGCAGGTGTCGACTATTTATTTATTCCGTCTGTTGATGAAATGTATCCTCGTAAGAGCGGCATTAGTATTTTACCTGGAGAACAAGCATCGCGACTATGTGGAGCTTCGAGGCCAGGACATTTCGACGGAGTATTGAAAGTTCTGTTGAAATTATTCAGCATCGTCGATCCAGATGAATCGTATTTTGGCATGAAAGATGCGCAACAACTAGCGATTATCGAAACGTTCGTTCGTGATTTTAATCTTCGCACGTCGATTGCACGTGTACCTACTGTTCGAGAAGAAGACGGACTTGCAAAAAGTTCTCGTAATGTTCGTTTGCTTGAACATGAACGGAATGAAGCGAGTGCAATCTACCGTGCACTATCACAGGGGAAACGCAGTTATTATGAAGGCGTTCCACTGCAAGAAGTCGCGAAGATTGTGCGCAAAGAGATCGAAGAAGAAACATCCGGTACAATTGATTATGTCGAAGTACTTGCGTATCCGTCACTGGAAGAGAAGATCGATGATACGCAGGAAGTAATCTTGGCCGCGGCAGTACAATTTACTCACGCAAGATTGATAGATAATATTATTATGTCAACTATAAAGGATGAGAAAAATGTTTAGAATGATGATGAATGGAAAATTACACCGCGCTACTGTGACGGAAGCTAATTTGAATTACGTAGGGAGCATTACAATCGACGGAGCGCTATTAGAGGCTGCGGGTATGTTGCCGAATGAGAAGGTGCAAATCGTCAATAATAATAACGGTGCGCGCTTCGAAACGTATATTATCGAGGGAGAGCCGGGCAGTGGAGTAATTTGTGTCAATGGAGCTGCAGCGCGTCTAGTGCAGCCAGGCGACATCGTTATCATTCTTTCCTATGCTTATGTGTCGGACGAAGAGGCTCGTACTCATCAGCCGACTGTGTTGATTATGGATGAGCAGAATCGTGTGAAGGAAGTTATCACGGAAAAGCCAGGCGTCGCTATATTCTAATGAGTACTAAACCCCCATTTGAGAGTTATTCGAATGGGGGTTTCATTTGTAGATTAAGTAAGTGGGGAAAGGTAGCAAAGTCGATCTGCGTTCCAGGCGGGCGCTTTCCGTGGGAGGGATCTTGGGCTAAGCAAACCTTTCGTTGTTCGCTTTGCTCCAGCTGGGCCCACAAGAAAGCGTCCTAAGGTGGAGCTTCAATCACGAACCGCTATCAGAATTACTTTTTCGTTTATTGGTTCAAATGGTTTTCGGTTGCCCTGAATGCAAGACGTGAGTCGTCGTGGTAAGTGTGATACAATTTGCTTTAGAAACCAAATAGGAAGTTGATGATGGTATGTCTACAAGCAAATATGCAGTTGTCGATTTGGAAACGACTGGTCATTCGCCTTCAAATGGAGATCGGATCATTCAAATTGCAATTGTTTTTATTGAGAACAATAAAATAATAGATACATATATGCGTTACGTGCATCCGCAGCGCTCGATTCCGCCTTTTATTCACCAACTTACATCCATCGGTGATGAAGACGTGAAGGATGCTGCTCCTTTTGAAAACATTGCTGAAGAAGTGGCGGATTTGCTTGCTGGATGTATTTTTGTCGCACACAATACAGATTTTGACGTATCGTTTCTACAAAAAGAATTGGTTCGTTGTGGTGTATCCAAATGGCATGGTAAGACAATTGATACAGTAGAGCTGGCGAAGATTATGTATCCTACTTTATCTGGCTATCGTTTGCAGGATATTGCCGAATCATTAAATATTTCGTTAAAGCAGGCTCACCGGGCAGATGATGATGCGGAAGCAACGGCATTGTTTTTATTGCAGGCTATTGAGAAAATCAAAACGTTACCTAAAGAGACGCTGAATCGTATGCATGAGCGTTCATTCGCAATGAAATCTGACGTTTCAACATTATTTTATGAAGCACTGAAGCATGTACGTGGAAAGGAAACATCCGCTGACTATGCGCTATTTCGCGGGATTCCGTATTTGAAATCAAAGCTACCTGCAACAGCATGGTCACAGCCGATAGATTTTCCTGCCGATGTTCCGGCGAAAGATCGAGTCATGCAGAAAATTGATCCATCTTACCATGTGAGAGAAGGTCAGGCACAATTGATGGATTTAACATGGCAAGCTTTTGTTGAGAAGAAGCAAATCGCTGTAGAGATTCCAACCGGTGCTGGCAAGACGATCGGTTATTTAGTGCCTGCTTTAATCCGTGCATATGAAACAAAGCAGCCTGTTGTCATTAGTACGTTTACGAATCACTTAGTCGACACACTTGCGGAAGAAGTCCAGAAGCTTGAAAAGGCTTTGCAGGTGACGATTCCAACGACCGTTGTTAAAGGCATGGCGAATTACATTTCATTTGGGAAATTTGAGGAGCTCTTGCATTTTAATGATGAGGTTTACGATGACTCCATCACCATCATGCAGTTATTGGTCTGGTTAACAGAAACGACTACTGGTGATTTGGATGAGGTCAATGTATCAGGTGGTGGTCAGTTATTTATCGACCGAATTCGTAAGCGTTCGATGCGAGTGAAGAAAGACGAACGAGTAGCAGATTTTTATACACATACCATAAAAAACTGTCAGCAGTCGATGGTGCTATTGACGAATCATTCGATGTTAGTAAATGACCAACAGCGTTACGATCCGCTGTTTCACTCCATCAGTGGGTTGGTGATTGATGAAGCCCATCAACTGAACCAAGCGGCAATACGGACTCACCAACAAGTGTTTTCCTATACGAAATGGAAATATGTAATGAGTCAATTGAACGGTTTAAGTAGCTGTCAATTACTGTTTGATATTCAAGATATCTTAAAGCGATTTCATTTCAATCACAAAACTACTACCGAACGACTTCAACATTCATTCAATGAATTCATGCTCGCATTCGATGAATCGATGCTCGTACTAGTGAACTCGAACTCAAATAGCGATAATAAGCAGACGACAAGAACAGTAAAGCCATTGTCCAAACGTCTGCGATCGAATGAAATTTTCGACAAAGTGTTGCGTAAGATGAATGATTATATCGGTGTTACCGAGAACTATGCCATGCCAATCCAGAATTTGTCGAGCGAATTGACCTTGCATGAGCAAGCAGCACTAAATGAATGGTTTTATTGGGTCAATGAAATGAAAATTAAAGCTGGCGAGTGGATTGAATTATTTTTAGAACAGCCAAAATCAAGCACGACCATTTGGATGGAAAAAGATAGTCGAAGTTTGCCTGGCAGTTTACAGATCAAGAAAAGTCCGGTAAACGGTGCACAAGTAATCCGTGATTTTATAGATACGTTTGAAGGGGAGGCAGGCATCGTTTGGACGTCCGGAACGTTAACCGCGGGGCAGCAGGACCGCTTCGTACTAGACCAGGCAGGATTGCCTTCTAGCGTCCCGCTTTACACATTTGATGCACCCGCGAACTTCTATGAAGGTGCTCATACGTTGATTGTGGAAGATATGCCGGATATTCAGCAAGTTTCAAATGAAGAGTACATCGAAGCGGTGGCAGATGCGTTAATCCAAACAGCGGTTGCGATTGAAGGACGCGTCTTTGCATTGTTCTTGTCTCATGACATGTTGAAGAAGACGCATCAAGCAGTAATCGACAGTGAGTCATTACAAGAAGAATACATGCTGATCGCACAAGGTGTTAGCTCGGGGAGCCGACATAAGTTGCTGAAGACGTTTAAACAGCAAAAGAAAGCCGTATTATTCGGCACGACAAGCTTCTGGGAAGGTGTGGATGTTCCAAGTGAACAATTATCGGCAGTAGTGGTCGTTCGTTTACCGTTTACTTCACCCGAGGAACCTTTATTTAAAGCTCGTTCAGAAGCTTTAGTAGCGGAGCATAAAAATGCATTCACCCATTTAGGTTTACCGGAAGCGATACTGCGTTTTAGACAGGGATTTGGTAGATTAATCCGTTCATCAGATGAACAAGGGTTCTTCATCATATTGGATCGACGCATAGACACGAAATCCTACGGCACATCCTTTTTACAAGCATTGCCTACGTCATCTGTAAAAAAAGTATCTTTGGAAGGTCTAGTTAACGAGATCGAAAATTGTTATAATGAATGATGTACAAATAGAAAGCAGGTTAGAAAATGAATCGAAAAAAATCAGCGGTTCATTCGATAGGAAGTGTCACTTATGCTCAACTGGATTAAGTTTCTATTCCTATTTTTACTCGCGCTCGGGTTCACGATTACTATTGTCGTTTTCTATCAAGCAGAGAAACCGTTTGCTGCATCTGAAAACATAGTGAAAGAAGCTGTATTGGAAAATAATGTTCTTGAAAAAGTAGATAGGATGGATCATTTTCATGGTAAGACGTCATGGATTACCGTCTATGGTACAGATAAAAATAACCATGAAAAAATCATCTTTGTGGAAGAAAAGACGACGAAAATTCTGAAAGCCGTATCAATTAAAGATGGTATTACTAAGCGAAAAGCCACAGACATCGTAAAAAATGAGAAGAACGTTAAAAAAGTCCTCAATGCTTCATTGGGTATGGAAAATGACACTCCGTTTTGGGAAGTCAGCTATCTGGACGACGAGGATTTCTTAAACTACGCGTATCTGAATTTTGCAGATGGAAAATGGTTAAAGCGAATTTCAAAACTATAGAGAAAAATGGAATTAGGACTAAAAGGAGAGCGGTCAATTTGAGAAAGCAATTAGCGTCCAGAGTAAATACTTTATCACCATCTACAACATTAGCGATTACAGCGAAGGCAAAAGAAATGAAGGCAGCGGGCATCGATGTGATCGGACTCGGAGCTGGAGAACCTGATTATAACACGCCTAAAAACATCTTAGAAGCAGCGTATCAATCAATGAAGGATGGCAAGACGAAATATACTCCGGCCGGTGGTCTTCCGCAACTAAAGGATGCCATAATTGACAAATTGAAAAGAGACCAAGGATTGACATATACACGCAAGGAAGTGTTAGTCGGTATTGGAGCAAAGCATGTGCTCTATACACTTTTCCAAGTACTTCTGAATAAAGGTGACGAAGTCATCATCCCTTCTCCGTTTTGGGTGAGTTATCCTGAACAAGTGAAGCTCGCAGAAGGTACTCCTGTGTTCGTTGAAGGAACAGCTGCTGAGCAGTTCAAAGTATCAGCCAAGCAAATTCGTGATGCCATCACGGATCAAACAAAAGCCATCATCATCAACTCACCGGGTAATCCAACAGGTATGATTTATTCGAAAGAAGAACTCACAGCCATTGCAGAAGTTTGCCGTGAAAAAGATGTATGGATCATTTCGGATGAAATTTATGAAAAGCTTGTTTATGATGGTAAAGAGCATGTATCGATTGCGCAGCTTTCAGATGATGCCAAAGATCGTACATTCATTATTAATGGAGTATCGAAATCCCATTCAATGACAGGCTGGAGAATAGGATATATTGCGGGTAATGAAGAAGTAGTAAGCGCAATGACAAACCTCGCTAGCCATTCTACATCCAATCCGACAACGACTTCGCAATATGCAGCAATTGAAGCATATAACGGACCTCAAGACACTGTAGAAGTCATGCGGAAAGATTTTGAATCCCGTTTAAATCAAGCGTACCCCAAGCTTTCTGCTATCCCAGGTTTCAATGTATTGAAGCCACAAGGCGCATTTTATTTATTGCCAGACGTACAGGAAGCAGTAAAGAAAACTGGTTATGCCAACGTAGATGATTTTGCACAAGCATTATTGACAGAGGCTAAAGTTGCTGTCATTCCGGGTTCAGGATTCGGTTCAGATACTACGATCCGTCTTTCTTATGCCACATCGATCGATCAGCTGGAAGAAGGAATTACACGTATCGATCAGTTTGTAAGAGATCATTGGAAAGCGTAATACAGAAGCAACCAACAAGTTGCTGATGAGAGGAAGTTTCAAATATGCAGCAAGATGAGCGGCTGAAAATTTGGATGGAGCAGGGAAATGTTTCTATTTCCCAGCTCTTTTTTCAACATTATAAACAACTGCTGATTTCAGATAGTGACGCCATGGTATTATTGCATTTGATTGCATTTCAAGGAGCGGGGAACTATTTTCCAACGCCTACCGATATCGCGAATCGTATGCAACTGCAAGAGAAAGATGTAACGAATTGTCTACAACGTATGATGCAAAAAGGATTGTTTTCTATTGAGCAAAGTACCGATGAAAATAAAGTATTACATGAACAGTTTTCATTTTATCCTTTGTGGAAACGATTGATAGATGAAGTCGAAAAACAATCGATGGAAATCGAAGAAGAAGTGGTCAAGCATGAAGAGGGAGAAATCTTCTCGTTGTTTGAACAGGAATTTGGTCGCTTCCTATCCCCTATGGAATTTGAAACAATCGGTATGTGGATTGATAAAGATGGTCATTCAACGGAAATCATTCGCGCGGCATTAAGAGAAGCCGTATTAGCACAAAAAATGAGTTTGCGCTATATCGACAGAATTTTATTTGAATGGAAAAAGAAAAATGTAAAAACGATGCGTGATGTAGAAAAGCAGACTAAAGCGTTTCGTCCTACGACGGTAGCAACAACGCCGCAAGTGAAAACGACGATTAAAGATGTGCCTTTCTACAATTGGCTCGAAGAACGGGAGTAGGTGAGACGATGCTGACAAAAACACAGTGGCAAACATGCTTGCAAACGTTCGATGAGATGTTTCCCGAAGCACATTGTGAACTCGTTCATAAGAACGCTTTTGAATTGCTGATCGCGACACTTTTATCAGCGCAATGTACGGACGTATTAGTCAACCGAGTGACAGCAGAGCTATTTAAGAAATATAAGACACCGGAAGACTATTTAGCCGTACCCATTGAGGAATTACAGCAAGATATTCGTTCAATTGGTTTGTTCCGTAATAAATCAAAAAATATCCAAGCACTTAGCCTTCGTTTGATTGAAGAATTTGGGGGAGAAGTACCTCCTAATCGAGATATCATGATGACGTTGCCGGGTGTGGGCAGGAAAACAGCAAATGTCGTCGTGTCGAACGCGTTCGGTGTGCCGGCATTAGCTGTCGACACACATGTCGAACGTGTAGCGAAGAGATTAGGTATGAATCGCTGGAAAGATCGCCCGATTGATGTAGAAGAAAAAATCATGCGTTGGACGCCAATGGAACAGTGGACACAAACCCATCATCAAGTAATTTTCTTTGGTCGCTATCATTGCAAAGCGCAAAATCCCAATTGTCCAGAATGTCCGTTATTGGATTTATGCCGCGAAGGCCGGAAAAGGATGAAAGCGAAATGACACATGAACAATTAAAGAAAAACGTACAACAAGTACTCGATATATGGGGACAGCAAAAGCCTGAAGTAGAAAAGGCATACGCCGTAAATGATCCGCGTAAATTGGAATTAATACAACCAGCTATCGATCAACTCGAATGGATAGTTGAGCAAAGCGAAGAGCTTCAGAATCTACACACAGGAAAAATGTATCACGTACTCGCACCAAATAATTATGGGGAACGAATCGAGTTTATCAAAGTTCAAAAAAACAGTCATTATGCAGTCATACAGCTGACTATGCTGTATGATGAGATGAAAAAGAAAGCAGCGCGGTTACGTGTTCAACAGTAAATAAAAAGAGCGACTCTACACGTTGTTTGACGTGTGGAGTCGCTCTATTTTTAATTGGAAGAGGAGTCAGATGAAGTATCCCCGGCATCGTTAGGATTTTGACCTTGTCCTTGATTGCCTTGGTTCCCTTGATTTCCTTGTCCTTGGTTAGACTGACCCTGACCTTGGTTTTGATCCTGATTCTGGTCTTGGTCGTTCTGGTCGTTAGTTGAGTTATTGCCATCTGGATTGTTCGAGCCGTCTGGTTCTGATTGATCGGGCTCTTCATTGTCTATATCATTATTGTCTTCCGAATCATTTCCAGATTGATCATCCTCGTTATTGTTTTGATCATCTTGGTTTTCATCGGGTTCAACGATAGGCTCATCTTCAATGACCGGTTCATCAGCACCTTTTATCGAAAGGGAAGCTGTAGCCGATCCACTTGTATACCCGCCCATATTGGCACTGACATAGAATGTGTAGTTCTTACCGTACTCCACACCAGAGTATGTGGTTTGTTTATCGGATGTCGTCGTAATACTTTGTGGTCCACCCCCATCAACAGAAACACTGACGTTGAATGTGGGACTTCCGAGACTGCTGTATTTATTCGGCACATCGTAATTCCATTGTAATTGAACTGTATTGGAATTCGCATCGAATTGTGCAGTTAATCCATCCGGACTTGGAATTGAAACCTTTTCAGGAATTGATGCTTTTTTAGGTAATGTGCCTCTGACAAATAATTCATTACTGACGAGGTTACTATAAGTGAATGAACTAGCAAGCATAATAGGGTCGCTGCCTTTGACGATTGCTGCTTCTTCAACGGAGTCGGGTTGAACGAACGTACCTGGATCTTTGGCGATACTGCTCATAACATCTCTGAATAAATTTTGCGGTACATAGCGTCCATTGTCATAGGTCTTAATCGGTGAGAAATCTCCATACCCGCCCCATGTTGAAATGGTGTACTCGGTTGTATAGCCTGTGAACCACGTATCAGGCACAAAATGACTTTCCATATTGTCTTTTTTCATTTTTTTAGCTGAATAATTTGTTGTACCTGTCTTTCCGGCAATGTCCATATTGCTAATATTTGCTCGAGTACCTGTTGCTTCATACTCGGTAAGGACATCACGCAATACATCTGTAAGCATGTACGCAGTAGAATCTTTCATTGCAGTGACAGGGTCCGGACGTAAATTCTTTTCCGTCTTGCCGTCACGCAAGATCAGCTTATTGACAGTATGAGGTTTTGTATAAATACCTCCATTACCAAAAGCAGCATAAGCGCCTGCCATTTGAACTGTGGAGAATTCATCCCCGCCACCAAGCGCGTTGGAAGAATCTATATTTTTATACGTAAACCCAAGTTTCTTGGCAAAGGCTTCGGCTTTTTTCGGTCCTACTTGTTCAAACGTTTTGACTGCAGGTATATTTCTTGACCAATATAACGCCTGCCGCATAGTCAAAGTACCGAGGAATTTACCATCTGCGTTTCCAATGGCTGTACCTGAACCTTTATAGCTGTAAGGTTCATCGACTACCTTTTGACCTGTAGACCAATCTAGCTCTTCAATTGCCGGGCCATAAGATAAAATGGGCTTAATACTCGAACCTGGTGCACGTCTGACTTCGGCGAAATTCAAGTCACGCCCCGAATAATTGCGTCCACCACCAATAGCCACGATCGCACTTGTTTTCGTATCCAACACTGTCATACCGGCTTGCATTTCATCTGATTCATAATAGCTTGGATCATTGATTTTGGCTTCTACAGTTTCTTGTACTTTTGGATCTAAAGCAGTTTGAACTGTAACACCTTCAGATAAAAGATCCGTAAAACCTGCTGCTTCAATTTCATCTAGCACTGCATCTACATAAGCTGGGTATTTACCGAACACTTCGCGATTTTCTTCTGCTAATAAAGTGGAAGTAACTGGGACCTTTTTCGCTTCGTTCATTTCAGCTGTCGTGATTTTACCGTGACGTTCCATAAGTGTTAGTACAATATTGCGTCGCTTTTCTGAGCGCTCCGGATTCTTAAATGGATTATAGCCGTTAGGAGACTGTGGCATACCCGCGAGCATAGCCATTTCAGGTAACTCCAGTTCGCCTACTTTTTTACCGTAGAAGTAACTTGCACCTGTACCGATTCCGTAGCGAGTGCCTGACATAAGAACTTTATTGAAGTACATCTCGAAAATTTCTTCTTTTGTATATTCTTTTTCCAATTTGTGCGCAAGCCAAGCTTCCTGCGCTTTACGCTTTAATGTTTTTTCATTCTTCAGGAATGAGTTTTTGATGACTTGTTGTGTCAATGTCGAAGCACCTTGTGATCCGAACCCACTACGGAAGTTGGCAATAATTGCTCCTCCAAGACGATAAAAGTCAATTCCGCCATGCTTAAAGAATCGAATGTCTTCCGTAGCTAAAATAGCATCTTTCATTTGCTCGGGAATTTCCTTATACGGGACGAATTCCCGTTTCTCTGCACCGAACTTCATGAATACATCGCCATCTTTTGTCACGAAGTTCGAAGTCAGTGGATCTTTCAATAGCTCTTCGTCTAAATCAGGTGCAGTACTTGCATAATAAGCGAATAATGAAGCTCCGCCCACTAGCACTAAAAGAAACAGTGCTGCAATTCCTAAAAGGATTTTCTTCCATAATTCATTAGGAAGTTTCTTCTGCGGACGCTTCGGTTGCTCCTTCACTTGTTTCGATCTTCTTGCCGTTCTCGAGTTTATGTTATCACTCATAGTAGTTCCTGCCTTTCGCTTTCATTAATCTGTCTTGCGCTTCATCCAATCCGCCACGGCTTGTATATAATCTAGCCGAGGATGAAAACCGGTATTGATTTCGATAGATCGTTCTTCTATTTCAGATAACGTAATAGACTTTCTTCCGCCATCTTCCATGCGTTGCCACAGAGGATAGAATTCCTCAAAGGGCAGTAAGAAATATCGATCCAACAATGTAAAATTGACAATAAAAAAAGCAAGTCCGGATTGGTCGATTACTTGCTTCATATGCTGCACTTGATGCAAATGAATATTTTGCAGGGGCAAGGAAGTTTTGTTTTTTGTTTCCTTCGCTTCAAAGTCCACATAATATCCATTCCACACACCATTATAGTCAGTTGTCGAAGGTGTACGGAAATACGCTTCTGTGATCACCGCAGCACTTCTTGCAGGGTAGCGGACATTGACGATTTGTATGGGAACCGGCTTTTTATGGATGACGGCAAGACCATGCGCCAAATAGTATTCATTTGTGTCGTTGAGTTCGTCTTCTAATGATTTACCCCGATTACTAAAGGAGTAGTCATAGGTTTTCTTTTTCGTAGAAGACACGGAAGGATTGAACTTTTTTCCGTTTGGATAACGTATCGCCAATGTGACCACCTCGTACTCTACATCATATCATACCGACTATTAGACGAGTTACCAAAAAGAAAGTTTCCAACGTGTCAAAAGTAGTCAAATTGGTGACGTCTTGGAATGTTTGTTCGTAGAAAGTGGAGCTACAGTTGAATATCTGATAAAATGAGGGGAGTACATTGATTATAATGAATTCTAAAGGAGTTTTATATAAATGAGCAAGATTGAAGACACAAAGCTATTGCTGACAATTTGTGATGAATGCGAACAACGGTTTTATCATATGCGTGAGACGGATCATGATCCTGATTTCTTTGAAGAAGTGAAGCCATATGCCGATGTAAGTCACAAGGCAATCGCGCAGTGGGCGGAAGAGATGAAGGTGTGGATACAGAAGGAAAAGCCACGGTATGTGCATGAAGTACAAGTGGATTCACTGAAAGACTCGATGACACAATTCGTCGTCCAATCATTCTATAAAGCAACTGGAAAAAAACGTTTCATTCTATCTATCCGTGCGGCGCGCTATACATTGCAAACGGTTTTGGACGCAATGAACGCGGACCGGGGAGAGGACCGTGTGAATGAATAAACAAAGTATACCCGATACTATTCAAGAACTATTCGCAGACTCGCGCTTTGGGCCAAATATTGCCTATATCGAAACACTAAAAGAGCAAGAAGCCGTCACCGCGGAGTTTCCTCCAGTTTTACATTCGTCGATTCGTAAAGCGTTGGCAACGAAAGGGATCACACAGTTATATAGCCACCAGCGACAAGCGTTTGATGAAGTGCGTGAAGGTCACTCGATTACCGCTATAACGCCGACTGCCTCAGGGAAGTCACTTTGTTATCATTTGCCAGTATTGCAGTCGATTTTGGATGATCCATCTTCACGGGCTCTGTATTTATTCCCAACGAAAGCATTGGCACAAGATCAGTTAGCAGATTTGCATGATTTTATTGAAGCGAGTGGCGAAACGATTTTAAGTCATACGTATGACGGTGATACAGCACCTGGCTTGCGAACCAAAGTGAGAAAATCTGGACATATTATTTTAACGAACCCGGATATGCTTCACTCGGCCATACTGCCTCATCATACTAAATGGATTTCATTGTTCGAGAACTTGAAATATATCGTGGTCGATGAGCTCCATACGTATAAAGGTGTGTTCGGTAGTCATGTGGCGCATGTTTTAAGAAGATTACAGCGTATTTGTCGATTTTATGGCAGTGATCCAATTTTTATTTGTACGTCCGCAACGATTTCAAATGCCAAGGAATTGGCGGATAATTTGACGAATAAAGATATGGTGCTAATAGATCAGAATGGGGCACCACGCGGTAAGAAACATTTTGTGTTTTACAATCCGCCCATTGTTCACGATGTGTTTGGTATACGAAGAAGTGCAGTGCTTGTGGTCCGAGATCTTGGCGCATTTTTATATCAAAAGCATATTCAGACCATTATTTTTGCCCGAAGTCGTGTGCGTGTAGAAATGCTCGTGACTTATATGAAAGAGCTAACGAAGAAAAAGTTATTCGATAAAACTGTAATGGGCTATCGTGGCGGCTACTTACCATCAGAACGTAGAACAATCGAAAGTGGTTTGAAAAATGGTGATATTCGCACCGTAGTCAGTACAAACGCTTTGGAACTGGGTATTGATATCGGTCAATTGCAAGCGTGTATTATGACAGGTTACCCGGGAAATATTGCCAGTGCATTGCAACAAGCGGGTCGTGCGGGTAGACGCCAAGAAGATGCGCTAATTATTTATGTAGCGCAATCGATGCCACTTGATCAATATATTATTCAACATCCGCAATATTTGCTCGGAAGGCAACCGGAAGAGATTCATATTCACCCGGACAATATGCTGATATTGATGGATCATCTGAAATGTGCTTCATTCGAACTGCCATTTAGTTCAACTGAGACGTATGGTGAATTTGAAGTACAAGAATTATTAGCTTTTTTGCAAAGTGAAGGTGTGTTGTTACAAACATCGGATAAATGGCATTGGATGACCGATCGTTTTCCTGCTGGAGAAATCAGTTTACGGTCGGCTTCACAAGAAAATGTCATCATCATTGACCAGTCACTTCCGAAAGAAACGCGCGTCATTGGAGAGATGGACCGATTCAGCGCCATGACATTATTGCATGAAGAAGCAATTTATTTACATCAAGGAACGCAGTATCAAGTGGAGAAGTTGGATTGGGAAGAAAAGAAAGCGTATGTGACCGTCGTCGATGTCGATTATTTCACCGATGCCAATCTCGCGGTGGAACTGAAAGTAATCAGTGAAGACAAGCGAATGGAAGACGAGGAGCGTACGTTAGCTTACGGTGATTTAGCGGTACTCGCCATTCCGACCATCTTTAAGAAAATTAAGTTTGATACACATGACAATATTGGGTCAGGTCCGATCTCGTTGCCGGCGGAAGAAATGCATACGTCCGGTACATGGTTAACGTTCGATGTTCCCGAAGACTGGGAGAAGTCAGACTTGACCGATGCGATGACAGCTGCTGCCTACGCCATTCAGTCGTTAGTACCTCTATTCATCAAATGCGATCGAAATGATATCCATGTCGTGCCACAAGTGAAAGCGATTCACATGGAGCGACCGACATTCTTCATTTACGATAGTTATCCAGGTGGAATTGGTTTAAGTGAAAATATTTATAGTCGTTGGAAAGAATTATTGATGCTTGCAGCGGATCATGTAGCGGAATGTCGTTGTGAATATGGCTGTCCTGTTTGTATTGGAGCGCAGGAAGCAGGACAGAAGAATAACAAACACCGTGCACATAGCTTGCTAGTAGAGTTGGCCAAGTGAGTAGAAAAAGAGTCGAAGTGAATCACTTCGACTCTTTTTTTATGGATAAAAAGAAATAAGTAAATAAATTCATGAAAATCAAAAAACTTCCCGACTCTCTAACCAAACTGAGGTATATTCTGATAATATGAATATGTACAACTATCAGACTAGTAAAAATGGGGAGGTAAAAACAGATGAATAAAAGAAAAGTTCATAGGTTTGGTGCGACATTTGCTGTCGCTAGCGCCATTGTAATGGCAGGGGGTTCTGTTAGTGCAGCAGAGCAATGGTATACCGACGTATCAAAGGATAACACCCATTATGAAGCAATTAAAGCGTTGACGGATCAACAAATCATTAGTGGATATCCCGGAAATCAGTTTAAGCCTGGGAATTCAATCGAACGACGTCACGCGGCGTTAATTTTGGCAAAGTTAGGGGACTTTGAAGAACCGAATAATGTGGCGGATGCATTAAAAAAGTTTAAAGATATTTCAGCGGACAGTTTCTACGCGAAAGAAATGGCAACTCTAGCGAACGCGAATGTGTTTAAAGGGGACTCAAATGGCAATTTTAAACCGACAGCAGCCCTCACGCGTCAACAAATGGCGAATGTTCTAGTGAATGCATTGGATCTTGAAAAATACGATACAGGCAAAAAAGTGACAATCAACTTATCAAATGTAGGAGAGTCCCATAAAAGAGGTGTGCAAATCCTTGCGAATCTCGGCTTGACCGATCAACTGACTAATTTCAGACCGAACGAGCCTGTTACACGGGGCGCATTCTCATCATTCATTCACCGTGCCAACCAATTAAATCCAGGTGATTTCACATTATCATTGATGCATATGAATGACTCGCATGCACGCGTTGCGGAAATGCCCAAAGCCATAACTGCTATTAAAGAAGTGCGAGATAAAAAGCCCGATGCATTGCTTCTTCACGGCGGAGATGTATTCTCAGGAACATTGTATTTCTCAGAGTTTGAAGGACAAGCCGATCTAGAATTGATGAATTTAATGGGTTTGGATGCAATGGTATTTGGTAATCATGAATTTGATTTAGGCGACAGTATAAATGGCCACCAATCATTGGCGAATTTTGTGAAAGGCGCCAACTTCCCTGTAATCGGCACCAACATAGATTTTTCCAAAGACCCAGCTATGAAAAATCTAGTAAGTGAAACGGAATTTACAAGTACGCCAGCATTGGGAGAAATTCATAAAGGCTTGATCAAAGAAGTGAATGGGGAAAAAGTTGGAATCTTTGGATTGACTACAGAAAGTACGGCATTTGTCGCTAGTCCAGGAGCAGTAGAGTTTTTGGATTATAAAGAGTCAGCTGAAAAAGCCGTAGCTTACTTTGAGAGTCAAGGAATCAATAAAATTATTTCTGTAAATCATCTAGGATTTGATAGTGACCCATCTGTAGGGAATGATTTACTTCTAGCTCAAGCCGTTGATGGGATTGATATTATTGTAGGTGGTCATTCACATACGAAATTAACAGAACCGGTCATTGTCGATAAAAATGTAAGTGGAGAAAGCAAAGATCCTACAGTTATAGTTCAAGCTGATCAATATTTGACTCATCTTGGAACTTTGGATGTAGAATTTGATAATCAAGGTGTCATTACAGGGCATGCTGGTGAATTAATCAGCTTAAAAGACAAAGCGAATGATGCAGAGGCAGCGAAAGCACTTCTGAAGTATTCGGGCAAAATCGATGAAACGTTTGGTAAAGAAATTGGCGCAACATTAGAAGTAGATCTACCAAATCCGAGAAGTCGCGGAGATGAAGGTCCGACTGATAGTGTCCGTGCCAATGAAACAGCACTTGGTAACTTAGTAACAGACGGAATGCTTGAGAAAGCGAAAGAATATGATGTGAAAACAGTCATTGCTCTGCAAAATGGTGGTGGAATCCGCAACCATTTGAATAAAGGACAAGTCACAGTCGGAGCAGTAATTGAAGTACTACCATTTGGTAATACATTATCTCTTGTCACGCTAACAGGTGCAGAAATCAAAAATACGCTTGAGCATAGTGTGCGAAACTCTCCTAATGAAGAGGGCGGTTTCTTGCATATGTCCGGAATGAAGATGACATTTGACAGTAGTAAAGAAGTAGGCAAACGTGTTCAAACTATGCAAGTAAAGATGAATGATGAGTTTGTTGATGTCGAGATGGATAAAGAATACGTGATCACGACAAATGCCTTTACAGCAAGAGGCGGAGATGGGTTTAAAGTTCTTGGAGAAGCCTATGAAAATGGACGTGTAACTGATCTCGGTTTAGACGACTGGGTCAACTTACGCGATCATATGATCAAGCTTGGGACAGTTAAGCCTGAGATTGAAGGACGAATTATTGATTTGAATAAGTAATGTGTGTTCACTGATAAGTGCTAGTTCTTAATCTAACGGGTTTGGAACATGCGAAGGAAACGTTAAAAAGTATAGCAAATGAGGACGCAAATTCACAGGTGAATTTGCGTCCTTCTTGTCGTTGAACTAACATTTTTATGCTACATATTGCTGAATCACTTGCTCTCTCTATCGAAACCGTCTTCGTATCCAAACCTTCCCATACTCGTTGGACATTAAGCTTTACAACGTATCCACATTCTTTTCCATCTGTTTGCGATTAGACCATTTATGTGGAATAAAAGTTACATACGTCAATTTTTTGGGGCTACTGTACAAACGTTTTTTCAATTCGTTTATCTGGGATGAACCAAATAATTGCCACTACTAAATACAAACCATACGAAACAGCCGGTACCCAAAATGCAAATACTACCCCAGTGACATACAGTAGCATGGACACTTTACCTTTCCAGTCAAAACCTATTTCTTTCGCTAAATCTGATTCTGTCCCTTCGCATTGAACGACTTGGTTTTGTAAGAATAAGTACGACACAGCACAAAGGAAAAGAATCACACCATAAAATAATGTTGGGACCGCTTCTAACGGGTTCATTCCTACCCAAGCGGTCGAAAACGGAATGAGCGACATCCAAAATAACCAATGCAAATTACTCCACAGTACGTGTCCGTTCAAACGTGTTAATTTATGAACCAAGTGGTGATGATTGTTCCAGTAAATACCGACATATACGAAACTTAACATATAACTGACGATGGTCGGTATCAATATAAGGAATGCTTCTTTATCTATGGCGGTTGGTGGCTTCAGCTCTAAAACCATGATCGTAATGATGATTGCTAGTACACCATCACTAAATGCTTCCATACGACTTGTCTTCATGTAGTGACACTCCTTTTATCCTTCTTCTTTCTATTCACAAATTTTCTCTCTTTCAAACAGTCATCACGTTATTTTTTTATAGTATCCCTGTAACTCTTTAATATGGAATACTCAGGAACATGTAATTATAAATATGATGATAATTATCAATTGTCCTGAAAAAAAATTACTAGATGTATCCTTTCCGCACTATGCCTCTATATAGCATATGAGGAGATGAAAATGTATCTCTTACATTTGATTTCATTAGGAGGACACTATATGTATTTATTACTCGATGAACCATCATTTACATTGCAAACAACCTTAGTTATGGAAGTAGGATTTAATGAAGCCTTTTTACTGCAGCATCTACATTATCGTTCGCTTATATCAAAAAATGTACGGGACGGGTATAAATGGGTATATAAAACGTATGAAGACTGGAAAGAAGAAATCCCATTTTGGTCACTCAATAAAATCCGACGTACTATTTACAGTTTAGAGTCACAAGGTTATCTGATTTCCAATTCTTCATACAATAAAATGAAAATTGACAGAACGAAATGGTATCGCGTCGATTATACGAAGCCAATCTTTCAAATTCAAAATGGTACGGTGGACGTTTCAGATTGAAACAAGTACGGCACAAATGGAAACGACGGATATACTCGAAATGGTCAAATGGAGTGATCCAAACTGGGCAAACCTATTACCAATGTATTATTAAGTAAATGAAGAATAAAGATAGTGTCGAGATGAATCTCGACGCTGCATCCTTTGTAATACATTAAAACCAAATGACCTGTTCATTTATAGAATATAGGGTAGAAGAATTAGGAGAACCGAATAGGAGGAGATCAATATGCCAGTTCAAATCAAGCGGGTTTATGAAGATGCAGAGAAAACTGATGGATTGCGAGTGCTAGTGGATCGTCTATGGCCACGTGGAATGAGTAAGGAAGATGCACATGTGGATGAATGGCTGAAAGAAGTAGGACCGAGCAAGGAACTTCGTCAATGGTTTGGTCATGATCCTGATAAATTTGAAGGTTTTAAGAAAAAGTATAAAGAAGAATTGAAAAACAATGAAGAACAGCAAGAAGAGTTAGATAAACTGAAGGATTGGACGAAGAAACATAAGAAGAATATCACGCTAGTATTTGGAGCGAAAGATGAAATCAATAATCAAGCTGTCGTATTAAAAGAAATCTTGGATCATCAGCAAGTGGAGTGATCAAATACAAATACTCGCTGTTCAAGGAAATAAACACTTGAACAGTGAGTATCAATATATCGAGCTACTGTTCATTTATTTCGTATCGTTAGCAAATATTGTGCGTTCGTTACAATGAGTATGAGTCCTACAATGAAAATAGAGAATAACTGGGAATCCCCCGTGCCCACGGAGTACAGAATAAATAACATCAATGCGATAATCAATGACAGATTCATCGTGTTAAACGTTTTATAATAGCCTTGAAGCATAACGAATCTCTCGCCTTCATCTGAAGCGGCTAGCAATTTCTTAGCAAAGTTTTTCTCAGAAGCCGAGGGAAGATCACGGTCCGGATAAACAATTTTCATCAAACCGGGGACCAACATGGAAAATATGATGGATATTAGTAGGACGCCTCCGGAAGTTAGTAATAACCACGTTGGCTGATCGGTGATGATAGAGACGCCAAGAGCCATGATACTTACGATCAGCGCGATGGTATTACATAAATTTAGGTCACTGAATCGTTTATACTGCCAAACATCGCGTTCATCTTCGTCAACACCCGTCAGAGGAAGATGGGCATTCTTTTTCATTTGAGCAGAACTGACAGCACTGTAGACAAAAAGCAATAAAGTGATTGCGATCAACACACTATTCACCTCAAATCCAATGGGCGGAAAGCCTGCCTTGAAGTCAATAGATAACGCGGCATACATTCCAAAAAATCCAACTGCAGCTCCGATCAGTGTCCAAATGATTATTCTCATTATAATTCCTCCTCCTCAAAAATAAAAATGCTTTCAATTGTTTCATCGAAAATATGTGCAATCCGTTTCGCTATAAGCAAGGAAGGCACAAATTCTTCCCTTTCAATTAAGCTAATCGTTTGCCTAGATACTTTTGCTCGCTTGGCAAGTTCCGTTTGGTTAAGCCCGTCACGCGCTCTTAATTCTTTTAATCTTGTTCTCACTAGCCTCACCTCTTCATTGTATTGTAATGTATGGTATTCATCTTGACAACTACATTTGTCAAGGTGACTATTTTACACGTCGTTTTATACTCTGTATACCGTATTTAATATGGTTTTTAACTAGCAAAATAGGGTACATTAAACGGAATGGTTACTTAGGCAGTAAGGAAACGGAGATGAGGTCTATGCTCACAAGATTACTCGTGAAGATGCGTGAAAGTATTTGGTTTATTCCGAGCGTTTATACGACATTTGCCTCTATTCTTGCGCTCGCAACGGTATTAGTCGACACGAAGTATAACAACGCCCTGAAAGAATACATACCTAGTTATTTCAGGACAACAGTGGATTTGGCACAAACTATTTTAGGTACGTTATCAGGTGCATTGCTAACTATGACAACCGTTACGTTCTCAACCATCATGGTCGTGCTGACGATGTACTCTTCACAATTTTCACCCCGTGCACTTCAAAACTTCTTGAATAAATCATCTACCCAACGTGTACTAGGAATCTTTATGGGTGGCTTTGTTTATACGATATTATCGTTATTATTTATGCGCAAAGCATCCATTAACCACGAAGTGATTTCCGCTTCTGTCGGAGTCGTGCTTGCGGTGATTTGTCTTGCATTCTTTGCGTTTTTTATACATAACGTCGGAACTTCGGTTCAAGTCAGTCGGTTAATTCGTGAATTAACCGAAGATGTGCTAACTGCGCTCAAAAGTGAGAAAAAAGGAATGAAAGAAAATCGTGTCGTTTGGAGTGATGAAAAACCATTCTTCATGCAGAGTTTTCCTTTTGTAACGGAACTCAAGAGTCATGATTTTGGATACATACAATATATCGAGTATGAAAAATTGACAGAATGGGCGATTGATCATCATGCCATTGTAGATGTCGTGAAGCCAATTGGAGCTTTTTGCGGATCACATACGAGCCTAGCTACTGTATATTCTCAGAAAGAACTTGCTGTTGACGATCTTTCATCGCATTTCGTATTAGGTGAAGAACGCTCAATTTTACAAGATGTAGAGTATGGCATCGAAAAGATCGTGGAAATTGCGTTGCGTGCGCTTTCTCCAGGAATCAATGACCCTAATACCGCAATCCGGTGTATTCATTCGATAGGGGAAGTGTTGCAGCGAGCTACTTTGTTGCCAGGGGGAGTCGCGGTGACGTATACCGAGGAGAACCAACCAAGTATAGTGGCGGTATATCCAAGTACGCGAGACTATTTCTATGCAGCGTTCAGTCAAATTAGTTATTACGGTAAAGAAGATGCAAGTATTCTTAATGCTTTACTAGACGCACTACTGTATATTGCAATATATTCGGAAGATCAAGAGACAAAAGATCTAGTGTTGTTGATGTCCAATTATGTGTGGAACCATTTTACTCATTCAGTACTTGAGTCATTGGATAGTTCAAGGTTACAAGAGAAACTTCAAGTCATCCATGAACTAACGAAGTGAATAAAGCGGTGAATGTCTAATAGGCATTCACCGCTTTTACTAGCTATCCATATGCTTTCTGATGTGCTTTTTTTCGCTTAATATAATCTTCATCTTCGCGGATAGCGTCCCATCGTTCTTTGAAAATTTGTGCAGACTTTGCTTTAACAGGATCCATATCGCGCTCTTTTACCGTTCCGTCTTCATTATATTTCCGTCCGCTTTTATGATTTGCATAGCGACGTGCACGGGTATATCCCATTTGAATGAATTTACGCGCCATATCCATTCCAACGAAGTCTTCCTGCTTTCGATACTCTTCAAAAAGTTCATAAATTTGAGTGGCAGACTCTTTCGCGATTTCGGGTGTTTTAAAACGCCAATGCGGTAAAATTTCACTTTTATAAGGTTCAACGAGCAACACACCTTGTTCGCCTCTTCCTACTCTATATAATTCTGGGTTTTTGCGTAAGTCTAACGTACTGTAATCTAAGTCGTAATTGAATGGCATATCCTCACATCCTTTTTTCTCTACAGTACCCTGGAAAGAACTACAAAAAACGTGAAAATTAATTATGTAAAATTCTTTACAACAGAACACACATTCTTTATACTGGAGTAAAAGGGAGGGAACGAATGTGCGGTCTTCATTAGAAAAGGCATTACGATATGGTGATATTCTCGAAGTGATGTACCAAGCGAAAGATGGCTCCATTAGCAAACGAAAAATTCGTGTACTGAATCTACATGGTAAAACATTTACAGCGTACTGTTTTCTGCGAAACTCTAAACGAACTTTCCTGATCGACCAAGTACTGGCAGTCGTTCCTGTAAGAGAGAAAGAAACGGTAATCGTTTAATCGAATAAATATAGAAGGAATACAAGCGATCTATCCGGTTTTCAAGGATGCATCGCTTTTTTCAATGTTCGAGATAAGATGTATTAAAACGTTTGAAAATCAAATTTCATATACATCTAGACATATCATGTATAATTTAGAGCAATACGATCATTTCTGAGGTGAAGTTATGATAGACCAGAATGTAACTAAAGAGAAATTTAATAGGTTATATAGACAAGGGGTTCAACATATAGTGGATAGCCAACAATTAGAGGAACAGATAGATGAGTTGAATCGTCATGTCATATGAGCAGAAACTGATGGCGATGAAGTCGCTGTTAAAAAAGACGACAGTTGTTCAGGAAGTGGAAGAGACGTTCAAGACGCCACCAGCACCAAACTATGAAAAACGCTGGCTGACGACAGGTATGGAGAAAATTGAAAATGAATTCGGTGTCGTGTATAAGCGTGTTATTCATTATCCGCTCGATACGATGCATGGGGACTTTCGCTTGGGCGATGTGAAGCAAAAGTTGCTAAAGTGGTCTGAAGCGGATTACATGCATCCTTTATCGCCAAACGCCGGTAAGTTGTTATTTTTTGATACGGAGACAACAGGTTTAAAAGGCGCTGGAGCTGTCATTTTTTTAATTGGACTGTTGGAATTACAGTCCGATGAATTCGTCATGACACAGTATGTGTTGCCGAATCCAGATCATGAAGCGGCATTTCTGTATGCTTCAGAATTATGGAGAGAAGGACTAACACTCGTCACCTATAACGGGAAAAGTTTTGACTTCCCTCAACTCCAGACACGTTGGTCATTGCATAGGAAGCTATTGCCGCCACTGCCTGTACCGCATCAAATTGATTTGTTACATGGATCGCGTCGAATTTGGAAAGGGCAGATGGAATCATTCAAGTTGACCGAAGTAGAGCGAACGCAGCTAGGCTTTCACCGGAAAGATGATATACCTGGCCATATGGCACCTATTATTTATCAAGATGCGGTGAAAAATGGTCGTGCAGAAATTTTAATGAAAGTCATGTGGCATAATGAATGGGATATTCTGTCGCTTGTGACACTGTTTAGTCTGTCTACGGATATTGTCATGGAGGAAACTAGTCAGCAAAATGCTCAAATCGCAACGAATATCGCCAAATGGTTTCAAGATCTTGGTTTGAAAGATCATAGTTTTTCAGAACTTCAACGAATTGCGGAAGTCTACGGGACGAGTTATCCTATGACGCATTATCATCTAGGATTTTTATTGAAGCGCCATAAAGAATTCGACAGGGCCATTCAGTCATTTGACATCGTCGCCACGCATGGCGCAGGCAGGGAGCAAGTACTAGCTAATGAGGAACTAGCAAAATTATACGAACACCAAATAAAGGATTATTCGCTGGCATATGAGCACATACTACGTGCGGATCAATTATTGCAACAATCCAATGATTTCACGCTGCGCTTCAGTAATCGGATGAAGAAATCTTTAGAAAAACGGGAAATGCGAGTGAATAGAAAGTTATTTCCTGGGCAAGCGCAAGAAGCGACAGATGAAGAACAATAGTCTTTTTCAGTAAGACAAAGAATGACAACATATGCTATAATGACCTTATGGAATCATAGACGGAAGGACGTTTTGTCATGGAATTTAAGCTAGATACGAAAACGATTTTGGAAAAAGAATTTAAGCAAGCCATTCGGGGTTATAAGCAAGAAGAAGTGGACTGGTTTTTGGATGATGTCATTCAAGATTATGAAACATTCAAAAAAGAAATTGCACGTCTACAAGAAGAGAATACTAGATTGAAGTCTGAAGTCAATTCTTCTCAAAGACGCTCTGCAACACCGGCTCCTCAAACGACGAATATTGATATCATTCAACGCATCGCGAACCTAGAAAGAGAAGTATTTGGCGACAAACTAGTTCAGCCTGAAGAATAAAAATTTTACCTTGAAATAAAAGCACCGCCACAGTTTATAATATGTGGCGGTGCTTTTTGAATTATTGAAGTTCATTTCTCGTATCGATCAATTCCTCAATCGAGTCAAAATCCTGAACGAAACCTAGATGAATTGCTTCCCAAAGATAATAGGACGCAATGGAACGATTGGGTGCCCAAAGCGGTGATTTCTCAATAAGTAGTTGACGGCGTTCGGATTTTTCCACTCCATATAGCCATTGTGCAGATCGCTGGATTCCTACATCATCGATCGCAAGCACGTCTTGACGGCCGAGTGATAAAATCAAAAACATTTCTGCTGTCCATTTACCAATCCCTTTGACATGGATCAATTGCTTGAGAATTGCGTTATCATCATAGTCTGCAATATTCCGAAGATCCAGCTCACGGTTCGCTATTTTATCCGCAAGGTCCTTTACATACTCGGCTTTTCTCATAGTCAAGCCGACTTCCCTAAATTTTTCCAAAGACGTGGCTAGCAATCCGTCCACTGTTATACGACCTCCGAGCAAATGTAGCAAACGTGCGTAGATGGCACTTGCGGCACTTACTGAAATCTGCTGACCTATGATGGATCGTACAATAGAAGATAGATAATCTGATCGTAATGAAACTTCAATATCACCAATGAGTGTAATCAATTGTTTAAGTATAGGGTCCTTCGCGCAAATAGATTTGACTACAGGATCTTGTATACGAATTCGAAGTGTTTCCAAATCGCTCACCTCTTATCTTGAAGTTAACTAGTAAAGATTCAAACGCCATCCTTCAACCATTTTGCTGTTAGCGTGTCCGCAGACAGCATTTCTTGCGGTGTTCCTTCAAAGAGTATGGTACCTCCACGTTTCCCACCGCCCGGACCTAGCTCGATTACCCAGTCACTGGCTGCAATGAAGTCTAGATTATGTTCAATGATGATCACGGAATTCCCTTTGTTTACAAGTCTTTGGAACAATTCAAGCAGCTTATCATTATCGCTCATATGCAACCCTAATGACGGTTCGTCTAACAGGTAGATTTGTCCTTCATTTTGTAAGTGACTCGCCAGTTTAAGTCGTTGAATTTCTCCACCGCTAAACGAACTAGTTGTTTGTCCTAATGTGAGGTAATTTAAACCGACTTCATCCAGCATATCCATTCTTTTTAATATCTTCGGCGAAACAAAATACTCTTGTGATTCGTCTACTGTCAACTCCAAGATTTCTGCGATGTTCTTTCCACGGTACACATAGGAAAGAGCCTCATCGGAATAGCGTAACCCGCCGCAAGCCTCGCAAACTACTGTTACCGGATCTGCAAAGGCGACATCAGGAGTGGTGACTCCTTTTCCATCACATACTGGGCAAGCGCCTAATGAGTTAAAGCTAAATAGACCAGCCGGTTGTCCCGTTTCTTTCGCAAGGATCTGCCGTATGTCATCCATGATTCCCATATAGGTAGCTAGCGTCGAGCGGCTAGAGATTCCGATACGGCCTTGGTTAACTTTAATTATATCGGGGTATTTTGCTGAGAACGCTTCAAATAGTAAAGAACTCTTCCCTGAACCTGAAACACCGCAGACAGATACGAGAACGTTTTTAGGGATATCAATCGATACATCCTTTAAGTTATTATTATTCGCTCTAGTCACGGAGAAATGTCCATTTGACTCACGTGGGTTCTGATTGATTTCTAATTTGTGATCAAGTTTCGTTAATGCAGAAGCATTCTGTAATCCATTTGGCTCACCTTGATAAACAATCTCCCCACCAGCAGCACCAGCGCCTGGCCCCATTTCCACAATTTCATCCGCTACCTTTATAACGGATAAATCGTGTTCAATCACGATGACGGTATTATGGTTAGCTTTCAAGCTTTGTAGCATTTGAATGAGCATATCCACTTCTTCTGGATGAAGGCCAGCACTTGGCTCATCGAAAATATACGTAATATTGTTTAAACTGCTACCTAAATGCCGTGCGATTTTCACACGTTGCGCTTCTCCACCAGAAAGTGTCCCCATTTTTCTTGATAGACTTAAATAGCCAAGTCCTAAGTCAATTAGTTGCTCTACATTGGGGATTGCTTGTTGCGCAATAGACTCACCTAAAGGATCACGTATGTTTTTTAGTTCTGGCAGAAGCTCTGTCAGTTCCAAGTGATCGTACGCAGCGATATTGAAACCGTTAATTTTAGACTTCAACACTTCAGGATTTAATCCTGAACCATCACAGGTTGGGCATAATGTGTGTGTCGATACAGCTAGAACATCTTCTTGTGATGTTTGTTTGAGCTTTGAGATATCTCGATTAATATAAAGACGTACAAATCTAGGTAATAAGCCATCCCACTCATGATCATGCGGACCATCTTTCGTATGGAATGGTGCAAACACTCTTTCACCTTCAGGAGGACCATAGATCAATAAATTGTATTGATCTGGTGGGTACTCTTTAATTGGCAAATCGGGGTCGAATAATCCACCTGTCATCATCCATCTACCTTGCCAACCAGAAGGGGACAAGGGCTTAAACTTTACGGCGTACTCACGAAGTGACTTGTCCAAGTCGATAATTTTATGCAAATCAGGGTACACGACTTCACCGAAACCATTACACTCTGGACATTTACCAAATGAACTTTGACTGGAGAAATCAGTAGCCGAGCCAATTGCAGGTGTACCGATGCGCGAGAACAAAAGACGGATCAATGGATGAATATCCATATACGTCCCAACTGTCGAGCGAGTATTACCCCCAACAGGTTTTTGCTCCACCACAATAACTGGGCTCAAATGCTGCATTAAATCAGCACGTGGCCGTTCGTAACGAGGCATTTGGTTTCGTACATACAGTGGGTAATTCAACGTCATCTGACGTCTACTTTCCGTCGCAAGCGTATCAAACACGACCGAGCTCTTGCCCGACCCAGATAAGCCAGTAAACACCGTAATCTGTTCCTTCGGCAAATTTAAATCTATATCTTTCAAATTGTTTTCTCGTAGTCCGCGCAAAACAATCTCATCTTTGATTTCCTTCATACAATAGCCCTCCTGTACAACGTAAATACTAGTCTTGCTAGATGATTTCCCTATTTTATAGAAGTTACACTATGTAATTTGGGGAAATTGAGGGGGGGCAGTATAAAGAGCTGCTTCCAACACTTTGCTAATGCTAAACGATCAATTTTATGTGGTATTTAGTTGAAAAAGTGATTAATTAACGTAAGCGAAGTCGTCTGCGCTCATTAATTCCGTTAAGCGCTCATACTTTCGCTTCAACCGCTCTTAACTTCCAGCAACCGCTCATACTTCACCCGTATCCGCTCTATACTGCATTCTAACCGCTCATAAACTAGTTATAACCGCTCAATCCACACTGTATCTACATCAAATTCTGAACATAATCTGCTTTTGAATTAAAATAAGATCTTAGATAACACTAATTCGCCCTCCATATCACTCCAAACATAAAATCTAACAGTTTCAAACGAATCCATTGTATAACGAACTGATTTGGTGTATACTCAGGAGTGCCATAGAGAGTATTCAGGTAATCGCTGCAACTTCGGTTGTAGAGGAAAGTCCATGCTCACACGGATCTGAGATGACCGTAGTGTTCGTGCTCGGTGAAAAAATAAGCCGGGGCAATGCATCTGCATTGATGGCGGGAATAACTCCTAAGTCTTCGGATATGGACTAGATTCTCTGAAAGTGCCACAGTGACGTAGTCGGCATGGAAACATGTCGAGTGGAACGGGTAAACCCCACGAGTGAGAAACCCAAATTATGGTAGGGGCGTTCTTCCAAAAGAATTCAATGGAGGAAGGAACAGGCAATTGTCTGTAGATAGATGATTACCACTTCAAGTACGAGGCGCGAGCCGTTTGAGTACCGAAGAACAAAACATGGCTTACAGAATATTCTATGGCATTTATCTTACAATTAGCTCTCCTACAGTTTTGGGAGAGTTTTTCTTTTTATAGAAACGAACGTATACATATACCTTTCTAAAGATAGAAGGGACATATTGACCGAAAGAAGAGAATGGAGTGTTGAAACATGAGTAAATACAATTTAGTAGCAACTGCTGCCATGGGACTCGAATCCATCGTAGCATCTGAAATAAAAGATCTTGGTTATGACTGCCAAACAGAGAACGGAAAAGTCTATTTTACGGGTGACGAAGAAGCAATCGCTAGAACGAATATGTGGTTGCGTGTAGGTGACCGTGTTCGGATTATTGTCGGCGAATTCAAAGCCTTTACATTCGATGAGTTATTTGAACGTACGAAAGCTTTGCCATGGGAAGAGTTCTTGCCGGTAGATGCCGCTTTCCCGGTTTCGGGTAAATCCGTCAAGTCAAAATTATTTAGCGTGCCAGACTGTCAGGCGATCGTGAAAAAAGCGATTGTGGAACGATTGAATGGCGCGTATAAACGAACTGGATTCTTAAGTGAATCAGGTCCACTTTTTAAATTAGAAGTTTCTATATTAAAAGATAAAGTAACATTGACAATAGACTCAAGTGGCCAAGGCTTGCATAAACGCGGCTATCGTATGGCCCAAGGGGATGCACCACTAAAGGAAACGATGGCAGCTGCACTCGTTAAGCTTTCTAAGTGGAACCCGAATCGTCCATTTGTAGACCCGTTCTGTGGTTCTGGTACGATTGCTATCGAAGCCGCGATGATTGGACAAAATTTAGCGCCAGGTTATAATCGTTCTTTCTTAAGTGAAGAATGGCCTTGGATGACAGCAAATGTGTGGGATCGTGTTCGCGAAGAAGTAGAAGACGTTGCGAAATATGATTTACCACTTGATATTCGTGGCTTTGATGTAGATCATAATATCGTCGCTGTGGCACAGCGGAATGCTATGGAAGCAGGATTTACAGATTTGATTTCATTCGAACAGCGAGACGTGCGTGATTTGAGTCTTGAAGGACAAAATGGAGTTTTGATCGCCAACCCACCATACGGTGAACGACTTGGTGAAGTGGAAGAAGCAGAAGATATTGCAGAAGTACTTGGTGAGATTATGAAACAATATCCATCATGGTCCGTATATATTTTATCTTCACTTGAAAACTATGAAACGATGTACGGCAAACGTGCAACGAAAAAACGTAAACTATTTAACGGTTTCATCCGTACTGATTTATATCAGTTCTGGGGACAGCGTTCATAATTAGACGGGCAGGAAGAGGAGTAGATCCCTCTTCCTTTCGCTTGCAATCAGGAGGAGTCAGTATGAGTACAAAAATTCCATTTGAGTTGGATAAAGGGCAAACGTTTTATGAATCTCTCAACGATTGGCTCGGAGATACGTTATATGATGATTTAACAGAAAAAGGATTCGAATGCCGTGATGAGCAAATTTATATGGCATTTCAAATAGAAAAAGCACTGAAAGAAAAAAACGTCTTGCTTGCAGAAGCAGGAGTAGGTACAGGAAAAACGATTGCCTATTTACTACCGGCTATTGCGTATGCACGTTATACAGGTAAGCCAGCTGTAATTTCCTGCGCGGATGAAACACTGATCGATCAATTGATCAAAGAAGAAGGCGATATTCAGAAATTGAGTACCGCACTCAATATGACAGTGGACGTACGTTTGGCGAAAGCGCGTAATCAGTATATTTGTCTAAAACGTCTGGAAGAAACAAGCATGAAGACGAACGAGGATTTTGTCGATTTAGTTGAAGATCAGTTACCGGAATTCGTGAATGCGGAGCGTTCTTTACAGTCGGTCTATCCTTATGGTGAGCGTTCAGATTATCCTTATTTAGCTGATGAAGAGTGGGAAATGATCAATTACCATCCAATTATGCAATGTGCAGCTTGTGATATTCGTAATCGTTGTGGGCAAACGATTCATCGTAATCATTATCGTGAAGCTGCTGACTTGATCATTTGTTCACATGACTTCTATATGGAGCATTTATGGACAAAAGAATCCCGTGTTAGACAAGGTCAGTTACCTTTATTACCTGAAGTATCAATGGTTGTTTTTGATGAAGGACATTTGCTTGAGTATTCCGCACAGCGTGCATTGACATATGAAGTGCAAGAACAAACGATTATCAATTTGCTTGAACGTATTATGGTTGACGGCATCCGAGAGAAAACGTTGCAGTTAATGGAGCAATTACTCGAAACACATGAACTGTTTTTCAAACAGTTGAAAAGTAATGCCGTTCAACATGACAATGAACGTCTGACAATCGAAAAGAATCAGGAAATGATGAAGCTTGCTAAGACAGCAGTCGCATTATCGCATGAACTTCTCGAAGAATTTGTTTTTGAAGGCGAATTATATGTGATTCCTGAGTACGACTTAAAAATTGTCGAAGAGTATTTGGAACAGTATATTTATTCAATGGAGCTATTTGCGGGTGACAATGACGCAGTAGATTGGCTTGAAAATCGTCGTGAAGAAAGTACTTTGCTCATTATGCCGCGACTTGTCACGTCTATCTTGAAAGAGAAGTTATTCACTGGAACGATGCCGATTATCTTCTCTTCTGCTACATTGTCAGTTGAGAAATCATTTGATTACTTGGCATACAGCTTAGGTATCGTAGATTATCAATCATTTTCAATCGCATCACCATTCGACTATGAAAATGTCATGAAAATTCATTTAGAACAAGGCAATACGCAAGAGAACATCACGCGTCTTTCCGAACTTCTCGAAGAAGAGGAACAGACATTGGTATTGTTCAGTTCCAAGCAATCGATGATGGAAGCCTATGATCAATTACCGCTCGAACAAAGTGTCATGGTGACGTATGAAGGGGAACGTTCCTTATCGTCCTTAGTGAAAGATTTCCAACAGCAGAAAGTGAATGTCTTCTTCTCTTATCATTTATGGGAAGGTCTGGATTTGCCGAATGACGCGTTGACTCGTGTCATCATCTTTGACTTACCGTTTCCACCGCATGATCCGCTATTCCAAGCTAGAAGGGAATTTGCGGAAGATCCGTTTGACGAAGTGGACTTACCATTTATGCTATTGCGTTTGCGACAAGGAATTGGACGATTAATTCGAACGAGCGATGACCACGGTACAATTCATTTATTTGTAAAACCAGAGAATATAGAATTATTACCGGTCATGGAACGTGTGTTGCCTGTACCATTCTCGTGAACAAGATAGAAAAAGCGTGCAGACATCGGAGTTCCGATATCTACACGCTTTTTGCCTGTCATCGTTCTTCGTCAATGGTAAGCAATAAATTTAGCGTCTGGCCATCTTCAAACTTCACTGGGATTTGAAATGCCTGCTTAAAGCCATAAAACTTTGTTTGTCCTGTCATGACAGTAGGTGGTGAAATATCTAGCGTCAGATCAGCCTTTTCTAATACTGTACAAAGGTTTCCCGCAATCATATTCCCGAGTTCTCCAGTAAATGACTCGGCCATTTCTCCTTCGATCTGCATACCGAACATAGCTAGACCGATGTCACTGATAATGGAGTGGGTAGGCTCTACAATTAAACGACCTTTAATATCTCCAATAAGACCGATCAATACACTGATTTCACGTTGTTCATACGGTTGCTGTATAAGGGTGGGAGAAAGCACTTGGAATTTTAATGGAACAACAGTAGTGAGGGAGGCAATCGTTGCATTTAAAACTTTTTGAACATTTGTTGCTGTATCCATCTAAAGGGACATCCTTTCACGAGCGATTTTGTAGTTCAATCATATCACTAAACATATCTAAAAGACTAGATAAATTTTGAATGAATAGTCCTACTATCACTATTCATTCAATTTCCACAAAATTTGCTTGGATGATTATACAAATCACACCTGCATCATACATTCTTCATTATTAAAGTAATACTTATAAAGTAACTATCTATTTTTTCACGCATTAATGGTATGATGAGATGAGTTTAAATTGAAAGGACGACGATTATGTCTACAAATCATGAGTTTTTACAGCAGTCTGCTACATATGGACAAATTTTTTCAAACAATGAAGATGATGAACGCAAAGCAAAGACGACATTACTCGCTAATAAAATAATCGACAAAGAATATACAATTGCTTTTGCTGGACACTTTTCAGCAGGGAAATCTTCGACAATCAATGCATTAACAGGAGACGACCTTTTACCATCTAGCCCTATTCCGACAAGTGCGAATATTGTGAAGGTGCATAAAGCGGATGAGGATTATGCCATTATCCACCGCGTCGATGGAAGTGCGGTGAAATTCAGCGGTCATGGTTTCTCTGAAGGCGTAAAAGCCTACAGTAAGGACGGGGCTGAAGTTTCATTAGTTGAAATTGGTCATACCGAATCTAATTTACCAGAAGGAATTACGGTAATGGATACACCAGGTGTCGACTCGACAGATGATGCACATAGACTATCTACCGAGTCTTCATTGCACTTAGCGGATCTTGTATTTTATACGATGGACTATAACCATGTACAATCTGAAATGAACTTCCGCTTCACAAAAGAATTAATGCGTTATAACAGTAATGTGTATTTAATTATTAACCAGATCGATAAGCACCGTGACAGTGAATTATCATTCGATGAGTTCAAAAAGTCCGTTGAAGATTCGTTTAAGTTATGGGGGGTTGTGCCAAAAGGAATTTTCTACACGTCATTGAAACAACTGGATCACCCGCATAATGACTTTGAAAAAGTTAAGGCGATTGTTGACGGTTCGATTGAACACCGCGAAGAGAACTTTGAACAGAATATTGAACAATCATTATTAAAATTAAAAGATGAGCATATGACATATCTTCAGCAGCAAGTAGATGACTTGAAGGAGAACCATTCGGAAATCTTAAGCGAATCCGAGTGGGAGCAGTTTGAAGAGTTAAATCAAGATTTGAAAGATGCGAAAAAACGTTTAGAACTAGTCTCGGGTGACGAATTCTATGTGAATTTTGAAAAAGAACGCAATGAATTATTATCGAACGCGGGACTAGCGCCGTTTGAAACGAGAGAATTATTAAAAGATCATCTAGAAGCGAAGTCACCGAAATTCAAAGTCGGTTTACTATTTGGCGCGAAGAAGACAGCAGAAGAGCGCGAAAGACGTCGTCAAAAGCTAGATGATAATATTTCAGGTCTAGCCCACACGCAAATCGAAATTTATATGAAGTCTTTGATGAAGAGTTCATTGAAACAAGCAGGGATTTTAACCGATGAGCGTTCACTTGCGATTGATAATATGGATCTGACACTACCGTTTGACGAAGTGGATGAGCAACTACATGTACAAGAAGTGATCACCGGCGAAACCATTTTGAATTACGCAGAGCAAATGAAACGTGCTATTCATTTAGTGTACAAGCGCAAAACGGATAAATGGAAACAGGAAATGTCAGTGATTGCGAAAGAATCCGGTGGCGAGCAATCAGGACCTCTAGTGGAAACGATTGCGGTGTTGCAAGAAAAAGTAGATGCACTAAAAGAAATGAATAAATGGCAAGAGCGTATGGAATGGGTCGATAAAGAAATCGCCAATCCGTCAGCACCGACGCGTATGGGCCGCGATCAACTCGTTGCTAAGTGGGAACAGCCTAAGAAAATTGAAACAATTGAATATGTAGCGAAAGTAGAAGAGCAAGAAACGGTTGCTGAAGAAGTAGAAGAAGTGGTGGAAGAACAACGTCAAATCGTCGATTCAGAAAAAGCAATCATTCATGCACAACACATCGCAGGGTCTGTTGAAGCCATTCCAGGATTTGCAGAAACGGCATCGTATTTGATGACAAAAGCAGATCGCTTAAAAGGGCAAGAATTCACAGTTGCGTTGTTTGGTGCATTCAGTGCGGGTAAATCTTCATTCTCAAACGCGTTAATAGGTGAAAAAGTATTACCTGTTTCACCGAACCCAACAACCGCTGCGATCAACCGAATTCGTCCAGTAAGTGAAACGCACTTACATAATACTGCAGATATCCACTTGAAAGATGTTGCCACGATGACAGAAGACGTAGCGCTCTCTTTCGGTGCACTTGGTATCAATATTTCTTCACTTGAAGATGCTTTCAATAAAACAGATGCTGCGATGAAACAACCACTTGAAGACGAGAACTTGCACATCCATAAGTCGTTCATCAGCGCATTCCAGAGAGGGTATCCACTCTATACGCCTGCACTCGGTACGACGTTGACGGTAGAGCGTGAAGAGTTTACGAAATTTGTTGCACAAGAGGAACGTAGCTGTTTCGTCGAATCGATCGACTTCTTTTATGATTGTGCCTTAACTCGCCACGGTATTACATTAGTGGATACACCGGGAGCGGATTCGATCAACGCGCGTCATACCGACGTAGCATTTGAATATATTCGTAATGCCGATGCGATTCTTTTTGTAACGTACTATAATCATGCATTCGCACGTGCCGACCGTGAATTCCTTATTCAGCTGGGCCGTGTAAAAGATGCATTCGAACTTGATAAAATGTTCTTTATCGTCAACGCAATCGACCTTGCTTCGAATGAAGAAGAAGGAGAAGAAGTAAAAGGCTTCGTTGCGAATGAATTGCAGAAATTTGGAATCCGTAATCCACGAGTGCACGGTATTTCAAGCCTTGAAGCGTTGGAAGGTAAATTAACACAACAACCGAATCCATTAATGGTCGATTTTGAAGAGAAGTTTTATTCATTCCTAGAGCATGATTTGCGCGCGCAAGTTGTTCAGGCTCTGGAAGAAGAAACGACGAAAACAATCGATCGTCTAGCTTCGTTAATCGATAGAACGATTCAAAACCGTTCACGTAAAGCGGAAAGACTAGAGGAACTCGCGACTGCTGAAAAGGCAATTAAAGAGCGCTTTGAAAAGAGCGCAAGTGAGATCTTAGTGAAATCCACTCAAGATGAATTGAGTGAACTTGTCTACTATATTTTGCAACGCGTCTTCTTGCGTTTCGGCGATTTCTTTAAAGAAGGCTATAGTCCGTCCACGTTCGCGAAGAACTCATCGGATAAAGCATTAAAAATTGCGTTGGCGGAAACAGTCAATATGGTAGGCTTTGACTTAACACAGGAATTAAAAGTAACGAATTTGCGTATTCTCCAGTACATGAAGAAGCAGTTGCTAGAACGTCAACGGATGGAAGTTCGGTCATTATCCGAAATGGATCAGTCGATCGTGCCTTCACCATATGAGCCAAATGACAAAGACATGCTGTCATTTGATACGCCATATGAAGAACCTATGGTATATAGTGCGGTCAATAAATCCTTCAAAAATCAAAAATCGTTCTTTGAGCGCGGTGATCGCGATATCTTAAAAGCGAAGCTGGAAGAAATATTGAAAAAAGATGCATCGAGCTATCTTGGCGATCAGAAAGAACGTATTGAGAAGTGGGCAGACTTATGGATCGACGATGAAGCAGAAGCATTACGCGTTCATTTATTGCAGGAAAGTCTAGTGCAAATCGAATCGGAGCGTACATTGCTTGATGGTTCGGAGCAGCTGGAACAATGGCAGAAAACGTATGAAAAAATCCGTCAAGAGGAGTTGGTTCAATGACACAAGTATTCGTATCTATTCACGATATAGAGACAGGTCATGCGAAATGGATCGATGCGCGCTTTTCATTGCAAGATGAAGAACGTGGCAAACTTGATTATCAAAAAGAACACGTAAAAGGCGCTGTTCATTGGGATTTAGCAGAAGATCTTTCAGGCACATCAGTAGAAGGTGGACGTCATCCGTTGCCTTCTACTGAACAGTTGACTGAACTATTCCGTAAAAGTGGACTGGAACGTACGGATACAATTTTGATTTACGACGATGGTGGGAGTCCTTTTGCAACACGTGCTTGGTGGATGTTGCAATATGGAGGCTTCACGGATGTGCATGTTGTAACAGAAGGATATGCTGAATTACGCGAAATCGTTGACGTAACAAGTGACTCTGTAACACCTGCACGCTCAACAGTGGAACCGCAGTGGCAAGATCACCTATATGCAAGTAGAAGGGAAGTCGAAGAAGTGGTGGCGGGAAATCGAGCGTCACAACTTGTCGACGCTCGTTCTGAAGTTCGCTATCGGGGAGAAATAGAACCGCTCTACCACAAGGCGGGCCATATACCGACAGCGCGAAACTTTGATTGGGAACAATTAAAGCAAGATGGGCAGTATGACGTGCAGCAAGCGAAAGAACACTTACAACAAGTTGTGTCACCTGAAGATGATGTCATCGTCTACTGTGGCAGTGGTGTAACGGCTTCCCCTTTATTCGCAGCACTTAAAGAACTGGACTATCCAAATGTAAAACTATATGTTGGTAGTTTCAGCGACTGGATTTCAAAAGACGACGCACCGATCGAAACCGCAATAAGGGGTTGAAACACGATGCAATTTGCATTGCTCGGAGATATTCATTCATCAAAAGAAGATTTGCAAGCCGTTCTGGCGCAAATTGCTAATGAAGCACCTGAAGCGACTCTTATTGGGACGGGTGATTTATACGAATGCACGGTCAGCAAAAAAGACCTTCATGGGCAGATTTATCACACTATCGAAGAAGTGATCAAACATCCGGATGGTATCGATGAGCTATTCACTTTTTCGTCCATTTACGGCAATCAAGAACAACGCATTCTGCTGCTGACCAAGCAAACGGAACCTATACGGGACTTCTTGAACGACTTACCGGAGACTTTGAAGATAGATGAGGCAATCATCATCCACGGTCACCAATGGCCGCATAACGAAGCGGCGGCGTGGCTTGCTGAGCATCTACCAGAATCACGCGTAGTGTTTCACGGACATACCCATCGGTCAGGCATTACAAGCGATGGGAAACACATAGCGATTAACTGGAACGAAGAGATGTCAGTGAGGGGTTCCCGAACGGTGGTCAACGTAGGGGCTGTAGTGGGCTCTAGAGAATGGGTGTTATACGATTCCGAAGAACAAACCGTTAGATTTATGAAAGTGTCACAACGCTAAATAGGTTTATGTCTGACCTGTTTAGTTGAGAAATGAATAGTGAAATAGTAAGGGAAGCATCGCATTTTGCGGTGCTTTTTTATTTTTAAAATCTATTTGTATATCTTTGGTATGACGGCGTTGAAGGTTAAAGAATTATAGGTGGTAAACTAAATATTAGGAATAATTTTGTACTGTTAGTATGATGGAATTACTAAATAAATAGTAGGAGGAGTGTTCAGATGACAAAATATGAATTATCAAACGTGTGGAAGTGGGAAGAAGAGAATTCAAATAGATGGGGGAACCGCCCGACAGCTGGTGAACGTTTTGAACAAAAACTACCGGTCGGAGAGGCACCGTTCCAACTCTATTCACTCGGAACACCGAACGGAATTAAAGTGACGATTATGCTGGAAGAATTAAAAGAGTTGGATGTCGATGGTGCAGATTATGATTTGTATGAAATCAATATTGGAGCCGAGGAACAATTTGGTTCAGATTTCGTCAAGGTCAATCCTAATTCAAAGATCCCGGCCCTAGTTGATCAAAGTCAAAGTCCGCGTTTGGAAATTTTTGAATCAGGATCGATTTTGCTTTACTTGGCTGAGAAATTCAATAAACTGATCCCGACAGATATTCATGGACGGACAGAAACCCTTAATTGGCTATTCTGGCAAATTGGCGCGGGTCCTTATGTTGGTGGAGGATTTGGTCACTTTTTCGCTTATGCGCCAGAGCCAATGAAATACCCAATTGATCGTTTTACTATGGAAACGAAACGTCAATTAGACTTACTAGATAAAATATTAGCTCAGCGTTCTTATATTGCTGGCGACACTTATACCATTGCAGATATTGCGATCTGGTCTTGGTACGGACGTTTAGCTTTAGGAAAATTGTATGAAGGCTCTTATGAATTTTTAAACATGGATGAATATACTCATCTATTGGAATGGTCTCATCGCATTGCGAAACGACCAGGCGTTCAAAAAGGCCTTGCAGCAGAGTATCAGTCGCTGGGGGAGTAATTTTTAAAAAAACAATGTATTGAAGTTTTTTTACAATAGAATTGAAACCTTATATAGACATATCAAAGACAACGAAATAGTGGTTTATTTAACAAAAGGGTGCGATTCTTGTATAAGAGTTTTGCACCCTATTTAGTTATAGGCCAAATTCTTGAACGGGAATTGTACTCTAGATTGGATCAGTTCGGTCGGTCGTATAGAAAAATAAGGGAGATGTTATGAATGAATAAAAATGAATGCCCGAAGTGTAACGGTACTGAGTTTGGTGAAGGTACGGATTTTATGGCCGTTAAACCACTGAACAAAAAGTTATCAGTTGGATCGAATAAAATATTTACCTTCTGTCTGAATTGTGGAGAGGTTGTATCTACAAGGATTGAGAATCCAGGTAAATTTCGGAAGTGAATTGTAACTCTTATCACAATTCTCATCAAAAGGGCGCAGTTATCGTATAAGATTTAAGTTAGAATTGAGCCATTTAACGGAATATAGTGGAGGGTTAAGATGAATAATTACGAGGTTTCAAAAAATAGTGCGACAAATTTAAGCACTAAAATCTTTGTAGCGTTATTAGCTGTTTTAGGACTTAATACTTCGAGGTATGGAACTTACCTTTTAGAAGGTTCTACAAGTCTCTATTATTGGATTATGTTCATCTTGAATTTATTATCTGTTGTTTATGTTCTCATCTTTAAATTAAGCAAAAACGAAACAGATTCAAGGAGAGTTTAAAATACGTAACTAACGAGCGTAATTCTGGAATAAGTATTTGCACTCGGTCTACGATAGGGCCATAATTATTTGAAAGTTTTTGTTTAATTAACTTAAAAATAGAGGTGATCTTATGGAAGGTAACAACGAAAATCAATTGGCAATAAAAAGATATTATTACGGCGATCTCGATTATCAATTCGGCGACTTGCGGATTCCTAACAGCGAAGGTCCCCATCCCGTAGCGGTAGTTATCCACGGAGGTTATTGGAAGTCAGATGTTGCGTTGGATACCATTGCTGACCTTGCTAAAAGTTTAACAAAACACGGAATAGCTACATGGAGTATTGAATATCGCAGGGTGGGACAAGCTGGTGGCGGATGGCCAGGGACGTTAACAGATGCAGCTCTAGCTATTGACTATTTAGCCGAATTGGCAAAGAACGTCAACTTAGATTTAAGTCGTGTCGTGACAATTGGGCATTCGGCAGGGGGACACTTGGCATTATGGTTAGCTGGCCGCCATCGCCTTCCTGAAAAAAGTGCGATTAACACAAGTAACTCGCCATTTGCTGTGCAAGGGGCGATCAGTTTAGCAGGTGTTGCCGATCTTTCCCTTATGGAAGATGTGCTTAGCGCCGGTGAAAAAATTCTGAAGAACAAATTTAATCCTGTGCGGGATTTACTCGGTGGTACACCACTTGAGGTTCCGGAACGTTATGAGCAAGCCTCCCCAATTCGATTGCTTCCACTTGGTGTACCACAAGTACTGATTCATGGTGCATTGGATAATATCATTCCGATTGGGATTAGCCAAGGTTATAAAAAATGGCTGATAGTATGAACGAAAATGTGAAGTTTGTGGAAGTATCTTCTGCTGAACACTTTAAATTAATTGATCCAAAATCTGATGCCTGGTCCATTGTATTAGAAGAAACCCTGGCGCTGTTACAGGGGAATGTAAGTAAATTTTGATGAATTGTCCAAATTTATTCTTATTAATTAACCAATACCGTATAGGATGCCACTGTTTTAATCAGGCATAATTTTTAAATAATACATTAAACAGCTTTCCCAAAATAGATCGCTAAGATATTAAAAAAGATAAAATGGTAAGTTTTTATTAAAAGCAGGGAGGAAAAGAATGGCAAGGCAACAGGATTTCACAGAAGGAAGTATAATCAAACAACTCATGCTTTTTTCAGGACCCATTATGATAACAAATTTACTACAAGCATCCTATCAATTTATCGATAGCTTGTGGGTTGGGAATTTAATTGGTGCGGATGCACTTGGTGCTGTGGCTATTTCCGGGACGGTCGTCTTTACGGTTTTGTCATTCGTCATCGGCTTGAACAACGCTGCATTGACAATTTTATCCCAGCAAAAAGGCAGAGGTAGCGAGTCAGGACTTCGGCGTTATTTAAATGCATTTGTCGTTCTGCTTTCCGGTATGTCCGTCGTACTCGGTATTGCAGGATTTATATTTGCGGAACCACTCTTGCTTTTACTTGGGACCCCTGACGAGATGTTGGCGATGGGCGTTTCGTATTTGCGAATTAATTTTATCGGCATCCTTTTCTTATTCGGCTATAATTTTATTGGTACCGTATTTAGGTCGGTAGGCGACTCGAAGACACCGCTTTATTTTGTGCTAGCCGCAGTTATTTTGAACACAGTACTGGATCCTTTATTTATTTACGTCTTTGGATGGGGAGTTCAAGGCGCTGCTTATGCAACGATATTATCACAGGGAATCGCATTTGCCGCTGGTGCTATTTATTCAGTGCGTAAAAGCCTGGTTCCATTCTCAAAACCACATATTCCAGCGCGCCGAGAAGTACTCGATATATTAAAGTTGGGAATTCCTGCGGGTTTACAGATGAGTGTCATTTCGGCAGGTGTGATGGCAATCATGAGTGTAGTCGCATCATTCGGCCCAGCAGTTGTCGCGGGATACGGGGCGGCACAACGATTGGATAGTTTGATTATGCTGCCAGCCCAAGCACTCGGAACTGCGGTCAATAGTATGGCGGGTCAAAATATCGGGGCAGGCAGATGGGACCGAGTTCATAAAATTACGTTGTACGGGTTTATATATAATTTGATTGTCATGTTTGCGATCGCCATTCTGATCATCCTATTTGCAGATTATGGGATTAAGCTGTTCATAACAGAACCGGAAGCTGCTGATTTTGGTATAAACTATTTAAAGGCGATTGCATTATTTTATCCATTCTTAGGCATTAATTTTGTTTTAAATGGGGCTGTCCGTGCAGCGGGAGCCATGTTCCAAGTGCTTGTGCTAAACATCATTTCTTTTTGGATTCTTCGTTTTCCAATTACGTACATATTGTCAGGCATGATGGGTGAGAAAGGAATTGCACTCGGGATGGGCGTCAGTTTTGTTATTAGTAGTATCGCTGCATTTATGTATTACCGATATGGAAAATGGCGAGAAGTCGAAGCTATCGGGGAATGAATCAAACGACTAGAGTGCGAAGTAATGGATACGAAAAGTATGAAGATCGTTTTATTGAAGCTAATCAAATTCTCGGCAATGAAATATCGCGTGTAATAAGGTGGATATGTGGAATAAAAAAACATGTAACGGGCTATCCTCTTGTCGAGAATTAGGAGGTCATACACTTGCAAAATACACGGAGATTAGGCATGATTTCTTTTATTAGTCTACTTATAGGATTGGTTTTCCTCTGCCTGTTTATTTTTTCAGGTAGACTATTCATTGCAATGCCACTTGGATTTATCCTTCTTGTATTCTCATTCGTTTTAGCCTTGTTTAGCAGAAAAGACAAATTCGGGAGAGTGTCACTTTACGTTTTTCCAATAATTATAGTTATCTACTTATTGTTCTTCGTAGTGATGTATTTATTTTGGCATACACCATAACACACTCACTTAGTTGATCGAAACGAAGGGTGTTGTTCACCGCTTATAAGATACACGTCCAGCTAAAGCGACAAATCGCAACCACTTAACCTCGTGCAAAAAGGTCGTCATGAAGCACGACCTTTTCCGAATAAAAATGGAACAGTAGCAGTACACTCTTTTAGTGACGGTTATAATAGACAATAAAACAGTTCGCTCAGGCTATTCCTTTTGCTTCTTCTGCATCAAAATCGCCTGCCGTGCAAGTGTATCTGCCGTCTTGTTTGTGCTGTCCGCAATCCACTTAATAAAGAAAAAGTCAAACGTCGCTGCCAGTCTCAATGCTTCCTTCAAATGAGGTGCATACTGTTCGTTCTTTACAAACTCCTTCTCCATCGACTGCACGACCACCTTCGAATCCGACCTTACCGACACCATACCTGTTGTCAGATTAGACGCCTCCTCAAGACCTCTCACAAGCGCTTGAAACTCCGCGTGGTGATTATTCGTTGGCTCAATCGTCTCGCTAATCCGAACGTCCTGACCTTCACCTTTAATATACACACCAATTCCGCTTAACCCAGGATTCCCTGCGCTAGCACCATCTATGTACACTTCCAACATAAGATTTCTCGCTCCAATCTGGTAATGAATTGTAAAAAACATAGAAACACTTGCAACATCCTGTCAGCCAACCTAAAATAGAAGGAAGAAAGGTGGGAGTTCTTTTCTAATGGATAAAGTAGTTGTCATGAAAGAAATTAATCAATTGCTCGATATATATTGTGAAGGTTGTTACGTTAAAAAACAACTAACAAGCGAACGAGGTAAAACAGGCGCACATCAATTTTGTATTTCCGACTGTACTGTAGGAGACCAGCTACAATTCCTTGGAAGAGAAATCAACAAGATCAGTACGGCCTCCAAATAAATAATGAAAAAGCATCCCGCAACTGCGTGGATGCTTTGTTTATGTTATAAATTCAGCTGTTTGCGCCGAGATGAGGTTACACTTCATCCTCAAGAGTCGATACGTTAGCCGCCTGTGGACCACGATTTCCTTCAATTACTTCAAAAGAAACTGTTTGACCTTCAGCCAGTGTCTTAAATCCATCGGTAGCAATTCCAGTGAAATGTACAAATACGTCTTCACCATCATCTGCTTCGATAAACCCATATCCTTTGTCACTGCTGAACCACTTCACTTTACCTTGGTGCATAATAATTCCTCCTCGGCAATTAGAAATCCATCTCCACACGTAACGTGCAAGTCTATTATTAAAAACTTGCCCAATACGGCTTCTTACACTATACATGGGTGGGACGAAAGTGTCAATGCTAGGATGAATATTCTGATTACTATTCAATAATAGCTAGGAAAGTATTGGTTTTTATCTGACTATTCCCTATAATGAAGTAGTATTCATTTTTTACATATAAGATTAGGTAAGGAAGTGTTGGAGTGAAAATTGTTATCGCACTTTTGCAGGTCGGGTTTTTATACATACTATTTCTAGCAGGAGAGTTTTTACAGGCGAAACTATCCATTCCTTTGCCTGGAAGCATTATCGGTTTGCTATTGTTATGGGGATTGTTATCGATCAAAGTTATCCCGCTTCGCTGGGTGGAAAAAGGGGCGTATGTATTTCTATCGACGTTGCCGCTTTATTTGATTCCAGCTACGGTTGGCGTCATGGATTATGGGCATGTTTTTGTTGGCAAAGGTAGTCTGCTGATCCTGATCACAATCGTCAGCACATTTATCACGATGGTCGTCGCAAGTTTGGTCAGTCAATCTATGGCTAAGCGTAATGTGAAAGAGGAGGGAACTCTTTCATGAATACTATAGTACTTGCCTTCACGATGATATGGTTAACGGTTATGCTTTACTTTTTGATGAATGCTGTCTACGTTAGGTTGCGTTCGCCATTTCTCGTACCTATTCTGACAACGACTATTGTAGTGATTGTCGTGTTATCGTTATTCCATGTGTCCTATGAAACATATATGGTAGGAGGCAAGTGGATCGATGCCTTACTTGGCCCTGCCATTGTCTCACTTTGTATTCCCCTTTATAAGCAGCGAGATATCATCAAGAAAAATCTGTTGCCAATCTTCGGTGGAGTCGTCGTGGGCGGAATTGTCGGGATGTTGACAGGTGTCTTAGCGGCGAGACTTGTTGGATTTTCAACTGAACTTTTAGCGAGTATTTTACCGAAATCTATTACTTCACCCATCGCGATGCAAATAGCAGAAGAACTTGGTGGCATACCTTCGCTAGCGACGGTATTAGTCATTATCGCAGGACTCGCTGGGATCCTGATGGGTCCATGGATCAATCGCTGGTTCAAGATTGATACAGCGATTGGTCAAGGTATTGGTCTCGGAGTGGGTGCGCACGCAATTGGAACTTCTAAAGCACTAGAATACGGAGAACAAACGGCTTCTATGAGTTCGGTTGCCATGACATTATCCGCGATTATCGGTGCACTTGCGGGGCCTTTATTCGGCATTTGGTTATTTCCATAGAAAAGCGGAATTCCTATTCAATTAGGAATCCCGCTTTTTTTAATGCTTCTTCTGCATCATGTAGTTGTTCTGCTCGTGGTGCCGAAATAGCGTGTAAATGAATGCCACTCTCATCCAAATTCAATAGATAAGGGGCTTGTGCCTGTTGGATCTGTTCGATGAATGTCTTCACTTCTTGTCGGTTCGATACCATGATGGATGCGCGCACATCACCATAAACAGGATGTTCTACACGGACATCTCTGACGGTTACTCCGTGATCGACTAAAATATGCAACTCTTCTTCTGTTTGATTAGGCGTATGTTTGCAGACGATGATTTTTTCCACATCTTTTACTTTTGTAGTTGACTGCGTGTATAAGTATCCTTGATTCGTCGCCATGATAGGTTCGTCTTTTGCTTTCAATAAATTAATATCACTGACGATTACTTGCCTGCTGACTTTTGTCAAATCACCTAGTTCTGCACCCGTTACGGGATGATTTGCATCTTTCAACGTCTGGAGAATCAAATCGCGGCGCTGTTCTCCTGCCACTTTTGTTTTCTTTCGCAAAACTCTCACCTGCTATCTATAAAATATCTATCGGGGTTTATGCAGTATGTGTCAATGCCGCCACTTCGAGCAACGCTTTTGCTAATAGAGTGACGTTTTCACTAGTCGATGTCTCACCAAATGAAATCCGAACAAACCCTTTCGCTGCGTGGGCGGGTATATTCATCGCGCTCATTGTCATAGATGACTGTTGCTGACCGACCTGACAAGCACTACCTGTCGACACCGCAAATCCTCTTCTATTTAATTCTAACATAATGAGCTGTCCTTCCGAGTGTTTGGCGCATAGACCAATAATTTGCGGAAGTTGTTCAGATGATCGGGGACTAGTATAGATAGTGAACAAATCTTGATGTATAGAAAGTATATTCATGAAGAGTGAGCGTAATGCGCGATACTTTGCTTCATTGATATTTGCCAGTTCAGCCGCTGTAACGAATGCTGCAATTCCTGGTACGTTCACCGTTCCACCTCTGAATCCTTTCTCTTGTGTAGCGCTTGGAAAGAGTGGGACAGCGCGTATGCGTGGATCGATATAGACTGCGCCAACACCTTTTGGGCCGTGCACTTTATGGCTAGATATCGACAAGCTGTCTACATATGGAGAGATGTCAAGCACAGATAATTTACCAAATGATTGTACACAGTCACTATGCAAATAAACGCCCTTCGGTTTTACTAATTCCGATATGAATCGGATGGGTTGAATGGTCCCAATTTCCGGATTACAATGCTGCACTGATACGACAGTCGTTTGTTCTGTAATAGCCTCTTCTAGTGCCTGTAAATCGATTATGCCTTTTGATGTAAAAGGGATCATTGTAATTTGGTAGCCTTGTCCTTCAAGATACGCTGCAGCTGAATGGAGGGAAGGGTGTTCAGCTGCAGAAAGAATAATATGCCGTCCTTTGTTCTTTGCCGACTCAGCCAAAGATACTAAGGCGAGCGTGTTACTTTCTGTACCGCCTGAAGTGAAGTATATCCCTTCAGAACGCACGCCAAGAAGTGTAGATAGCTGTTTTCTGCTATGGGTCAATACGTTTTGTGCAGCCCCTCCTGCATCGTGCAGGCTCGTCGTATTGCCAAATTGTTGTTGTGATACGGATACATAGACGGAAGCGGCTTCTTCACGAAGAGGCGTTGTGGCAGCGTAATCAAAGTAATGCAAATGAATGACCTCCTGCAATAAATAATATATTCATCTTGTCATACAACTGTATATATGTAAAGATAGATGTAAAGACACTCGAAAAAGAGAAAGGTTGTAGGAACGTAGATGAATAAAATCAAATTGGTCTCAATGCTCGAACAGTTTTTCATAGAAGACGTGGGAGATGGTGATCTGTCGGCTAATTCATTATTTCCTGCAGATGCGATAGGTGAAATGCAAATCATTTCTAAATCTTCAGGAGTGTTTTGCGGGGTAGATGTCATTACGACAGGTTTTCACGTGATGAATCCTTCAATAGAAGTCACATGTCTAGTGGAAGATGGCGAAAGAATAACAGACAGGCAAATACTCGCGATTGTAAAAGGTTCTGTTAGAAGTCTGTTGACTGCGGAGCGAGTAGTTCTAAATTGTATTCAGCGAATGACTGCGATTGCGACGAAAACCGCGGACCTAACGGCATTATTATCCGGAACGAAGACAAGAGTTTGTGATACACGAAAGACAGCGCCAGGACTTCGTATGCTAGATAAATATGCAGTTCGAACAGGCGGTGGATTTAATCATCGTAACGGCTTATATGACGCAGTGATGCTTAAGGATAATCATTTGGCGTATGCAGGTTCTATTACACATGCCGTGCAACTATTAAGATCACGATTAGGCCATACGGTAAAAATAGAAGTAGAAATCGAATCGCTAGCACAACTACAAGAAGCTGTTGAAGCCAATGCGGATATTATTATGTTTGATAACCGCACACCGAAAGAAATTACGGACTGGTTACCACTCGTACCTCCACATATCGTAACCGAAGTTTCGGGCATGATTACAGAAGACACGATTGCTTCTTATGGTAAGACAGGGATTGATTACATATCGGTTGGCGCGCTAACGCATTCCGTTATGGCGGCGGATATTAGCGCGACTATACAACTTACTACGCAGGAGGACTGAAGAATATGTCGATGATGGATCTTGTAAAAGAACAGGCAAACGCTATGTTGCCCGAACGGTATAAACACTACACGGTGACTGAAATGGAAGAAAAGATTCGCTCGATTAAGCAGACGCTAGGTGACAAATTGTTTATCCCTGGCCATCACTACCAGAAAAATGAAGTGATTCAATTTGCGGATGCGACAGGAGATTCTTTGCAATTAGCACAAATTTGCGCAGCAAACGAGCAAGCGGAACATATTGTCTTTTGTGGCGTGCACTTCATGGCAGAAACGGCAGATATTTTAACAATGGAAAATCAAAAAGTCTATTTACCCGATATGCGTGCGGGTTGTTCAATGGCCGATATGGCCGATATCTACCAGACGGAAAGAGCATGGCAAGACTTGCATGCGCGTTTTGGTGATACGATTCTTCCACTGACATACGTGAATTCGACGGCAGCGATCAAAGCATTTGTTGGTCGTCATGGTGGTGCAACAGTGACTTCGTCAAACGCTAAAGAAATCGTCCAATGGGCTTTCACGCAGAAAAAACGGATACTATTCTTACCTGACCAACATCTAGGGCGCAACACTGCATACGGACTTGGCGTGCCACTCGACCATATGGGGGTATGGAACCCCATTACAGATACTTTAGAATACGCTGGAGAAAACGAAGAGTGTCGAGTGATTTTATGGAAAGGACATTGCTCCGTTCATGAAAACTTCACGGTAGAAAATATTCGTCAGTTACGTGAAAATGATCCCGAGCGCCGAATTATCGTTCATCCCGAGTGTTCACATGAAGTCGTGATGAAATCTGATGACGACGGTTCCACAAAGTATATTATTGATCAAATTCAAGCCGCGGCTCCTGGAACGAAATGGGCGATCGGCACGGAAATGAATTTAGTCAACCGGTTGATGGAAAATCATCCTGATCAAGATATTATTTCACTAAATCCGTTAATGTGTCCTTGTTTGACAATGAACCGTATCGATCTACCGCATTTATTATGGAGTCTTGAAAGTATTGTGGAAGGTAAAGAGCAAAATATCATCAAAGTGGATGCAACTACTTCTGCAGATGCGATTGACGCGCTAGACCGTATGCTACAGCGAAAGTAACGAAGCAGTGCTTGACAATTACTCTGAATATTGTATGATTGGGGAAATGATATGGAACGTTGAAGAAGGACCAGTAGATAAATAGCATGTGTTAGAGAGCGGAATCCATCGGCTGGAAGTTTCCGTCGCAATGCCTTGTCGAACCTGCCTTTTGAGTCCTGTGAAAATACAGGCGCGCACCTTGGCGTTAGAAGGAAAGCGGGATTTGTGAAAATGAATCCAATGATGGTGGCACCGCGGAAGTTACGTCCTTTCGTCCTGATTTTATCGGGACGATTGGGCTTTTTTATTGTATAAAAGCAAATGATATGTAGAAACGGTAGGCGAATCCATATGAAAAGACAACGAATCGTTGTGAAAATCGGTAGCAGTTCGTTAACAAATGATAATGGAGAAATCGATCAGGTGAAATTCAATGATCATGTCGACGCGTTGGCGATGCTGAAAAACATCGGGCATGAAGTCATTGTCGTCTCGTCAGGAGCGGTGGCGGCAGGCTTTGCGCGTCTAGGCTATTCCTCCCGTCCGCAGACGATTAAAGGTAAACAAGCCGCTGCGGCAGTAGGACAGAGCTTATTAATACAATCCTATATCGAAAGGTTTAGCGTGCATAACGTCATACCGGCACAGATCTTATTGACGCGTCATGACTTTGCGGATCGTGATCGATACCGTAACGCATTTGCGGCGATGTCTGAACTACTTGACCGTGGCATTATGCCAATCATTAACGAAAACGATACGGTATCCATTGACGAGTTAACGTTCGGTGATAATGATATGTTATCTGCATTAGTCAGTGGTTTTCTACACGCGGATCAGTTGATTATTTTAACGGATGTCAACGGGATCTATACGAGTAACCCTCGAACAGATCCGGACGCTGTACGATTAACTAAATTGGAGGAAGTCACAGACGAATTGCTTGGTGGCGCTGATGATACGGGCTCAAAAGTCGGTACGGGCGGTATGCGTTCGAAGTTACTGGCGGCAAGAACTGCTCACACATTGGCCGTTCCCGTCTTCATTGGAACAGGCCGCGGTCCATCAAAATTGCTAGATATTTTAAAAGGTCACGGAGACGGTACGTATATTTCCAGTCCTGTTGCCCACACGATCAATACAAACCGCCAATGGATTGCCCTTCATTCCGAATCGACGGGACGTCTATACGTCGATAAAGGTGCCGAAGAGGCTATCGTGCATAATGGACGCAGTTTATTACCAGCTGGCGTGTTTAAAGTACAGGGGAACTTTGAGGTTGGGGAAGTAGTGGAAGTGTTCGGTTTAAATGGATTGATCGGGAAAGGTGAAGTCACTTATTCGTCTGAACAATTAAAACTAACGATTTCCGATAAGGATAAGCTGGAAGAATTCAAGCCGATGTTAGAAGTCATTCACCGTGACCGCTGGGTACAAGTATAATCATAGGGGAGGATTTATGATGAGTGAAATTAGAGATAAAGGTAAGGCTGCAAAAGAAGCGAGTATTATACTAAACGTGGCTACAACCGAAGAGAAAAACCAAGCATTGCAATTGATTGCCGATCAACTATTGGTAGAACAAGATCAATTACTAGCGGAGAATAAAAAAGATATTGAGGAAGGACGTGAAAAAGGAATCGATGATGCGGTACTCGATCGTATTTTATTGACGCCTGAGCGCATTGAAGCGATGGCGGAAGGTGTTCGTTTACTAGTTGACCTTAAAGATCCAATTGGAGAAACACTGGAAGAAATCCATAAGGAAAACGGTTTACATATTATCAAGAAGCGCGTGCCGATCGGTGTCATCGCCATGATTTATGAAGCGCGTCCGAATGTGACGATTGATGCAGCGTCCCTAGCATTGAAAACAGGAAACGCGGTCGTCTTGCGCGGAAGCTCTTCTGCTAAACATTCCAATTTAGCACTATGGCGTGTCATTCAACGCGGACTTGAAAAAAGTTCATTGCCAGTGGATTCTGTTCAATTAATTGAAGATACAAGCCGAGAAACGGCGAAAGAATTATTCACACTCAATGACTATTTAGATGTTTTAATCCCACGTGGTGGTGCGAAGTTAATTCAAACTGTGATCCGTGAATCTACAGTACCTGTAATTGAAACGGGTGCAGGGAATTGCCATGTATTCATCGACAAATCCGCCGACGCGAAAATGGCCATTGATATAGTCGTTAATGCTAAAACGCAACGTCCTTCGGTTTGTAACGCGATCGAAACGGTATTGATTGATTCCAACTGGTTAGCGCAACATGGGAAGAGTTTGATCAACGCATTGCAAGACCAAGATGTTCAAATACAAGGTGATGATCAGCTACAGGCATTTCATCCAGATGTCGTAGCTGTTGAACAAAATGATTGGTCAAGTGAATACTTGGACTTGACAGTACGCGTAAAGAGCGTGGAAAATGTACAGCAAGCACTAGATCATATTGCCACATACAGTACAAAGCATTCAGAATGCATTATTACACAGACGGATGCACATGCTGAGCAGTTTTTGAATAGCGTAGATGCGGCAGCTGTTTACGTCAATGCCTCCACTCGCTTTACGGATGGTTTTGAATTCGGTTATGGTGCAGAAATCGGTATTAGTACACAAAAGCTTCACGCAAGAGGTCCCATGGGATTAGAAGCATTGACTTCTTCCAAATTTGTAATTCGAGGAACCGGACAAATTAGATAATATGTAGGAGGGTTTATTTATGTCAACTGAAAAAAACATTTTACACTATGAAACTACCGCCCCAAAAGACAAGCCGGCAGGAGATGATCCACTTGCTTTCGGAACGATTTTTACTGATCACATGTTTGTGATGGATTATACAGATGGAACGGGATGGCATGATCCCCGTATTGAGCCGTACAAGCCGTTTCTTCTAGATCCAGCTGCAATCGTCTTGCATTATGGACAAACTGTTTTCGAAGGATTGAAAGCTTATTTGAATGAAGACAAAGAAGTAGTTTTATTCCGTCCAGAGGAAAATATGAAACGTTTGAATCGTTCAAATGATAGATTATGCATGCCGATGTTCGATGAGAAATTTGTGTTAAGTGCACTGAAAGAGTTGATTTCTCTTGATAAAGACTGGATTCCGGACAGACCAGGAACATCACTTTATGTGCGGCCATTCATTTTCGCGACGCAGCCTTATTTAGGGGTAGCACCGTCTAAAACATACCGTCTCATGATTATTTTATCCCCGGTAGGTCCGTACTATAAAGAAGGAGTCAACCCTGTTAAAATTGCAGTGGAGTCACAGTATGTCCGTGCAGCAGTGGGTGGTACAGGCTCTGCGAAAACAGCTGGTAACTATGCAGGCGCGATGAAAGCCCAAGAAGTGGCGGAAGCTGAAGGATATTCCCAAGTTCTATGGCTTGATGCAAAAGAACATCGCTATATCGAAGAAGTAGGAGCGATGAATGTATTCTTCAAAATCAATGGAGAAATCATCACGCCAAGCCTTAACGGTAGTATTTTAGAAGGCATCACGCGCAAGTCAGTTATCGAATTATTGATAGATTGGGATATTCCAGTAACAGAACGCAAAGTGTCGATCGAGGAAATTATGGAAGCTAATCGAGCAGGCACATTGGAAGAAGCATTCGGTACAGGAACGGCCGCTGTTATTTCTCCAATAGGTGAACTGTTCTTTGAAGGTGAAAAATGCGAGATCAATCATAATGAAATCGGTGAGCTTTCATTGAAGTTATACGAGACGATTACAGGTATCCAGACAGGTAAAGTGGAAGATCCGTTTAACTGGGTCGTGCCAGTAGACTAATTTTCCTCACAATTAAGGTGGAATGGACCGTGACAACTGCGTTGCTGTGAAGTACACTGTTAATAGTTTTGATTGAAGGGGAGTTTCCTGATGAACAAAAGTTTGATCGTTCTATTCCTGGCAGTACTGCTATTTACAGTGACAGGATGCGGAAAAACGTCTTCTGCCCCGTCGAGTGCGGAAGATTTATTGAAGAAAGCGGAACAAGCGATGGATGAATTGGAATCGGTCCATGCCAATATTGCGTATGACGAAAGTAGCGTCACATCCGATCCTGCAAAACGTACAAGCAAAAATGTACAAGTTCAGGCGGATATTGAACAGAATCCACTGAAAAGTTCAGAGGAAGTCGTCTGGAAAATTCCAAAACAAGGTGCGAAAAACATTGAATTATTCCGCCAAGGCAATCAATTGGCTATGCAAGAGACATTGGAAGAAAACAAGAGTGAATGGCAAGAGCTAACAGAAGAGCAACGCACGGAATTGCTCGGTGTGTGGGTGCCGTTTGCCTCTCCTGTAATGGACTTGTCGCTGTTAGAACCTTTTGTGCATGATGCAGAAATAGAAAAGATTGATTACGGCTATGCCGTGCAGTTTTCTTTATCACCTGCTGATTATCGTCAGTTGATGGAGGCTGTATCGGTGAATAGTCCACAACCAGAGAAATTTGTCCATAAGCATGGCGGGTTTCCTGTAGTGGAGAAGCTGGATGTAGAGCTGACGGTAAATGAAAAGACAATGTTTGTGACAGGCATGAAGATGTCTGCGAATGTCACGAGTTATTTTGGGCGGGATTATATCCGTTATAAACAAAAACTCGATGCAAAGTATAGTTATTTTAATGATATCGATACGATTTCCACACCAAAAGATGCAGAGATGTTCGAGTAATATAAAAATATCCACGCTGACCTACTAGAGGGGGCGTGGATTTTTTATGGTTTCTAACTATATTTCTACCGTGGACTCTTTTTTCCTTTGAATGATTGAAGCCGTTGGTGAATGGCGGCCATTCTTGTTTCCTCTCCTGCTTCTACAGGAGTGTAAAACTTAGAGTGTACTAGGCTGTCTGGTAAGTATTGCTGGTCTGTCCAACCACCGAATGTACCTACCGGTGTTGCGTGTGGATAGACGTAGCCACCATGACCGAGTGCAGCGGATCCGCTGTAGTGTGTGTCACGTAAATGCATCGGAATTTCGCCTGTTGGTTTTTCATGCAATGTTTTTGTAGCGGCATCGATCGCTTTGTAAGCAGAGTTTGATTTGGATGCTAAGCACATCTCTATAATGGCTGTAGCAAGTGGAATACGTGCTTCTGGCATGCCAAGACGCTGTGCGGCATCTGTAGCCGCGAGAACTCGGCTCCCGACATCAGGCGCCGCCAATCCAATATCTTCATAACTCATGACGAGCATGCGTCTAGTAACAGCAGTTAAGTCGCCGATTTCGAGTAATTGTGCTAAATAATAAAGCGCTGCATCGACATCACTTCCGCGTACACTTTTTTGTAAAGCGGATAATAAATTAAAATGATGCGATCCCTTTTTATCACCTAGTAAACTAATCCTAGTTAGTAATTGAGTGAGCAATGCATCTTCTATAATAATCTTACCGTCTTCTTCGTCACTTGCAGCAAGTAATGATTCTAAGAACGTTAAAGCTTTTCGTGCATCACCATTTACGCCTTCTGAAATTTTCTCGAGTTGTTCTGTAGTGATTTCGATCGTTTCCTTACCGAGTCCTTTTTTCTCGTCCTTCAACGTGCGCTCAAGTAATTCCAGTAAATCTTTTGGCTGCAATCGTTTCAACTGGACGATTTCCCCACAACGTGAACGAATAGCGGGATTGACGTCGTGGAATGGATTTTCCGTTGTCGCGCCAATCAAGACGATCGAACCGCTTTCTACGTGAGGAAGCAGTGTATCTTGCTGCAATTTATTGAAACGATGGATTTCATCTAAGAATAACAATACTTTACCTGTCATTCGGGCTTCTTTCACTACATCTTCTACATCTTTCTTACCTGCCACGGTCGCATTCAACGCAATGAAAGGCAGTTTTGACGTACCCGCAATTGCGTAGGCTAACGACGTTTTTCCGATACCTGGTTCACCATATAATAAAAGAGATGGGACATGCCCGTTCTTGATCATCCGATATAAGGGAGTATTTTTGCCGATGACGTGGTCTTGTCCGATCACTTCATCAATCGTCTCAGGCCGCATACGAAAAGCCAAAGGTTCATTATGCATGTACATCCTCCTAGCGTACGTTTGTTCTTTCATTATACCGTAAAACATTAGTGAAGTCATTTGCAAGAACCAGTGATACAATTATGCTATACTGATTTCAGCAATTTTAGTAAAGGACGATGCCCAATGAAAATATCCACTAAAGGACGATACGGACTTACAGTAATAGTAGAACTAGGACGAAAATATGGAGAGGGTCCTGTGCCTTTGCGTAAAATCGCAGAAGAGCAAAATCTCTCTGAAGCATATCTGGAACAACTAATACCACCTTTACGCAACAGCGGAATGGTGAAAAGTGTTCGCGGTGCCTACGGTGGCTATAAACTCGCAAAAGATCCTTCTGAAATTATGGCAGGAGACGTCATTCGTTTGCTTGAAGGGCCGATCCAATTAGTCGAAGGACTTGATGACGACGATATTCCGCAACGAGAACTATGGAAACGAATCGGAGACGCAATCCGAGGGGTATTAGATCATACGACAATCAAAGACTTAATTGAATTTGAAGATACGTCTACTGCTGATGAATACATGTTCTATATTTAAAGGAGTTTAGTTATGAAACCAGCTATATATTTAGACTATGCCGCTACGACACCGATGCATCCAGCCGTATTGGAGCGATTCACCACTGCGCTACGTGATACATATGGTAATCCTTCGAGTACGCATCAGTTTGGTCGTCACGCAAAGAAAGAGCTAGAAGATGCGCGTAAAACGCTCGCATCCTCGATCAATGCGTCACCCAATGAAATTATTGTTACTTCTGGAGGAACGGAAGCGGATAACTTGGCGATTTTTGGATACGTCCAGTCGTTGAATGTAGAAGGAAAACATATCATTACAACGAAAATTGAACATCACGCGGTGTTAAACCCGTGTAAACAACTGGAGTCACAAGGCTATAAAGTGACGTATCTATCACCTGACGATAATGGAGTCATTACCGCAGAACAAGTTCAGAATGCGTTAACAGATGAAACCATTTTAGTGTCCATCATGTACGGTAACAATGAAGTAGGGACGATTCAACCGATTGCAGAAATCGGCCAGTTGCTCTCTACACATCAGTCTGCTTTTCACACAGATGCGGTGCAAGCTTATGGTACATGCCAACTGGACGTCGAAGAACTGCAAGTCGATTTCTTATCGGTTTCAGCTCATAAAGTGAATGGACCTAAAGGGGTCGGTTTCCTGTATCAGCGAAATGGCAAGTTGCTGTCGAGCCAAGTACTCGGTGGTTCACAAGAGAAAAAACGACGCGCAGGTACTGAAAATGTGCCAGCTGTAATTGCATTTGCAGAAGCGGTCTCGATTGCCGAGCAAACCAAATTAGAAAAGCAAACAGCTTATTCTACGTATAAACAAAAAATGGCGGATGTCTTTGAAGAAAATCAAATCGATTTCCGACCGACTGTTCCCCACGCAGTAGAATCCTTACCACATATTTATCATGTATCGTTTCCAGGTACCGATGTGGAGACATTTTTGATGAGCTTGGATTTAGAAGGGGTAGCTGTCTCTAGTGGTTCTGCTTGTACTGCAGGGTCATTTGAACCATCACATGTCGTAACGGCGATGTTTGGTACGGAATCAGATAAAGCTAGAAACTCGATCCGCATCAGTTTCGGCTACGACTTGGATGAATTTATTATAGAAGAAGCAGCTAATCGAATCGCAAAAGTAGTCAAACGACTAGTGAAATGAATTCAGTAAAGGATGAACAATATGACAACGAAAAAAGCACCTGCCGATACACGTGTAGTCATTGGAATGTCAGGCGGAGTGGACTCTTCGGTTGCGGCATTACTCTTAAAACAGCAAGGCTATGAAGTGATCGGAATCTTTATGAAAAACTGGGATGATACCGACGAATCTGGACATTGTACCGCGACAGAAGATTTTGAAGACGTACGCAGTGTTTGTGATCAGATCGGCATTCCGTATTACTCTGTGAATTTTGAAAAGCAATATTGGGATAAAGTATTTACGTATTTCTTGGATGAATATAAAAAAGGTCGCACACCGAATCCCGACGTCATGTGTAATAAAGAAATCAAATTCAAAGCATTCCTCGAACACGCAAAAAGTCTAGGTGCCGATTATTTGGCAACTGGACATTATGCACAAGTCGTAGAACGCGAAAACGGTGTAGCGATGCTCCGTGGTGTAGACAATAATAAAGACCAAACATACTTCTTGAATCAATTGACACAGGAACAACTTCAGCAAGTAATGTTCCCTCTAGGTCATATGGAGAAAAGTGAAGTTCGTGAAATCGCAGAACAAGCAGGACTCGCAACAGCGAAGAAAAAAGATTCAACAGGAATCTGTTTCATCGGTGAGCGCAATTTCAAAGAATTCCTTGGGGAGTACTTACCTGCCCGTCCAGGCGAGATGCAGACGATGGACGGAGTGAAGATGGGCAAGCACGACGGACTCATGTACCACACAATTGGGCAACGTCATGGTCTAGGAATTGGCGGAGCTGGAGAACCTTGGTTTGCGGTCGGTAAAGACTTGGAGCGCAATGTGTTGCTAGTTGAACAAGGCTTCTACCACGACACACTATTCTCAACGAGTTTACAAGCAACGGATATGAATATTTGTTCACCGAAAGAATTACCGGAGACATTCACTTGTACAGCTAAATTCCGTTATCGTCAGCCGGATACTAAAGTAACTGTGCAGTTGTCTGGTAACGAAGCGATTGTGACTTTTGATGAACCTGTTCGTGCGGTCACGCCTGGACAAGCTGTCGTGCTGTATGACGGTGATGAGTGCCTAGGTGGCGGAACAATCAACGAAGTATTTAAAGACGGCAAGAAACTGACATACGTAGGATAAGGAGGCAATAGCATGTCGATTCATCAAAATGCGATTAAAGAAATGCAAGAAGGCAATTATGAGAAAGCGATCGAGCTTTTCATGAAAGCAGTAGAAGAAAATCCACAAGAGCCTACAGGCTATATCAATATCGGAAATATTTTTGCGTCACTTGGAGATGCTGAGCAGGCGGAACCGTTTTTCCAAAAAGCATTAACGCTTGACGAAAATGCCGGAACCGCTTTTTATGGACTGGCAAATCTATATTACAACCAAGAACGCTTTGAAGAGGCAGCAAAATTATATGAAAAAGCGATCAATACAGGTTTAGACTCTGCAGATGCGTATTTCATGCTCGGTAAAAGTATGGAACAAGCAGGTAATGACCGTTTGGCTTTGCCCTATTTGCAGCGTGCCGTTGAATTGAATTCTGATGATCAGGAAATTGCATTGTCCTATGGGATTTTACTAGCTAAGCTCGAGCTATTTAAAGAGGCGAAGCCTGTATTTGAATCCATTTTGGCAGTAGCTCCAGAACATGCGGATAGCCATTATAATTTGGGTGTTTTATATGCAGTATCAACAGAAGACAAAGCAAGTGCACTGTCACACTTAAAACAAGCATTCACTGCAGAACCTGACCATACACAGGCGCGTTACTTATTCGATATGATCAAGCTTGGAGAACAAGGCGAGTAATACATTAGCAGAAAAGGAGGGAGCCCCTTCGATGAATGAAACAGAACCATATCTAATCGGCAGGCCGGTCGTGACGATTTTCCATAATACGACGAATCTATTTTCCATCGTCAAGCTAAAAGTCACTTCCACCAATACCGATTACCGCGACAGTGAAATAGTGATCAAAGGGTCATTCCCTCCTTTAGTTGCGGAAGAAGATTATAAATTTACGGGTCGACTTGTCAATCATCCGGTGCATGGACAGCAGTTCGACGTGCAGACGTTTTCGAAAGAGTTGCCTGCGACAGAAGCAGGTTTAATCCTGTATCTATCTGGTGATTTATTTCCTGGAATCGGAAAGAAAACAGCTAGTGATATTGTCAAGACACTCGGCAATAACGTCATCCAGAAAATTCTTGAAGATCGCAGTGTTCTGGATCAAATCCCGCGTTTAAGTGACGAGCGGAAAGACACGCTCGTTTCCGTCCTACAGGAAAATTTAGGACTTGAGCGTACAATGGTGCAACTAAATGAATGGGGCTTCGGTCCGCAAATAGCTATGCGTATATATCAAGCATATCAAGATGAGGCCATCACGATTCTAACGGAAAATCCATATCGTTTAATTAAAGAAATTGAAGGGATCGGCTTTCAACGTGCAGACGATCTCGCCAAGCAACTCGGGCTCGTAGGAGATCATCCTGCCCGTATTAAGGCAGCTGTTTATTACAGCGTACATAGTGAAGTACAGTCAGCAGGACATGTCTACGTAGAGTCAGAGCTAATCTTACCTCAAGCGAAGCAGCTACTTGAATCGAGTCAGGCACATATCATCTCGTACGACTCGATCACTCAAGCCGTAATTGAACTTGTCGAAGAAGGCACTCTGTCTGCTGAAATGCAGCGTCTCTACTTACCCTCTCTTTATTTTTCAGAAATTGGTATTGCCGCTAAGGTCAATAAAATTCTTGAAAATGAAGTCGCAGAACAATTTCCTGCTTCTGAAATTAGAAAAGCTATTGGTGAAATAGAGGAACGTTTGGAAGTGCAGTATGCCGAAACGCAAGTCGAGGCAATAGAACGAGCCCTTCATTCTTCATTGCTCGTTTTAACAGGTGGACCAGGAACAGGGAAAACAACCGTCATAAGAGGCTTAGTTGAGGCGTATGCAGAGCTGCATGGCATCTCACTTGACCTCGAAGAGTATGCACGTAAAAAAGAACCGTTTCCGATCATTTTGGCAGCCCCTACCGGACGCGCGGCGAAGCGCATGTCCGAATCAACCGGATTACCTGCTATGACGATCCATCGTCTACTCGGATTTACGGGTCAGGACGCGGAAGAAGAGATGGAGCGGGAAGTAGATGGAAATCTCATCATCATTGATGAAACTTCCATGGTCGATACGTGGCTCATGCATCAGCTGTTAAAAGCTGTTCGCAACGATGCACAGTTATTATTCGTTGGGGACCAAGACCAACTACCTTCTGTAGGACCTGGACAAGTGTTACATGATTTCATGCAGTCAGGAAAAATTCCGGTTGTTGAACTGACCGATATTTTCCGACAAAGTGAAGGCTCAACCATCATCGAAATGGCCCATATGATCAAGCAAAAAGAATGGACGATGGATGTCACGAAGAAGACGTCGGATCGCTCATTTATTAGAGCGTCAAGTGATCAAATTTTGCCTGCGGTCAAACAAATTATCCAAAACGCCACATCCAAAGGGCATTCCATTAAAGACATTCAAGTGTTGGCACCGATGTACAAAGGTCCAGCAGGCATAGATGGTTTGAATAAAATGATACAAGAAGTGACGAATCCACCTGCAGAGGGTAGAAAAGAAATGGTCTTCGGTGAAACGACGTATCGCATCGGAGATAAAGTGCTGCAACTCGTCAACCAACCGGAAAGCAACGTCTTTAACGGGGATATGGGGGAAGTCGTTGCCATAATGTTAGCGAAAGAAACTACGGACAAAAAAGCGATCATGGTGGTCTCCTATGACGGCAATGAAGTGCAGTACGAGCGAAGTGATTTAAATCAGTTAACACTTGCGTATTGTTGTTCGATCCATAAATCCCAAGGTAGTGAATTTCCGATTGTCGTCATGCCAATTGTCAGAAGTCAGCGTAAAATGTTGCGTCGTAATCTGCTTTATACAGGGATTACGCGTGCGAAGAACTTCTTAATCCTGTGCGGTGAAGCAGAAGAATTTAAAGCGGGTATTGCGCGCACCGACGAAACTGAGCGGCAGACGACGTTACAAGAACGCATAACTGGGGAAACACAAGAAGCTCAGACACTACAAACGGTGGAAACTATCTCACTCGGTGCAGCACCAGTAAAAGTGACGGTTGAACCACAAGACATGTCGCAAGCGAAGCTAACGATGGACAATTTTACTGCAATTGATCCGCTTATTGGCATGAACAATGTGTCACCATTCGACTTTCTTGAAGTGACTGATTGACAAAGCGAGAGAACTTTCCTATAATTCGTTTAGAAATAATGAAAAACGTTGAAGGAACAAGTACCTGTTTATTCTGTGTCATAGAAAAGAGCTTCTTGGCTGAAAAAGCTCTCTCAGATTTACAGCGAACGCTATTCCGAAGTTGCAGGCTAATCCCTGCCGTCTTGCCGCGTTAAGGCAACTCGAGATACCGCGTCATGCGGTAATTAGGGTGGTACCGCGATCAATGAAACCTTCGCCCCTTTATACAAGGGGTGGAGTTTTTTTAATTTTAGGAGGAGCAAAACGATGAGAAAACTTACGGCATCTGAAATTCGCCAAATGTTTTTAGACTATTTTCAAGAGTACGGGCATAATGTAGAACCATCAGCTGCATTAGTGCCAGTTGATGACGCATCACTGCTATGGATCAACAGTGGAGTTGCTACATTGAAGAAATACTTTGATGGACGAGTGATTCCTGAAAACCCGCGGATTGCTAATGCACAAAAATCGATCCGCACAAACGATATTGAAAATGTCGGCTATACAGCACGTCATCATACGTTCTTTGAAATGCTCGGCAACTTTTCTATTGGTGATTATTTCAAAGAAGAAGCCATTATTCGTGCGTGGGATTTCCTGACAAATGAACAATGGATCGGTTTTGATCCGGAACGCTTGTCAGTTACCATCCATCCGGAAGATGAAGAAGCGTACGCAATCTGGAAAGATCAGATTGGTATTCCGGTAGAACGTATTATTCGTCTCGAAGGGAACTTCTGGGATATCGGTGAAGGTCCAAGTGGTCCGAACTCCGAAATCTTCTACGATCGCGGACCAAGTTACGGTGACGATTTCTCAGATCCTGAATTATATCCAGGTGGAGAAAACGAACGCTATTTGGAAATCTGGAACTTAGTATTCTCTGAGTTCAATCACAATCCTGATCACACGTATACACCGCTTCCGAAGAAAAACATTGATACAGGAATGGGTCTTGAGCGCATGGCATCAGTTATCCAAGACGTGCCTACGAACTTCGATACGGACTTGTTCTTACCGATCATTGAAGCGGTAGAAAATGTCTCAGGCAGAAAGTACGGAGAAACGACTCAAGCAGACACAGCGTTTAAAGTAATTTCGGATCATATTCGCACAGTAGCATTCGCTATTGGAGACGGAGCACTTCCTTCCAATGAAGGCCGTGGCTATGTTCTGCGCCGTCTATTAAGAAGAGCAGTTCGTTTTGCGAAACAACTAGGCATTGATAAGCCGTTTATGTACATGCTAGTGCCAATTGTTGGGGATATCATGAAAGACTTCTACCCTGAAGTTCATGATAAACAAGCCTTCATTATGAAAGTCGTGAAAAACGAAGAAGATCGTTTCCACGAAACCTTGCATGACGGTATGGCGATTCTTACAACGATCATTGAAAAGGCAAAAGCTTCAGGCTTGCCAATCGTTTCAGGCAGCGACGCGTTCAAACTCTATGACACATACGGATTCCCGTTTGAACTAACAGAGGAATTCGCTCTCGAAGAAGATGTGGCAGTCGATCGTATCGGGTTTGACGAAGAAATGGCTGCACAACGAAATCGTGCACGTGCTGCGCGCGCAACATCGGACTCTATGCATGTTCAATCCGGTATCCTTGGTGAAGTACATGAAGCGAGTGAATTCATTGGCTATGGCCAACTAGAAACCACTGCAATCGTCAGTGTCCTTATTCAAGATGGACAACGTATCGCACATGCATCTGAAGGAGAAACAGTACAAATCATTTTGGATCAAACTCCGTTCTATGCAGAAAGTGGCGGTCAAGTGGCTGATAAAGGAACGATCTCAAACGAATCGTTCACAGCGGAAGTTCGCGACGTCAAAAAAGCGCCTAATGGACAAAACTTACATACGGTCTTCATCAGTTCAGGTGAATTGAATGAAGGCGTATCCGTTAGTGCAAAAGTGGACGGGTTCTCACGCAATCTAACAGTCAAGAACCATACGGCTACACACTTATTGCACCGCGCATTGAAAGATGTTCTCGGTGAACATGTCAATCAAGCAGGTTCATATGTTGGTCCGGATCGTCTTCGTTTTGACTTCTCCCATTTTGGACAAGTCACAAAAGAAGAACTCGAGCGTATCGAATTCCAGGTCAATGAACAAATTTGGGCAGGTACTCCTGTCAATACCATCATTTCACCGATAGCAGAAGCAAAAGAAATGGGTGCGATGGCATTGTTCGGTGAAAAGTATGGCGACATTGTTCGTGTTGTCAAAGTCGGTGACTACTCAGTTGAGCTATGTGGAGGATGTCATGTTCGTAACACGTCAGACATCAACGTATTCAAAATCGTTTCTGAAGGCGGCATTGGAGCAGGCACACGACGTATTGAGGCTTTCACAGGTGGACAAGCATTCCGTTCATTTAAAGAAGATCAAGCGGTCATCGATCAAGTAGCAGCAACTGCAAAAGCTACACCGAAAACAGTCATCACGAAAGTCGAGTCGATTCTTGCTGACTTTAAAGAACTTCAACGTGAAAATGAATCACTGCAAGCGAAGATGGGCAACAGCCAATTGGCGAGTGTCCTGGAAACAGCTCAGCAGATCGAAGATATTACAGTCATTTCTGCAAATGTAGAAGTGAAAGACAATAACGGTTTACGTCAATTGATTGATGAAATGAAACAAAAAACTTCCAAAGGCGTCATTGTACTTGGTACAGTAACAGATGGGAAAGTTATGCTGGCCGCTGGCGTTACCGATGATTTAAAAGGTGGTAACTACCACGCAGGTAAAATCGTCAATCATGTTGCGTCACTTTGTGGCGGAAAAGGCGGCGGACGTCCGGACATGGCGATGGCCGGGGCGAAAGATGCGTCAAAACTTGATGATGCGCTTCAATCCGTGTATGATTATGTAAAATCTGTTTAACCATTATGTAGAGCGATGAATCATAAAATGTAGATACATGTAACTAGTTAATTTCCATTCGGGTGAATAAAGTACATGCCTATAGGAAAGAGCCAGACTAGAACGAATTTGAACGGTGGTTGATCCACAAATCTATTTACTATGTATATTTTGACGGTAGATCGTTATAGACATAAATGGAAATCGGAAAGCGGGGTGTCGAGTATGAATTCGTCCGATGAAACGATGAAGTTTAACTTTCCTGAAGAATCAATGGAGGAAGAAGTCAAAACAGTCATGCTCCACGTTTACAAATCATTAGAAGAAAAAGGTTACAATCCAATTAACCAGATGGTTGGTTACTTACTATCTGGTGATCCAGCCTACATTCCACGCCACGAAGATGCGCGTAGTCTGATTCGGAAACTGGAACGGGACGAGATTCTAGAAGAATTAGTGAAGTTCTATATCCGAGAAAATAGAGGTAAAACAGAATGAGAACTATGGGATTGGATGTTGGCACGAAGACCGTTGGGGTTGCGATAAGCGATAGCCTCGGTTGGACAGCCCAAGGAATCGAAACTATCAAAATTGATGAAGCGGTAGGTTCTTTCGGGATGAAACGTGTCAAACAATTGACAGAAGAATACGAAGTGACGGAGTTTGTCGTCGGGTATCCTAAGAATATGAATAATACGATTGGGCCCCGTGGAGAAGCATCCGAACAATATGCGGAGAAATTACGCGAAAAATTCGGTTTACCTGTCGTTTTATGGGATGAACGATTAACTACTATGGCTGCTGAACGCGTCTTAATTGAAGCGGATGTCAGTCGTAAAAAACGTAAGTCGGTCATAGATAAAATGGCAGCTGTCATGATTTTACAAGGTTATTTGGATTCACAAAAAAACTAGAGGTGATTAAACAATGGAACACGGACAAGAAACAATGACAATCGTAGATGAGAACGGCGAAGAACACGTATGTGAGGTAATTTTAACATTTGATTCAAAAGAATATGAAAGATCATATGTACTTTATCATGTTTTAGATGGCGAAGAGAGAGACGATGACGAGGAAGTTGAAATCCATGCTTCTGCTTTCATTCCAACTGAAGAAGGACAAGATGGCGGATCACTTCTTGAAATCGAATCTGATGAAGAATGGGATATGATCGAAGAAGTATTGAACACATTCCTAGAAGAAGAAGACGAGTAAGCGATAATATCATGTGACGGGCGGAATGGTGCTGACCGTTCCGTCTTTTTTAATGGATTTATCTATAGCGGAAGAAGAGGTGAGGCTTGTGGAAAAAGAGCCCCAGAGAAAAAAAGATGTCATGTTTGAACGTATGTTAGAACAGAAGGAAGAAGTGAGAACCGTTAGAAAAATAGTGCTTTGGATTGTGGCAGTCGTATTGGTTGTAGGGATAGTTGGAGGTTTTTCGGTCTATACATACATAAAAAGTGCGTTAGAACCTGTTGATCCAGATTCGGAAAAAATTGTTGAAGTAGAAATTCCGATAGGTTCAGGTTTGGATATGATTTCAGAAAAACTGGAAGAGTCCGGGATTATTAAAAATGCTCGGATCTTCAAATACTATGCAAAAGTAAACAATGAAGCAGATTTTCAGGCTGGCACGTATGGATTAACACAGTCTATGACACCAGATGAATTGATTAAGAGCCTGAAAACAGGCGTGGTCTACCGCACACCGGCATTTACACTTACGATTCCGGAAGGGTTAACGATAGATCAAATTGCAGAAAGAACAAGCAAAAAGACGACGATTACTAAAGAGCAGTTTATGGAGTATGTAACGAATGAACAAGTCATTCAAGAATATATGGAGAAATATCCAGAAGTCATAACAAAAGAAATTCTGAATGAGAATATACGTTATGCACTTGAAGGTTATCTATTCCCTGCCACTTATCCGTTCTTTGAGGAAAAGCCTACAGTGAAAGAAGTGGTCGATACGATGGTGGATGCCACCGTACAGAACGTGATACCGTATAAAGCGTATTGGGCGGAGGAAGGCAAAAACCGTTCAGTGCATAAAATGCTAACGTTTGCCTCGCTGTTAGAAAAAGAAGCAACTGGTCAAACGGATCGCGAAACGATTGCGAGCGTCTTCAATAATCGTATTGAGCAAGGGATGCCGTTACAGACAGATCCAACCGTTTTATATGCATTAGGAGAACACAAAGCCCGCGTCATGAATGAGGACCTGAAAGTGGATAATATCTATAATACGTATAAGAATAAAGGATTGCCGCCAGGACCTATTGCGAATGCCGGAACTGCTTCGCTCCAGGCAACAGTAGAACCATCCAAGACGGGATACTTGTTCTTCTTGGCAGATAAAAATGGCAAGAATTACTTTGCTAAAACGTATGAAGAACATCTTAAGAACAAAGCAAAGTATATCGACAGCCAATATAAATAATACGTCGTAAAGGGGAACTAGATATGACGGACTACAATGCGTATATTAGCCGCTTTGCGGAAGTAAAAGAGCCACTCGTCCTAGAAATGGAGCACTACGCCGCAGAGAATCGTGTGCCAATCATGGATGATACAGGCTTATATACATTAATTGGGCTGCTGCAAATCCAGCAGCCGAAACGTATTCTCGAAATCGGAAGCGCGATCGGCTATTCGGCTATTCGATTGGCGAAAGCTTTTCCCGATGCTGTAATTTATACGATTGAGCGCGATGCAGAACGGTATGAGAAAGCGGTCGAACATATTGAGCGCAGTGGACTGCAAGAGCGTATTACAATCATTCAGGGTGACGCACTCGAGTTAGATGAGGCCGAGTTACCACAAGAACCATTTGACACACTGTTCATTGATGCAGCCAAAGGGCAATATCGAAAGTTTTTCGACAAATATAGCCCGCTCGTCGGTCCCGCAGGTGTTATCTATTGTGATAATATGTTTATGCATGGTATGGTGCTGTTGGAAGATGGAGACATACCAAAACGCAACCGGACAATGATCCGAAATTTGCAACAATTCACGAGCTGGGCAATGCAAAACAATCACTATGAAACGTCACTAGTACCTATAGGTGACGGCATCTTAATAGCTGTGAAAAAAGAATAAACAGTAGGAAACAAAGGGGAATCACTGTGAAGAAAAAACCTGTCGTAATTGGTATTACCGGTGGTTCTGGTTCCGGTAAGACTAGTGTCACCAAAAAGATACATGAAGTATTTCAAGGTCATTCTGTCGTCGTCATTGAACAAGATGATTACTATAAAGACCAATCGCATTTAGCACTTGAAGAAAGATTAAAAACGAACTATGATCACCCATTAGCATTCGATACTGACCTACTAATTCAGCATATCCACCAGTTGATCAATAGACAAGCAATCGAAAAGCCGACATATGATTACACATTGCATACTCGTTCAGCTGAAAAAGTAACTGTAGATTCACAAGATGTCATCATTCTTGAAGGTATCTTAGTGTTGGAAGATGAACGATTGCGGGATCTAATGGATATCAAGCTATTTGTTGATACGGATTCTGATATACGTATTATTCGTCGGATTTTACGGGATATTCATGACCGTGGACGTACAGTAGATTCTGTCGTCGAGCAATACGTTACGGTTGTGCGTCCGATGCATAATCAATTTATTGAGCCGACAAAAAAGTATGCTAATATAATCATTCCTGAAGGCGGCGAGAATGCGGTCGCAATCGATTTGATGGTAACGAAGATAAAAACAATTCTTGCTTCTGTTGACGAAGTATAATATGATGATGACATAATTTTAAATTAATTCAGCATCTGCCAGTGTTTGTATAGTATAAATAGGATGCATGCAAGACAAGCAAGGGCTTTTTTTCGTCCAGTTTAGAATGAGGAACGGAAAAAAGTATAGTTAAAACTAAAATAGTTCCGCTATGTCACATAATTGAAGTTTGTGCGACATAGTATTTTTTATGAACAGACATATGAGGAGTGTTATTACATGGTTTCAGAAAAGAAATTTCCAATGACGGCTGCAGGTAAAGCAAAGTTAGAAGACGAACTAGAACAATTGAAAACGGTTAAACGTGTGGAAGTAGTAGAACGCATTAAAATTGCACGTAGCTATGGTGATTTATCGGAAAACTCCGAGTACGATTCAGCGAAAGAAGATCAGGCATTTGTAGAAGGTAAGATTTCTTCTATTGAAGGAATGATTCGTAATGCGGTCATTATAACTGAAGATGAATTGAATACGGATGAAGTGCAATTAGGCAAGACAGTTACTTTTAAAGAAATTCCTGATGGTGAAAAAGAGACGTACACAATTGTTGGTTCTGCTGAAGCCAATCCATTGGAAGGTATGATCTCAAACGACTCGCCAATTGCGAAAGCGTTAATTGGCCGAAAAAAGGATGACAAAGTAAGGATCCAGACTCCCGGCGGTGAAATGTCAGTAGAGATACTCGAGATAAAATGACACACGTACCGTCTTCTCACTAGTAGAAGACGGTATTGTGATTTTTAATTCAATTCGCCGAAGTATACGCGTTTCATTTTAAGTAAAGGAGATGTCTGAAATGGCAGATCAAGGTCCGAAGTATTCGAGAACGTCAAGAAAACAAGGCAGTAAAGCAAGCAAAGTGAATAGAGTATTAAATATTTCAATAGGTGTTGTGATTTTCCTTATTGCGGTTGTTGCTATCATCTTTCTTACTGGTGACGATGAAAAAGAAGTGGCAATTGACAAGCCTGAACAATCTACACAATCAGATACAGCCCCAATGGAACCTATCGTTTTAGACGATGAGAACGATGAGGACAAGCCTGAAACGGAAGACGCCGAGCCGGAAGAAGCAGATGAACCAGATGAACCAGAAGTTCAGGCTCCTGAAGAAAATAACGAAGTGGTAAATGAAGTGGTTGAAGAACCGGAAGCACCAGTAGTAGAAGCGCCTAAAGTAGACGAACCGAAAAAACAACAAACCCAAAAAGTGGAACCTAAAAAGGAACAACCAAAACAGGACAAGCCAAAGAAAGAAACTTCATCGGATTCTGGTAAGAAAGTGGTTGTGAATCCTGACTGGAAACCTGTTGGAACAAAGCAATCAGGCGAGCACGTTTCAAAGTATGATGGTCAGTCCGATGACTGGCATGAGAAAAAGAAAGCCATATCCTATGCAACTGGCATGTCTGAAGATCAATTGTATTTTGATCGGATTCAGAATGGCGGCAGTCCTCAAAAATCAGAAGGCATTGTGAGAAGTAAAGACAATTCCAAAAAATTCAAAGTATATCTTCAGTGGGTGGACGGCCAAGGTTGGAAACCTGTCAAAATGGAAGTTTTGAAGTAAGTGAATTAACCTACCGATGTGCTGCCTATTGGGCAGCACATTCTAGTAAGTGAAAAGGGGAGAAGGCATAAATGAAAATAGCAATCGTAGGTGCCATGGAGGAAGAAGTCGAAATATTACGCAGAGAAATTGGTCTTGGGAAAATCACAACCGTGGGAAATTGTGAGTTTATTGAAGGCAAAGTAGGCAAGCATCAAGTGATTGTAACGAAAAGTGGCATCGGAAAAGTAAACGCTGCCATGGCAACAACAATCCTTTTGCAAAACTACAAACCTGACGTAGTCTTGAATACAGGTTCTGCAGGTGGAACTAATCCAGAGCTCGAAGTGGGAACGGTTGTAATATCTGATTATGTCCTGCATCATGATGTCGATGTCACTGCATTCGGCTACGAGCTGGGCCAAGTTCCTCAACTTCCTGCAAGCTTTCCTTCAGATTCTAAACTGATCGATTTTGCTAGAGAAGCAGTAATTGAGTTAGATACATATGAACATGCTGTAGGAACTATCGCATCAGCTGATACTTTCATGGATGATCCTGAAAAAGTCCTACAAGTTAAAAAAAGATTCCCACGCGTCATCGCCGTAGAAATGGAAGCGGCGGCCGTCGCGCAAGTCTGTTATCAGTTCAACACGCGATGCGTTGTCATCCGCGCGCTATCTGATATAGCCGGTAAGGAATCGACAGTCAGTTTTGATGAATTTTTACCACTGGCAGCCAAACACTCGTCACAGATTGTTTTGCGCGTCATCTCGAAACTTTGATCGTTCTATGATAAAATGTCTTAGTAGACAGATTAGCAGTTCGTTTGGTTGAGAGGAGGGACATTCAATGGAATTCTTAATGGGTGGAGTATTTATCGTCACAGCACTATTGGCAGCAATTATTTTACGCGAGGTTAAAGCTGACTGAGAAAAGAAACAAAGCGTTTCCGGTGTGCGGGGGCTGTCGCCCTCTGTTGCACGATCGGAAACGCTTTTTGCATTATTGGTATTCATGCTTAAACGATTGATATAATTTGACGATCGCCCGTTTCTCGATACGTGAAACATAACTCCTGGAAATATTCAGTTGCTCAGCAATTTCTTTTTGTGTCATCGGCTGATCATCCAGCAAGCCGTAACGTCTTTGAATGATTTCCAACTCGCGTGAATCAAGTTTATCCAAATGACGGTAGAGACGCTCTTTTTGTTCATTTTGTTCTACGGTTGTTTGTGGAGGTATGTCGTTTGTTTGAAGGAGGTCTGCGATTTCTAGGGATTGGCCATCTTTATCCATGCCGATTGGTTCGTAGAGGGAGACATCTTTTTGCACCTTTTTTTGAGTTCGTAAATACATAAGTATTTCATTTTCAATACAGCGTGCAGCATACGTCGCGAGTTTAGTTTTACGGTCTGGCGTAAAACTGTTGACGGCTTTCATCAGACCAATCGCACCTATGGAAATATAATCATCAAGTAGTTCGTGCTTTGGCTGGAACTTCTTGACGATATGGGCGACTAAACGCATATTGTGTTCAATGAGTTCATCACGTGCACTTACATCTCCTTCAGCTAATCGTCTCAGGCACTCTGCTTCTTCTTTCTTGGACAATGGACGAAGGAAAGCTTGCCCTCGGATATAACCGATTAGCGCGGGGATCTCTAACCATAATTGCATGACGGCTAGGAAAAAACCGCTCATGTGACCACCTCCGATTATTAGTAGTTTACTCTATGCAAACGACGGATGGTCTATCACTGACAAGAAAAGCGATAAAATCAGACATAGTTGTGCGTGCAGGCTACACAACTATGTTATAATCAGACAAGAATTTGTTGTAGGGCGGAGAGGATAATGTGTTAAATCATTTTTTACCGAGTGCTTATGTAAAATCCGTGTTTTTGATTAAACCAGAAGACCTTCTTGAGAATGGTATTAAGGGTATCATTACAGATTTAGATAACACACTCGTTGAATGGGATCGTGCGGATGCTACGCAAGATATTATGGCGTGGTTCAAGTCCATGCGCGATGCTGGTTTGCAAATTACAGTTGTTTCCAATAACCATATAGAACGCGTCAGTCACTTTTGTGATCCATTAGGCATCCCGTATATTTGTGAAGCACGCAAGCCGCTGAAAAGGTCGTTTTATCAGGCACTTGCTACATTAGGCTTGCCAAAAAAAGAAGTCGTCATGATTGGCGATCAATTGTTAACGGATGTCTTGGGTGCGAATCGTGTGGGGCTGCAGACGATATTAGTCGTCCCTGTAGCAAGTTCCGATGCGACGATTACGAAGTTCAACCGTGCGATTGAACGAAGGATTATGGCAAGGTTTAAAAGAAAAGGATTACTTACGTGGGAGGACTAAATTTGGAATTGATCAAGTGTATTGGATGCGGTATTACGATCCAAACGACGGATAAGACAATGGAAGGATATGCGCCGCCAGCTTCATTAGAAAAAGAAGATGTCATATGCCAACGCTGTTTTAAATTACGAAACTATAACGAATTACAGCCGGTATCCTTATCAGGAGACGATTTTTTAGCGATTTTAAATGGAATCGGTGAAAAACAAGGCTTGATCGTGAAAGTTGTGGATATTTTTGACTTCAACGGTAGTTGGATCAATGGTCTGCATCGCTTTGTAGGCAAGAAAGATATTTTGTTAATCGGAAACAAGGCAGATATCCTGCCGAAAGCGATTAATCCGCAGCGAGTGAAAAATTGGATGAAGACGGAAGCTGCAAAGCTAGGTTTGAAACCAATCGATGTGTTACTAGTTTCCGCTGTAAAAGGCAACGGTATGAGTGAAGCACTTGACGCGATTGAGAAATACCGTAAGGGTAAGGACGTCTACGTAGTCGGTTGTACGAATGTAGGGAAATCTACTTTTATTAATCGAATCATTAAAGATGCGACCGGTATGGAAGATGTGATTACGACATCGTACTTCCCAGGGACAACTCTTGATGTAGTAGAAATTCCATTAGACGACGGTAAAATGCTAATGGATACACCAGGGATTATTAACGATCATCAAATGGCTCATCACTTGGATCCTCATGATTTGAAATTGATAACGCCGAAGAAAGAGCTGAAACCGAAAGTTTATCAGCTGAATGCTGAACAAACATTATTCATCGGCGGACTTGCCCGTTTTGACTTTATTCAAGGGGGTCGCTCTTCTTTCAACATTTATGCAGCAAATGGTTTGCCAGTTCACCGGACGAAGTTGGAAAATGCCGATGAATTGTACAAAAACCATCTTGGTGACATGCTATCGCCACCAGGACCTGCATCACTTGAGAAGTTGCCGGCACTTATACGTCATGAGTTTTCAATTAAGGAAGCGAAGACGGATTTAGTGATTTCAGGGCTTGGCTGGATTACGATTCAGCATGCCAATGTCACAGTGGCTGTACATGCACCAAAAGGTGTCAATGTCGAAATCAGACCTTCATTGATTTAACAGGGACAGGAGGAAAGACCAGATGAAAAAATGGTATGCGGTAATAGGTGATCCAATCGCGCAATCAATGTCACCGGTCATGCATGATCAGTGGTTTAAAGATAACGCTTTGGACTCAACGTATATACCGATTCATGCAACTGCGGGAAGCTTGCAAGAGACAATAAGAAGCTTGCGTTCACTTGGATGCAGTGGCTTCAATGTGACGGTACCCCACAAGCAGGCGATTCTTCCTTTTCTCGATGAAGTGGATGAATCAGCAACAGTCATGGATGCGGTTAACACAGTTTATCAAACAGATGATGGTAAACTAATCGGTGCCAATACGGACGGAGCGGGGTTCGTTAAATCGTTGGAAGAGTTTTCGGACTCAGTGAAAGGCTCGGTATTACTTATTGGAGCTGGTGGCGCGGCTAGAGGCATCGCCTTTGCGTTGCAGTCAGCTGGCTATGGACCTCTCTATTTTACGAATCGAACTGCTTCTAGAGCCGCAGAACTGGCGGCAGATATGAATGGTGGTCACGCGCTCTCTATTGAGGACGCTGAAGATCGACTCGGTGAGTTTGGTCTTGTAGTACAAACCACGTCAGTCGGTATGAATTTTGCACAAGAAGGAATACCGCTCGATCCAAAGAACGTGGCAAACGGTGCAGTAGTAGCGGACATAATTTACAATCCGCTTGAAACGGAATTTTTAAAACAAGCAAAACAAGCAGGGGCCAAGACGATGAATGGGGTTGGAATGTTCGTCCATCAAGGAGCTCTTGCTTTTGAAAAGTGGACAGGAGTCTATCCTGACACAAAAAAGATGATCGATATGATTACAATGAAAGTTGGCGGGTAAACATGTTAACAGGTAAACAAAAAAGATTTTTACGTAGCGAAGCACATCATTTGGATGCACTATTCCAAATAGGGAAAAGCGGTTTAACTGACGCAATCCTCGTGCAAATCGACGAAGCACTTGAAGCACGTGAACTACTTAAAGTGAGCGTTCTTCAAAATTGCGACGAAGATAAAAAGGAAATTGCTGAAAAGATTGGCGCGTATAAAGGCATTCACGTAGTCCAAGTCATCGGTAACATAATTGTTTTATACAGAGAATCGACAGAGAAAAAACGTATACAATTACCGTAAGGAGAATCAGATGAAACGAATCGGCATATTGGGCGGAACTTTCAATCCGCCACACACTGGACATTTATTGATCGCCAATGAAGTGCGTTATGCACTACAGTTAGATGAAGTATGGTTAATGCCTGCTGCAGTCCCTCCGCATAAGATTGCGACAGGTGACGCGACAGCAGAGCAACGCCTGCAAATGGTGAAACTGGCGGTAGATGAAGTGGATGGCTTGCGTGCATCATCGTTTGAAATTGAGCGAGGCGGAGTATCCTTTACATATGATACGATGTCGCAATTAATACAAGATGAAGCAGGTGTACATTTTCATTTCATTATTGGCGGAGATATGATCGATCAGTTACCGACATGGTACCGGATTGAGGATTTACTCGATATCGTTACGTTTATCGGTGTCAAACGTCCAGGTGCTGATAACGCTTCTGCAATCCCGGTACAATTAGTAGAAACACCACAACTTGATTTGTCATCCACATTGATCCGCCAGCGTTTTGTAGAAGGTGGAACCGTGCAACTTTTGATTCCCCAGGCTGTCGAAGCTTACATTCGAGAGGAGAGATTATATGGATCTTCAACAAGTTCGAAATGACCTAGAACAACGCTTACCAAAAGCGCGTTATGAACACGTACTGAGAGTCACGGAAACAGCGAAGAAATTAGCTGAGGAAGTGGGTGTGTCGGTGGAAAAGGCTGAAATTGCTGGCCTATTTCATGATTACGCCAAGTTTATGGATAAAGATGAATTACTCGAATTACTAAAACGTGACGAAGAGTATGAGCTCTATGCTCAGTATCACTCCGAATTATGGCATGCGCCAGTTGGAGCGATGCTCGCGAAAGAACGTTATGGAGTAGAAGATCAAGATATCTTGCAAGCTATCCGTTTTCATACGACGGGCCGTGCAGAAATGAGCGAGTTAGAGAAAGTAATCTATATCGCTGATTTAATCGAACCAGGAAGAAAGTTTCCGGGTATCGAAGAGTTGCGCCAACGTATTAACGGAGAACCACTGGAAGATCAAATGACAGAATGCATTCAACATACATTTAAATTTTTAGTTCAGCGATACGCAGTCATTTTTCCACATTCATTTGATTGCTATAATGAACATGTACGTAGAAGAAAGGAACAGTGAAATATGCCAACATTATTAGAATTAGCTTATGAAGCAGTAGATAGTAAGAAAGCAGAAGACATCGTAGTATTAAACATGGAGGGCATCTCACTAATTGCTGATCAATTCATCATTTGTCATGCTAACTCTGAAAGACAAGTGCAAGCCATCGCGCGCGAAGTAGCGGATGCGGCTTCTAAAGAAGGATACACGGTGAAACGTTTGGAAGGGTTTGACGCAGGTCGTTGGATTTTAGTCGATCTTCTAGACGTAGTCGTCCATGTATTCCACAGAGACGAACGCGGATTCTATAACTTGGAAAAGCTATGGGGAGACGCACAGTTACTAAACGTTGAGGAAGAAATATGAGTTCTTCCTATTCAGCGTTCGCATCCATTTATGACGAACTAATGAATGATATCCCGTATGACGCCTATGTCGAGTTACTCGATTTGGCGTCTGCTGGCGTTTCAGGGAAAAAAGTATTAGATATAGGTTGTGGAACTGGCTTGCTTTCTGCAATGCTTGCGAAAAAAGGGGCACATGTCACCGGTATTGATCTTTCTTCAGATATGCTCGAGGTTGCTTCGCACCGTGCACAGTCATTTTCTCTGGATATTCAGTTTATCGAGCAACCTATGCAGCAACTGGATGTAGAAGATACATTTGATGCTGCAATCATCTCAATCGATTCATTGAACTATGTAATAAAGCAGCAAGACGTCATAGAAACGTTCCGCCGGATTTATGGAGCGCTTGCTACGGGTGGCGTGTTGCTCTTTGATGTGCATTCATTATACAAAATGGATGAGATCTTCCTTGAAGGACCTTTTGTTTTTGATAATCAACGTATTGCATATATTTGGCAAACTAGCCCTGGAGACGAGAATCATTCAATTTACTCCGAGTTGGTGTTTTTCGTAAAACAACGAGATAATTCGTATCAACGTTTTGACGAAGTACATATGCAACGATCGTTTGCAGTACCGGAATATGTTCAAATGCTTGAAGAGGTTGGATTTCAGATTGAACGAATTTTTGCAGACTGGGAAGATGAAGCACCTGAGGAAGAAAGTGAGAGAATATTCTTCCAAGTTCGAAAATAGGACTACCATAGTATTTCGGAATCGGGTATAGTTAATGAGACTCCATACGGTGCTGAAAGAAAGGATTGTTGCTTATCCGTTCATTCTTTACCGAAAAATGGCGTACATTGATCATTCCTATTGCAGCGTTCGCTGTACTTTCCACTGTTTTGTTCTTTCCCCAAGAACAACCGGATCAACTTTCCGAAGAACATGGACAATCCCTATTTGAACCAATTGAAACAGCTGAACAAAATAAAGAAGTGGAAGCGCCTGTCGAATTGGTCGCGGAAGCTATTACTGTTGCAATTCTAGTGGACGTTAAAGGTGCAGTGAAACATCCTGGACTTTATTCGATGCAAGATGGTGATCGATTACTTGATGCAATCGACAAAGCAGGAGGCTACACAGATGCCGCTGACACCAGGTTGTTGAATCATGCGCAAAGACTACAGGATGAATCTGTCGTCTATGTACCGGTCGCAGGAGAAGAGCCACCGGTATATGAGCAACCGGCTTCAGCGTCATCATCTTCTGACAGTTCCACTTCAAAAGTAAATATCAATACTGCGAATGAAAATGATTTCCAGACACTTCCTGGCATAGGCCCAGCAAAAGCTCTGGCGATTGTTCAATACCGTGAAGAGCATGGAGCTTTTTCGCAATTGGACGAAATTAAAAATGTGTCAGGTATTGGTGACAAAACATTTGAAAAATTAGAACCACATATAATTCTTAACTGATGGAGGCAACCGTATGGAGCGAATTACTTGGGATCAGTTCTTCATGGCGCAAAGTCATTTGCTGGCGATGCGCAGCACATGTACGCGACTCTCGGTAGGGTCCATTTTAGTACGAGACCAACGCATTATTGCTGGCGGCTATAATGGTTCGATATCGGGTGGAGATCATTGTATTGAACACGGCTGTTATGTCGTGGACAATCATTGCGTTCGAACGATACACTCAGAAATGAATGCATTACTACAATGTGCCAAATATGGCATACCGGTTGCCAAGGCGACCATTTATGTCACGCATTTCCCGTGTTTACAGTGTAGTAAAGCATTGATTCAGGCAGGGATAGAACGCATTAAATATGCCGAAGATTATCGTAATAGTGAGTATGCACTCGAGCTATTTGCGCAAGCAGGCGTAAAGATTGAAAAAGTACCGTTTGACGCGCGTTCAATTGATTTCGCCAGTGAAGAGAAATTTTCATTATTCAACGAGATGTTGACGAAAATGCAGGAACTTGGCGCTGAACCTGAAGAACTGGATGCCCTTTTGCAAAGGGTGAATCATTTATTTGGCAATTAATCCGATCGATACGATGGATGTATATAGCGATTCCTGTTGCGATTTCTGCGTTTGCAGCTGAGCTTTCAGGATCGCTTTTATTTTTGAATGCTTTATTCCTCATACCGTTCTACTTCTTACGCAAAGATTATCTACACCTCCTTCTTTGCACACTTCTTGCAAGTCTCTCTTTTTTCTATTTCTCTAGCCATTTTACAACTCTTCCTGACGATTCAGTCGTGACTTTTCATTGGAAAGATCAAGTGAAAATCGACGGGGCTAAAGTAAAAGGTTTCGCTACCTTATCCGACGGCACCGTTGTCTATATGATGTATCCGTTACATTCCGAACAAGAAAAAATCCGATTTCAGTCTGCGCGATTAGCGACGTATCAGTTCACGGCGGAAGTAGAGCCAAAAGAAATGGAACCAGCTGCCCATGAGTATTCATTCGATATGCTGCGTTATTTACGAATGAATGGAGCCGCAGGCATACTAGAAGCCACTCGTATCACATCGAGCGAACGACTTACTACACCGCGTTCACGACTCTCTCACTATCGTTCTGCGATTAAACAACATATTCATAATCAATTTCCACCTTCACTCGTTACAGAAGCAGAAGCGTTATTGATCGGTGACCGTTCGGGTATGGATCGCATCTTGCAAAATGAGTATCAGACGCTAGGTATTACGCATCTATTTGCGATTTCTGGCTTGCACGTCGGTTTATTGACGTTTTTCATTCGAGCGATATTGCTGCGTATCAGCTTTCGTAAAGAGTGGGTGACATACGGATTACTCATTTTTTTGCCAATCTACGCATGTATTGCTGGTGGAGCACCGTCTGTCTGGCGTGCAGCCACGGTGACCATGATTGTATTACTTGCTGTTTCAGGTAATTTAAAGTTGCGCCTTGATGATGCTCTTGCTTTAAGCGCATTATTCTTCATCATAATGCAACCTTTTATCGTGTTCCAGCCGGGATTTCAGTTATCCTATTTAGCTGCGTTTTCTTTGTTGTACTCGTCAGCTATTCTTAATCAAGCGAAAAATGGATTGGTCGTTTCATTTCTCGTCACCGTCATTACACAAGTTGCACTTTATCCTATTTTGCTCTATCACTTCTTCGAGTTATCGATTTCTTCTTTTATCGCGAATTTGTTCTACGTTCCGTTGTATTCATTATTTATCCTACCTGTCAATTTATTGTTATTGATCTGCACCTACATCGCGCCACCGCTAGCAAGCATTCTCTTTCTCATCTATGAGCCAGTGAGACTATGGATTGGTAGTGTAACGACTTGGTTTGCTTCCTTTCCTTATCAAATGTGGACGCCCGGACAACCGGGGGGCGTCGGCTCAGCACTTGCTGTTGTCGGTATCCTCATCTTTCTCGTCTGTCTGGAAAGAAAGAAGTTCATCCTCATCGGTCTGATCTGCTTGCTTCTCCCAGCGCTCTATCTAGAAATTAAACCGATACTGCATCGTGACGTAATCATTTCGTATGTAGACGTCGGGCAAGGGGATAGCACGATAATCGAAATGCCGTATCGGAAAGCAGTGTATGTAATAGATACAGGTGGAGTTGTCCATTTTGGCGAAACTGACTGGAAAACACCTGAGCAACCTTTTGAAATCGGGCGAAATATCGTCGTGCCGTACTTAAAAGCAAAAGGAATCACGAAAATAGATCGGCTGATAATATCTCATGCCGATATGGATCACATGGAGGGTGCCGATGAAGTATTAGACGAGTTGAAGGTAAAGGAAATTCATTTGTCGCCTGGCAGTGAACAGGAGAAGGCGATGGATGAAGTGTTGCAGTTGGCAAAGGAGCAGAACATTTCAGTGCAACTAGTTAAGGAAGGGATGAATTGGAGAGTGGCAGACTATCAATTCCAGTATGTAGCGCCAGAAGAACGTAAATATGATGGAAATGATAGTTCATTGGTACTTGTGATGAAGAAAGAAGATCTTCATTTCATCTTTCCTGGAGATCTCGAAAAAGAGGGAGAGCAGCGGTTTTTGCAGAGATATCTAACTGCTGATTTTCAACGCGTTGTACTAAAAGCTGGCCATCATGGAAGCAAAACATCGAGTACAGAGCCGTTTATTAATTTTCTTAAGCCAGATTTTATTATTGTATCAGCGGGAAGGAATAGTCGCTACGGGCATCCGCATGCAGAAGTAATCGAGCGCTTTGATGAACACAGTATACCGTTTTGGTCGACAGCCGAAAGAGGAACGATTGAATTGCGTGTGAAAGACGGAGTGTACACCGCCACTTCGAGTCGTTAGAAAAACAAATAGACACATCCACCAATGTGGTGGATGTGTCTATTTTATACAACAGTTGATTAGAGAGCGACGATATCGATGATCGTAGCAACAACAAAAATTGCAGAAAAACCGATAAACGCTACTATAAAGCCGATGCCGCTGTCAATCGCATCATTACGTTTGGACTGGACATCATGTTCAAATTCATTCATTGCTACACCTCCTAATTCCATACTAAGTATAGATGAAAGTGAAAGAAAAATCCATTAAAATCGCAGTTTTTAGGAGTTGTCACATACGTTGACACAATTTGTTCATAGAGTCCGTGCCTTATAAGTTATACGAGCGGAGTTGCGCATCGCAAATTCCGCCTCGTCGTGTAGAATTAATAGTATTTGTCCTTTTCCGCCGTCTCTCGATGGTTCGGTGTCATCGGTTCCTGCTTCGGTGCTAAATGATCAAGCTCTGTTAACTCTAGTGATATTTCTTCTTTCTCCTCAGATTTCAATTTTTTACGTGAATTTACGTCCAAACGATTAGATTTTTTCATCAATAAAAACCTCCTTTACTTGCTAGTATGGAGAAATGATTGATTTTCATGTATAGTTATCACAGGTTTTTAATAGCAAGCAATCGGTAATTGAGGTGGAGAAAATGGTTACAAAAATTTGGAGTCAAATTGAAAAAGGTGATGTGCAGCCAGTTTATCTACTAACAGGCACAGAGCAACACTTACTTGATGAAACGATCAAAAAATTAATCAAAGCAATCCCTGGTATGACATCATCAGAAGTGAATCGTTTTGATTTAGAAGAAATTCCAATTCAGGCTGTACTCGAAGTGGCGAATGAATTTCCATTTTTAGTCGACCATAAATTAATCGTCGCAAAAAATTGTTCATTCTTGAAAGCGACGGATCATTCAAAGGAAAAGCAGAACCATCAACTAGAAATGTTGGAACAATGGCTGGAAAACCCATCGCCTACTGCTACCGTAGTATTTGTGGCCCCATATGAAAAATTAGATGCGCGGAAGAAAATAACGAAGAAAATAAAAAAGCATGCAGTCGTTGTAGAAGCCGTTGCTTTGCAAGGGCAAGATGTATCTACGTGGATAATGCAGCAAGGTAAGGATAAAGGAATTGAGTTTGATAAAAAGACCGCCGAATTTCTTATGGAGATATCTGGAACCGACTTACTCACATTGGCTACGGAAGTGGACAAGCTCGCTGGCTACTTAGCGTTTAATGGCATTGTGGATACTGCTGTTATTGAGCAACTGGTGACCAGGACACCTGAGATGGATGTATTCCGCCTAACGGATTCATTCGTCAATAATAAACGGGCGGAATCAATCACTGTCTACCATGATTTATTACGCAATGGAGAAGAGCCGATCATGCTAGCGTCACTCATAGCGAGTCAAGTCCGTTTAATGATACACGTGACAAATTTACGGAAAAAAGGCTATCAACAACAACAAATTGCCACAACGCTACGAATCCATCCATATCGTGTTAAATTGATGATGCAGCGACAGCTTCCGCCTTTGCAAGTGTTGCTAAAAGCATTGGATGATTTGGCAACGATTGATCTGCAACTTAAAACTACGAGTGGTAATCGCCAGCGTAAATTGGAATTATTTTTAATGAATGGTCTATAAGAACGCAAAAAAAGACTGCCGTCACGAGGAGGCAGTCTTTTAACATATCATTATTGAGCTTTTTTAGTTAGACGTGATTTTTGGCGAGCAGCAGTGTTTCTTGGGATAAGACCTTTACGGGCAGCAGTATCCAATTGTTTCACAGCATTTCTCAAAAGTTCTTCAGCGTTCTCTTCGTTATTCATAAGAGCCGCATCCGCTTTACGGATAGCAGTACGCATAGAAGCTTTTACGTTAGAGTTTTGCTCGTTCGCAGCAGCACTTTGTTTCACGCGTTTGATAGCACCTTTAATGTTTGGCATTTCATTCACCTCCAGCTTTCAGGTAAGGCAAGAGTGTTTCCACAATCATCCGGACATCTCTTTACAACAAGCATAATTTTAACAAAGCTACAGACAGATTGCAAGAAAAAAAGTAAAGCGATTCAACTTTACAGCAAACAATTCCAGAATAAACGCCGGTAAAATGCACAAACTTGCTAGTAGAGGTGAAGAAAATGAGCGAAATCAACTACTTTCGTACGGATTTAATCGATGAAAGTGACGAATTTGTCAGGCATCAGACAGAGTCAGAAGAAAAGAAATTGAAAAAAATGTCCGGAATACGTGTCGAAGAACAAACAATTGGTCGAATTAAGGCGACAACTGTAAAAGTAACGGCAGAAGGTGAAGAAGAAATCGGAAAAGCGAAAGGTACATATATTACGCTAACGATTCCGACACTTGCTGTTCACGAAATCGAAGAGCTTCAAGCGTTATGTGAACTTGTCGTCGAAAAAATGGACACATTAATAAAAGAGAATTTACCGGGCGGCGTAAAAAAAGTATTATGCGTTGGTCTCGGTAACCGAGAGATTACGCCAGACGCTGTTGGACCCGCCGTGATGGATTACGTGAAAGAGGTAATACCGGATTATTACGAAGCGGATGAGAGTGGTGTGATGGTTTATGCACCGGGTGTAACTATTCAGACCGGCTTGGAAACGGCTTCCTTCGTCAAAGCAATCGTCGATCAAAGTAAGCCCGATCTATTGCTCGTCGTTGATGCGCTTGCCGCGAGGAGTAGTGCAAGGCTTTGCCGCACGGTTCAGCTGACAGATACAGGCATTCATCCAGGCTCAGGTGTAGGGAACAGCCGCAAAGAGTTATCGGAGAAAAGTCTCGGTATCCCGGTCATTGCAATAGGTGTGCCAACGGTTGTGGACGGTCCTGTACTGGTGGCGGATGCTATTGACACGATGTTCGGCTATATCGCAGCGAAAATAGAGGAAGAGGGTATGCCTTCGTCTAAACTTTCAACGGGACGTTTTCCACAACGCATAACTAAAGATGCGGATCGCACAGCGCTGGGCCCTATATTCGGCGATTGGTCATCCTGGACGCATGAAGAAAGAATCCAATTATTTGAAGAAGTACTGACCAATCAAGAATTGTCGACATTTATATCTCCAAAAGAAATTGATTCATGGGTAGCGAACTACGCAACTGCATTGTCGACTTCATTAATTAGCTGGATTCATAAAGTAAATACATGAACTAGTCATTGACCTTTTTTCTTCCGCATAGTGTGGAAGATGGAGGGATTACTATGAAAAAAACTATGCAAATCTGGATGAGCGTAATCTTTGTATTGTTCATCTTTCCTGTCGTTCTGCAGTATATTCCCAAACAGCCGACCATCCCCACTGCCCTCTCGTTAAAGGAACCAAGCACAATAGTCTACGCATCCAATGTATTGGAAGAAGATATTCGTCCGAAAACAGAAGGGAGTGTGTTGATTTATTCGACTCACTCACATGAAGCGTATGAACCTATTACGAAAGCAGCGAACGGAAAAGTAGCGGTATCTCACCATTCAGAGAATATTTTAAAAGTGGGCGAGCGGCTAAAGGAGAATTTAATTTCACATGGCCTTGCGGCAGAACAGCTCGATATCGATATTGTGAAAATCATGCAACAACAGAAGATACCGTATCATCGCTCGTATGCTGCGATCAGGCCGTATGTAGAAAAAAAGGTTAATGAGCAGTCTTATGATTTAGTCATCGACATGCACAGAGATTCGCTAGGTCCTTCCAAAACGACGATTACACATGCGGGTCAACGCTATGCAAAAGTGGCATTCGTCATTGGAAGAGACCATCCGTATTACGAACGGAATCTGGCCAAAGCAAAGCAATTGAAAAATGAGATGGAAAAATTAGTGCCTGGGATTACACGGGAAATCATTATCAAAGGTGGCCGTGGAGTAGATGGGAAATACAATCAAGATTTAAATACGAGCATCATATTAATCGAAATGGGTGGGGTGGGTAATACGGAAATGGAGATCAATCAAACGATATCTGTCGTTGGTGAATCTATTTCCGCAATGATGATCGTGCAATAATCTTTCAAATATTGAAGTCTGAACCGTTCACTGCTATAATTCAAGTAGCTTAAATAGGTACGTACATGTAGGAGTGAACAGTGATGAATCAAGAGCAGAGAGCAGCACGTCAAAAAAACATCCGAAATTTTTCTATCATTGCCCATATCGACCACGGTAAATCAACGCTGGCTGATCGAATTTTAGAAAAGACGGAAATAGTGAAAACACGTAATATGAAATCACAATCATTGGATTCGATGGACCTAGAACGTGAACGCGGGATCACCATTAAACTGAATGCCGTTCAATTAGTATATACGGCAAAAAATGGTGAAGACTACACATTACACTTGATTGATACACCAGGACACGTCGATTTCACATATGAAGTATCGAGAAGTTTAGCGGCTTGTGAAGGTGCTATTCTTGTCGTGGATTCGGCGCAAGGCATCGAAGCGCAAACATTAGCAAACGTCTATCTGGCGCTAGACAATGATTTGGAAATATTACCTGTTATTAATAAAATCGATCTTCCAGCAGCAGATCCAGATCGTGTGAAAAAAGAAATTGAAGATGTCATCGGATTAGATGCATCTGAAGCAGTTTTAGCTTCTGCGAAATCTGGAATTGGGATTGATGAAATCTTGGAACAGATCGTAGAAAAAGTTCCGGCACCTCAAGGAGATCCGGAAGCGCCACTAAAAGCGCTGATCTTTGACTCCCATTATGATCAATATAAAGGGGTTATTGTCAATATCCGTATCGTAGAAGGAAAAGTAAAGCCTGGCGATATGATTCGCATGATGGCAACGGGTAAAGAATTTGAAGTACTAGAAATAGGTGTCTTCACTCCAGGTATTTCTCCACGTGACGAATTGACTGTAGGCGATGTAGGATTCTTATCTGCTTCCATTAAAACGGTAGGCGATACACAAGTAGGGGATACGATAACACTTGTCAATGATCCTGCAGAGGAAGCTTTACCAGGTTACCGTCGTATGAATCCGATGGTGTTCTGCGGATTGTATCCAATCGATACATCTAAATACAACGATTTGCGTGAAGCACTTGAAAAGCTGGAATTGAATGACTCCGCACTTGAATATGAGCCAGAGACATCCCAAGCGCTTGGCTTTGGTTACCGTTGTGGCTTCCTAGGCCTGTTGCATATGGAAATCATTCAGGAGCGGATCGAACGTGAGTTCAATATTGACTTGATCACGACAGCACCGAGTGTTATTTATAAAGTAAACTTAACGGATGGTTCAACGATGAGTGTAGATAATCCATCGATGATGCCTAGTGCGCAAAAAGTAGACTTTGTGGAAGAGCCATATGTTAAGGCTTCCATCATGGTACCGAATGATTACGTTGGATCTGTCATGGAGCTTTGTCAGCGTAAACGTGGAGACTTTATGACAATGGATTATATGGACGCATCACGTGTCAATATCATCTATGAACTGCCGTTAGCTGAAATCGTCTATGACTTCTTTGACCAATTGAAGTCCAGTACAAAAGGATACGCGTCACTGGATTATGAATTGATTGGCTATAAGCGCTCGAAACTCGTAAAAATGGACATTTTGCTAAACGGCGAAAATGTGGATGCGCTGAGCTTTATCGTGCACAATGACTTTAGCTATGAACGCGGCAAGGCAATCGTTGAAAAACTGAAATCGTTAATTCCAAGACAACAGTTTGAGGTTCCTGTCCAAGCGGCAATCGGTCAAAAAATCGTTGCACGGTCTACTATTAAATCAATGGGTAAAAACGTTTTAGCAAAATGTTACGGCGGAGATATTTCCCGTAAACGTAAATTGCTTGAGAAACAAAAAGAAGGTAAGAAAAAGATGAAGCAAGTTGGTTCGGTGGAAGTTCCACAAGAAGCATTCATGGCTGTTTTGAAGATGGATGAAGATTAATTAAATTCAGTGAAAAGGGGGCAAACCGCCCTCTTTTTGCCGTTTACATACTTAAAAAGGATGTGACAGCATGCGGGGAGTGTATATCCATATACCGTTTTGCCAGCAAATTTGTCATTATTGTGATTTCAATAAAGTATTTCTTAAAAATCAACCTGTCGATCAATACATCGAATCGATCGGCAAAGAGTTTTATTATATGAAAGAAGCCGGTTATTCATTTGATGAAATGGAAACTGTGTTTTTAGGTGGTGGTACACCTACAGCACTCAATGTTCTTCAGCTTGACCGGTTGTTGACAATTGTTTCAGAGTATATCGATGTCACAGCATTAAAGGAATTCACGACAGAAGCGAACCCTGATGATTTATCGGAAGGACAACTTTCTATATTGAAGGAAAAAGGCGTTAATCGCTTGTCAATTGGCGTGCAGACTTTCAACGAACGTCTACTGAAACAAATTGGGCGTACGCATTCCAATGAAGACGTGGAGAACGTCATTAAGGCTGCGCGTAAAGTCGGCTTCGAAAACATTAGCATCGATTTAATGTACAGCTTACCTACTCAGACAGTAAGAGAATGGGAAGAGACCATCAATCGGGCATTAGCGCTTGATCTCCCCCATTACTCGGCTTATTCATTGATTGTGGAACCGAAAACCGTCTTTTATAATCGAATGGTCAAAGGAAAGTTGCCATTGCCTGGAGAAGACATTGAAGCAGAAATGTTCTCGATGGTAATCGATCGCATGAATGCGGCAGGTCGCGATCAATATGAAATTAGTAATTTTGCTAAACCTGGTTATCCTTCGTTTCATAACCTGATTTATTGGGAAAACTCTCATTATGCAGGCATAGGTGCAGGTGCCCACGGTTATATCGGCAAAGAGCGTTATGCGAATGTCGGGCCGTTGACACATTACATTAATCTATTGGAGGAAGGGAAGTTACCTCGTAAAGAAGTACATGACGTAACTCTGGCTGAATCGATGGAAGAAGAAATGTTTCTCGGCTTACGAATCATCGAAGGGGTTTCGATGAAAGAATTCGAGCGGAAATTCGAGCGGCCGATTCATACAGTTTTTGGCACCCCGATAGAAAAATTGCAGCAGCAAGGGCTTCTACAAATCGATGGGGACCATCTTCGTTTGACTAGAAAAGGTGTATTTCAAGGGAATACAGTATTTCAGGAATTTTTATTAGGAGATTGAGTTTGATTCGTTGACATATAAAATAGAATTTGATAAATTATGAGTAGTATTAGCACTCGGGGTTAATGAGTGCTAACAGGAGTGATGATCATGTTGACAAACAGACAATTGCTCATACTACAATTGACAGTGAAAGATTTCATCGAGTCTGCTCAACCGGTTGGTTCCAGACAACTGTCGAAAAAGCCGGAAGCGCCATTTAGTTCGGCAACCATTCGGAATGACATGGCGGATCTGGAAGATATGGGTTATTTAGAAAAAACTCACACATCATCTGGAAGAGTGCCTTCCGAAAAAGGCTATCGGTTCTTTGTGGACCATTTATTGCAACCACAAGCTCTAGGCCTGGAGGACAGCTTGCAGTTGCGTACGGTGTTTCAGGAGAGAGTGGGAGAGTCGGAAGAATTAATTCGGAAATCCGCAACCATTCTTTCTGACTTGACGAATTATACGTCGATCCTACTTGGACCTGACACATCAACGCATGCCGTCAAGAAATTCTCTATTGTTCCACTCGATCAACAACGGGCAGTGGCGATTATCGTAACCGATAACGGACATGTGGAAAATCGGATTTTCGATGTACCACCTGGTCTCACTGCTTCGGAAATTGAGAAGACGGTAAATATTTTAAATGAACGCCTAATCGGCACATCGCTTGTGCAGTTGCAGCAAAAATTGCAACTCGAAGCGAAACATGTATTTGAACAGCATATTCACCAAGCTGAACAACTATTCAGCTCCTTGCAGCAAGCAATGGCAGTGGAGCCGGAAGAGCGATTGTATTTTGGCGGGAAATTGAATATGTGGAAACAACCGGAATTTCACGACTTCCAAAAGATGCAATCATTTTTTGAACTAATAGAGAAAGGCAATCCTGCCATGGGGCTTTTCCAAAAAAACGAACAAGGTATTCAAGTTCGTATAGGTTCTGAAAACAATGTGATTGAAATGGAAGACTACAGCGTGATTACTTCCACGTACTCGGCAGGAGAGAATATGGAAGGTTCCATCGCAATTATCGGTCCGAAGCGAATGGATTACGGAAGGGTCATTACATTGCTTGATATATTAAGCAATGATTTATCTTCTGCACTTCATCGATTAACGATCGGAAAAGACGGGAACGGGAGGCAAGACACGTGAAAGAAAACCAAGAGTTCGAAGAGCAACTAGATGAAAATCTTTCCGAAAATGAGCAAGAGCAAACCGAAGCGACAGATCAGCTAGATGTTGAAGTCGTCGAAGAGCTCACTACAGAACAAGAACTTGAGAAAAAAATAGATGAATTAACGAAAGCTCTTGAAGAAGAAGAGGGTAAAAGATTACGCGTATTAGCAGATATGGAAAACGTCAAAAGACGAGCTTCACTCGACTATCAAACGTTACAAACATACCGTGCACAAAACGTTATGGTGAATATTTTGCCTGTACTGGATAACTTCGAACGTGCACTTGCTGTTGAAGCAAAAGAGGAAGAGACGAAAGCCCTCTTAACAGGGATGGAAATGGTCTACCGTTCATTAGTAGAAGCTTTAAAATCTGACGGACTCGAAGAAATCGAAGCACTTGATCAAGAATTCGATCCGAACTTCCATCAGGCAGTGATGACAGGCAATGAAGAAGAGAAAGATTCTGGAATTGTTTTGGAAGAACTGCAAAAAGGATATAAACTTAAAGAGCGTGTACTACGACCATCCATGGTTAAAGTAAACGAATAAAAAACTAAAGCATTCACATTATAGGAGGAAAATCACAAATGAGTAAAATTATCGGTATTGACTTAGGAACAACAAACTCAGTAGTAGCAGTATATGAAGGCGGAGAAGCGAAAGTAATTCCGAACCCTGAAGGTAACAGAACTTCACCATCCGTTGTCGCATTCAAAAATGGCGAACGACAAGTAGGGGAAGTAGCAAAACGTCAATCTATCACAAACCCTAACACGATCATGTCTGTTAAAAGACATATGGGTACGGACTTTAAAGTAGAAGTGGATGGCCAAGAATATTCTCCACAAGAAGTTTCTGCAATGATTCTTCAATACATGAAGGGCTATGCAGAAGAATACTTAGGCGAAAAAGTAACGAAGGCTGTTGTTACAGTTCCTGCGTACTTTAACGATGCACAGCGTCAAGCAACAAAAGATGCTGGTAAAATTGCTGGTCTTGAAGTAGAGCGTATCATCAACGAGCCAACAGCAGCAGCACTTGCTTACGGTTTAGATAAAACAGATGAAGATCAAACTATCCTCGTATATGACTTAGGTGGCGGTACGTTTGACGTATCCATTCTTGAGCTAGGTGATGGAGTATTCCAAGTACGTTCAACTGCAGGAGATAACAAACTGGGTGGAGACGACTTTGATGATATTATCATGGATTACTTGGTACAAGAATTCCGTAAAGAAAACTCCATTGATCTTTCTAAAGATAAAATGGCTATGCAACGTCTGAAAGATGCAGCTGAAAAAGCGAAGAAAGATTTGTCTGGTGTAACATCCACTTCAATTTCTCTTCCGTTCATCACAGCTGGAGAAGCAGGACCACTACACATGGAAATCACATTAACTCGCGGTAAATTCGATGAGTTGACAGCGGACCTAGTAGAACGTTCTATGATTCCAACGCGTCAAGCACTTAAAGACGCAGATCTTACAGCATCTGAAATCGACCGTGTCATCTTGGTTGGTGGTTCTACACGTATTCCAGCAGTACAAGAAGCAATCAAAAATGTAACAGGTAAAGAGCCATTCAAAGGCGTAAACCCAGACGAAGTAGTAGCAATGGGTGCGGCAGTTCAAGGTTCAATCCTAACTGGAGACGTAAAAGACGTTGTACTTCTTGACGTAACACCTCTATCACTAGGTATTGAAACAATGGGATCTGTTTTCACAAAGCTAATCGACCGCAACACGACAATCCCTACAAGCAAATCACAGGTATTCTCTACAGCAGCTGACAATCAGCCGGCAGTAGATATCCATGTATTGCAAGGTGAGCGTCCGATGGCGACTGACAATAAAACATTAGGCCGTTTCCAATTGACGGATATTCCACCAGCACCACGTGGCGTTCCACAAATCGAAGTAACATTCGATATCGACAAAAACGGTATCGTCAATGTTAAAGCGAAAGATATGGGTACACAGAAAGAACAGAACATCACAATCCAATCTAGTTCAGGCCTTTCTGATGAAGAGATCGATCAAATGGTTAAAGATGCAGAAGCGCACGCTGAAGAAGATAAAAAACGTAAAGAAGAAGCAGAACTTCGCAACGAAGCAGATCAGTTAGTATTTATGGCTGAAAAGACACTTAAAGATATTGAAGGTAAAGTGGATGAAGCGGAAGTTAAAGAAGCGGAAGCAGCATTAGAAGAATTGAAAGCTGCTAATGAATCTGGAGACCTTGAAGAAATTCGTACGAAGAAAGAAAAACTTGACGAATTAGTACAAGCTCTATCTGTAAAACTATATGAGCAAGCTGCTGCAGAAGCACAAGCCGCTCAAGGTGATGCACAACCTGGTCAAGAAGACGACAGTGTAGTGGACGCAGATTTCGAAGAAGTAGAAGACGATCAAGATAACAAAGACACTAAATAAGTAAGTCGAAATAGCTATTGACGGAAAAGTCAAAGTCCGAAATTCCGGCTTTGACTTTTTCGTTTGTTAACTTAACAAAATTCGATATCAACGTGTTACAATGGACAACAGGTAAAATGCGATAAGGGGTGCAATGATGAGTAAACGAGATTACTATGAGGTGCTAGGCGTATCTAAGTCCGCTACGAAGGAAGAGATCCGCAAAGCATACCGTACACTTTCTAAGAAGTTCCATCCGGACTTGAACAAAGAAGCCGATGCAGAATTAAAATTTAAAGAAGTGACAGAAGCATTTGAAGTGTTGAGCGATGAGAACAAAAGAGCTGAATATGATCAATACGGTCATAACGGACCAGGTGCAGGCTTCGGAGGTTTTGGTGGCGGAGGAGGTGCTGATGGCTTCGGTTTCGAGGATATTTTCAGCACATTCTTCGGTGGTAGTGGCAGAAGAAGAGATCCAAATGCCCCACAAAAAGGGAACGACTTACAATATACAATGACAGTCGACTTCATGGATGCTATTTTCGGAAAAGAAACGGAAATCGATATTCCTCGTGAAGAAGAATGTGATACATGTGACGGCTCAGGTGCTAAAAAGGGCACGAGCGTCAAAACATGTACGGAATGTAATGGTTCGGGTGAGATTTCTTTCGCTCAAAACACGCCATTTGGTCAAGTAGTGAACCGTAGAACTTGTCCTACATGTCAGGGGACAGGTAAAATTATTCCTGAAAAATGTGATACATGTCGAGGTAAAGGTCGCGTAACGAAAAACAAGGTCATTAAAATTACGATTCCGGCTGGAGTAGACCAAGGGCAACGTCTACGAGTAGGCGGTCAAGGTGAAGCGGGAATTAATGGAGGACCTCCTGGAGACTTGTACATCGTCTTTAATGTGCGTCCACATAAACGTTTCATTCGTGAAGAAGACGATATCATTTTGGAATTGAACTTGACGTTCCCACAAGCATCATTAGGTGATGAACTCGAAGTCCAAACGGTGCACGGAAAAGTGAAGTTGAAGATTCCAGCTGGTACACAAAACGGCACAACTTTCCGACTTCGCGGCAAAGGGGTTCCAAACGTACATGGTCACGGAACAGGCGATCAGCATGTCATCGTTAAAGTGACTACACCGAAAAAGATGACGGAGCGACAAAAGGAATTACTGCGTGAGTTTGCATCAATTGAAGGAGAATCACCAGATGAGTATTCTAGCTCATTCTTCGATAAAATCAAACGCACTTTTAAAGGCGAATGAAAGGATTGACGAACTGTGAAATGGTCTGAAGTTTCCGTGCACACGACACATGAAGCAACTGAGGCGGTAGCGAACATCTTGCATGAAGCAGGCGCTAGCGGAGTCGTTATTGAAGACTCCGAAGAACCTGGTAAAGAACGAGTAGACCAATATGGCGAAATATATGCATTAGATAAGGATGACTTCCCAAGTGAAGGTGTCATTATTAAAGCTTACTTGCCTGTCAATAGTTTCATCAACGAAACAGTTGAAAATCTCGAATTAGAAATTGAAGGCCTCCGTCAATTTTCATTAAATCCAGGACGCTTTACTATAGGCATCACAGAGGTGGATGAGGAAGATTGGGCTAACTCATGGAAACAATACTTCCATCCGGTGAAAATCTCGAAGCGTTTTACCATTGTTCCAACATGGGAAGAGTATACGCCAGTGGAATCTGATGAATTGATCATTGAATTAGATCCCGGAATGGCTTTCGGTACAGGTACACACCCTACGACGGTCCTCTGTTTACAAGCGCTGGAGAAGTACCTAGAACCTGGTCAAACGATCGTTGATGTAGGCACAGGTTCAGGTGTGCTAGCAATAGGTGCTGCTTTACTTGGTGCCAAACATATTACCGCGCTTGATCTAGATGAAGTAGCTGTACGCGCTGCACAGGAAAATGTCACGTATAACCACGCAGATGATCGCATCACCGTCTTGAAAGGTAATCTTCTTGATTCGATTGAAGAACCACCTGACATGATCATTGCGAATATCTTGGCGGAAGTTATTATGTCGTTTTCAAAAGATGCTTATCAACTCGTTAAACCAGGCGGCCTTTTCATTACATCGGGTATCATTGGAGCGAAACGGGAAGAAGTGCGTAATGACCTAACGGCACAAGGTTTTGAAATTGTGGAAACGGTTCTTATGGAAGATTGGGTAGCGATCATTGCGCGTAAGGGCAGTGAATAATCATGCAACGTTATTTTCTAAATCAACCATTTAATGAGCAGCACGAAGTAGCAATCAGCGGGGATGATTATAAGCATATTGTCAAAGTGATGCGTATGACGCCGGGTCAGGAAATCCTGACGGTGTATGATGGCGTCGCTTCGGTAGCGGTGATCGACAGCATTTCTGAAGACTCCGTTACCGTTTCACAGCAGAAACAACTGGACCAATATAATGAACTACCGATTTCTGTTACGATTGCCTGCGGATTGCCTAAAGGTGATAAACTCGATTTGATTACCCAAAAAAGTACAGAACTCGGTATGACTCGATTGATTCCTTTTGCTGCGAGTCGATCGATCGTAAAATGGGATGCTAAAAAAGGTGATAAACGCATAGAACGTTTGCAAAAGATTGCCAAGGAAGCTGCTGAACAATGTCATCGTAACCAAGTGCCTGAGATTTTATCCGTTCAAAGCGTCAAGCAACTGATCATGTATACAGATTCCTTTGATGTCAAATTGTTTGCGGATGAAGAAGATGCGAAAAGTGATGTTCCGCATAAGATTGCGGACCGTCTGAAAAACGTGTATCATGGACAATCAATAGTAGTTGTTTTTGGACCGGAAGGCGGATTAGCGCGCGAAGAAGCCGCTTTACTTCAAGAGGCCGGTTTCCTTCCAGTGTCGTTAGGACCTAGAATCCTGCGCACGGAAACAGCACCTTTATATGTATTGTCCGCTATGTCTTATGAATTTGAATGAAAGAAGTGAACAACTTATGTCTTCAGTTGCTTTTCATACACTGGGCTGCAAAGTGAATCATTATGAAACAGAAGCTATTTGGCAATTGTTTCAAGAAGCAGACTATGAAAGAGTAGAGTTTGATAAGAATTCTGATGTCTATGTTATTAATACATGTACCGTAACGAACACCGGTGATAAAAAGAGCCGACAAGTAATCCGTCGTGCTATTCGTAAAAATCCAGATGCAGTAATCTGTGTAACGGGTTGTTATGCACAAACATCACCGGCAGAAATTATGGCGATTCCTGGTGTGGATATTGTCGTCGGCACACAAGATCGTTCAAAATTGCTTGGGCTGATCGAACAATTCCGTGAAGAGCGCGAGCCGATTAATGCGGTGCGCAACATTATGAAAAACCGTGTTTATGAAGAACTTGACGTGCCGTCATTTACAGATCGCACACGTGCTTCGTTAAAAATACAAGAAGGGTGTAATAACTTCTGTACGTTCTGTATCATTCCGTGGGCTAGAGGATTGATGCGCTCACGTGATCCCGAAGAAGTTATTCATCAAGCACAACAACTTGTCGACGCGGGCTATCTTGAAATCGTCTTAACAGGTATTCATACAGGTGGTTATGGTGAAGATTTAAAAGGCTATAACCTAGCTCGTCTATTACGTGACTTGGAACAACAAGTAAAAGGATTGAAACGTCTCCGTATTAGTTCAATCGAAGCAAGCCAATTAACAGATGAAGTGATCGATGTATTGCGTGACTCTAATATTGTCGTACGCCATTTGCATATCCCCATTCAATCGGGTTCAGATACCGTACTCAAACGGATGCGTCGCAAATACACAATGGAATTCTTCTCTGATCGATTAACTCGTCTGAATGAAGCGTTACCTGATCTTGCTATCACATCCGATGTCATCGTAGGTTTCCCTGGTGAAACGGAAGAAGAATTCATGGAAACGTATAACTTTATTCGTGACCATAAGTTTTCTGAGCTCCATGTATTCCCTTATTCGAAGAGAACGGGTACACCTGCTGCTCGAATGGAAGACCAAGTCGACGAAAGTGTAAAAAACGAACGCGTGCACCGTTTATTAACGCTGAACGATCAATTAGCAAAAAATTATGCTGCTCGATTTGAAGGCGAAGTACTCGAAGTTATTCCTGAAGAAAGCTTTAAGCAAGATACGGATCAAAATCTCTATGTAGGCTATACAGATAATTATTTAAAAGTAGTCTTACCTGCAGATGAAACGATGATCGGTCAAATTGTGAAAGTGAAAATTACTAAAGCGGGCTATCCTTACAATGAAGGCCAACCTGTCCGTGTACTGACAGAAGAAAAAGTCATGATATAACATGGACCACCTATAATGGGTGGTCTTTTTCGTGCAACAAAATGCAGGCTTTGGTATACTGAAAAAAACGATATGTAAAAAGGAGCGCTTTCATTGACTACAAACTATGCCGCTTATATTGATCATACGTTGTTAAAGGCAGAAGCAACTAAACAGCAGGTACTCGAATTATGTAAAGAGGCAAAAAAATATTCTTTCGCCTCAGTCTGTATTAATCCAATCTGGGTTAAAACAGCGGCAGAAGCTTTACAAGGCACGGAAGTAAAAGTATGCACTGTAATTGGCTTCCCTCTAGGTGCAAGTACATCCGAAGTTAAAGCTTTCGAGGCCAAAGATCCGATTGCGAACGGTGCAACTGAACTAGATATGGTTATCAATATTGGCGCATTACAAAGTGGGTTGCTTGAACAAGTGCAAAATGATATCGAAGCCGTAGTAGAAGCAGCAAAAGATCAAGCTTTAGTAAAAGTGATCATCGAAACATCATTGCTCGATAATATTCAAAAACGTACAGCATGTGAACTGGCGGTACTTGCAGGAGCGGACTTCGTCAAAACATCGACTGGATTCTCCACTGGCGGTGCTACTGCGGAAGATGTAAAGCTTATGCGTGCGGTAGTAGGTCCAGCAATTGGAGTGAAGGCAAGTGGTGGTGTTCGCAGTGCTGAAGACGTAGATCGCATGATTGAATCGGGTGCAACACGTATCGGTGCGAGTTCAGGTGTTGCAATTATGCAAGGTCTCTCATCGTCATCTGATTATTGATCACTTTTTAAAAAGTAATTCATAAAATTTATCATGATATTCTAATAGTTTTTATTGACCAAACCGAATATATACGTTATAATTTTATAGTACATAGCAAAGTGCTATGTTTCGAAGTGTGTGTTTGGAGGGAGGGACAAGAGATATGACTAAGACAGTCGTTCGCAAAAATGAATCACTTGAAGACGCTCTTCGCCGCTTCAAACGTACTGTATCCAAGAGTGGTACAATACAAGAGAGTAGAAAGCGTGAATTCTATGATAAGCCAAGTGTTAAACGTAAAAAGAAATCAGAAGCTGCACGTAAGCGCAAGTTCTAATTTCTGCCTACATTGAATTTTGATATTACCTACTAATGTAATTTCTTATAAACCGAAAATCCTTCACTGGATTTTCGGTTTATTTTATTGTCTGGAATATACTAAGCTATTTATAAAAGTAGTTGGCGAAGGCCAAGAGGGATTGGCATTTCGGGTGGAACGCTTATCCTGAGGTCTCGCCTGTCGAACTGATCCTCTGGAGTGGCCCCTCCTACGTGCCAATCCCTTGCAATGTAAATGGATGATACTTTTTGTTGTGTATTAAAGTTGTGTTTATCATCTATTTTGAACTTGAATAAGTTTAGGAACAAAAATAATTCACACACTGGCTCCAATGAATATTCTAAGTATCTTTACTCAATATGCAGGATGTAAGCTGGCGGCGAAGTGCTAAGCTGTGCTCCTAACGTTTCGCTTTTACTCGCTAAAGCCGTTCTTCGTTACGGCTCTTCCCGCGGGCCCGTGGGAAAGCGTCCCCCAACTGGAGCTTCCATCCCCTCACAAACACTAATTCACCTCCGGGCTTTCATAACTTTCAACACAACTTCAATAATTATGCTCATGAATGTCCATATATAATCCATATACTAACAAGCCATGACGCAACGAAAGAAAAACTTTTATTTAATTGCAATTAAATGAAACCAAATGCTTCTTCAAACGTAAATAGTAAGTATAATAGGCAGTAGAGAGAGGTGAGAACATAATGTCTAAAATGATTAGGTCCGTTTTTCTGCTCATTTTATTCATCGGTACAATCGCATTGCCTTTTATACACTCAGACGCAGCTGAAACAAAAGTATATCAAGTACCCCTTCATCAAGAAGTAGAAAAGGGGCTGCATGCCTTCCTACAGCGTTCATTTAAAGAAGCTAAAGCTGAAGGCGCAGAGACGATTGTGTTGGATATAGACACTCCTGGAGGCTTTGTGGACGCTGCTGATCAAATCGCAAAGCTGATGAAAACAACTGACGATGTCAAAATCGTCGCATTCATCAATGATCGTGCGCTATCTGCTGGGGCATTCCTTGCACTTTATGCAGATGAAATCTACATGACACCAAACGGTTCTATTGGAGCTGCACAAGTCATCGATGGATCTGGAAATGCAGCAGAGACGAAAGCCAATAGTTACTGGTTGGCACAAATGAAAAATGCCGCAAAGCACAATGGCCGTGATCCGCAATATGCATTGGCGATGGCTAATCCAGAAATTGATCTGCCGGACTTACGTGCACAAAAAGGAGAACTTCTGACACTCACTGCTGACGAAGCCGAAAAGGTAGGGTACAGTGAAGGGACAGTAGCTTCATTTGACGAGTTACTGAAGAAGCTGGACTTGGAAGATGCACAAGTCATCTCTACAGCGGAAACGTTTACAGAGAAAATGGCTCGATTCATTACCAACCCAGTCGTTGTACCGATTTTACTTTCCGTTGCAAGTCTTGGACTGATTGTAGAATTATATTCACCAGGCTTTGGTGTACCGGGAAGCATGGGCCTTACAGCTCTATTCTTATTCTTCTACGGACACACAGTAGCAGGTCTAGCAGGTTATGAGACATTGTTATTATTCCTGCTCGGTGTAGCACTTATTATTGCCGAATTCTTTGTTGCAGGAGGGATAGCTGGTATCTTCGGGGTCTTGGCTATCATAGGAAGTATTTTATTGGCAGGCACAAACTTGGCATTCATGGCAGTTTCGGTGCTAATTGCGATAGCCGTAGCGTTGATAGGAGCAGTGGTTATTATGAAATTCTTCGGTAAAAAACTTCATCTATTGAATAAAATCATTTTAATGGATACGATGGATACGGAAAGCGGTTACGTTTCCAACAAAAATCGTAATGAGTTATTGCAGAAGGTGGCAACAACGATTACTCCACTTTATCCATCTGGCGTCGCTGAAGTAGATGGCGAACGCATCGATGTAGTATCAGAAGGTCGTTACATCGAAAGTGGTAAAAAAGTAGTGATTGTAGCAGTAGAAGGTTTTAGAATCGTAGTAAGAGAGAAGAAAGAGGAGGAACAAGGCTTATGATGGGACTAGGAACAATCGGGCTGGTAGCAGCAGTCTTTATTATCATCATCGTACTGGCGATATTCTTTACATTCGTTCCAGTAACGCTATGGATTTCCGCCATTGCGGCAGGCGTTCGAGTAAGTATCTTCACATTAATCGGTATGCGTTTACGTCGGGTTATTCCGAGTAGAGTAGTTAACCCATTGATCAAAGCACATAAAGCAGGTTTGACAGTATCAATCAATCAGTTGGAAAGTCATTACTTAGCTGGTGGTAACGTAGACCGCGTAGTGAACGCATTAATCGCCGCGCAACGTGCGAACATTGATTTACCGTTTGAAAGAGCGCAAGCGATCGACTTGGCAGGACGTGACGTACTGGAAGCAGTTCAAATGTCCGTTAACCCGAAAGTTATCGAAACACCATTTATCGCGGGTGTTGCGATGAACGGTATCGAAGTAAAAGCAAAAGCTCGTATTACAGTTCGTGCAAACATCGACCGTCTAGTCGGTGGTGCGGGTGAAGAGACAGTCGTTGCTCGTGTTGGTGAAGGTATCGTATCAACAATCGGTTCTTCAATCAGCCACGCGAAAGTATTGGAAAACCCAGATTTGATTTCTCAAACTGTTTTGAAAAAAGGTTTGGACTCAGGTACGGCGTTTGAAATTTTATCCATTGATATTGCTGATGTTGATATCGGTAAAAACATCGGTGCAGAACTTCAGACAGAACAAGCAATGGCAGATAAAAACATTGCACAAGCTAAAGCGGAAGAACGTCGCGCTATGGCTGTTGCAAGCGAGCAAGAGATGAAGGCGAAAACTCAGGAAATGCGCTCGAAAGTTGTGGAAGCAGAAGCTGAAGTACCTTTGGCTATGGCAGAAGCTTTGCGTTCTGGGAATATTGGCATCATGGATTACATGAACTACAAAAATATCCAAGCCGATACAAGCATGCGTGATTCAATTAGTAAAACAGGAACAGATCAACAAACAAAAGACTAACTATAACAAGATGAATTCCCGGGAAGGGGATGCATAATGGAACAACTGATTATTTTGGGTATCATGTTGGCGCTGGGATCGTTATTCGGTAAGAAGAAAGATAAAGATCAACAGAATCAGCAAAAACAACAACCGAAACGTCCGCCCAGCCAGCAATGGCCTGCCCAACCCACTCAAAGTGAAATGAAACAAAGAGAACCTCAGCGCACGAATGCAGCGCCTGTAGAGAAGCCGCGTTCGTTGAAGGAATTATCGAGAAATCTTTTTGAGGATATTCAAAAAGAATTCCAGGATCTCCAGCAAGAGGGGAAAGAACCTGAACAACCTGTCAAGGCACAGGCGCCTCAGTCTGAAGTCTTCTATGCAGAGCCGAAGAAACCGGTTAAGCCCGTTTCTACGCCACGTCCGGAGCGCCAAATGGGCAGAGGCAGGCTTCGTGGGGAGGAACAGTCCATTTTGCAAGAAGATGAAAAAATCTTGCAGGAAGACTTGATTCCAAGAACTCCTCAGCAAATCATGCAAGGGATTGTCTATGCAGAAATTTTAGGTCCACCAAAATCAAAACGGTAATCATGCCGCCCCCTGTCTTTTCATAGGATGAGACAGGGGGTTTTTTCATGAAAAAATTATTCGCACTTCATCCATCCATTATTCTAGATGAATTCAACTCATTGCGGATTACTGGCAACTATCGCTTGCTCGCATTAAGCGAACAATCCGTATCTTTTCAAACGAATGACTATGTCATGACTGTTAAAGGAGAAGATGTAACGGTTCTAATGCTGACTGAACAACACGCCCATATATCGATTGATGAACTACAGGAAGTGACGGTGCGTTTTACGCCTGAAGATGGAAATAGTTATGAGTCCTAAACGATTTGAAGTACAGGTGAAAGATGTTCGTAACGGTTCTGTTTTTCTAAGCAGATTACAGAGAGAGCATGTCAAGATCAGCAGCTTGTATGTCTCTGGAAGTGCTATGTTTTTTGAAACAGACACAAAGGGAATTAAAGTTATCCGCCGTTACAGAAGAAAATACCGTGTGAAAGTACAAATCAGGCGTAGAGGCATGGACACTGTTCAGCATCGACTATTCGCATCTTTGTTATTTTTAATCGTCTGTTTCATTCCACTAGTGGCTTCGCTGTTTCTGTGGAACATCACAGTGGAAAGTGATATTCCAGAAATTACGCAACGAATGGAAACAAAGATGCAGAAAGCACAAATTACTGCGCCCTCTTTATTATCCAAATTACCGGAAGAGGATGAAATTCGTCGGCTACTTATGCAAGATGAACCTTCTCTTTCCTGGATCCGGTTCTCAAAGACAGGTACTTCGTTAAAAGTTTCACCGATGCTTGCGCCATTGTCGACCGAAGTGGAGGAAGAAGTGAAAGAGAAGCCATCTCATCTAGTAGCGAAAACTGGGGGAGTGATCACACGCTTTGCATTAACCAGAGGGGAAAGAGCGAGTATTATTCATCAAACGGTAAAGAAAGGTGATATGCTAGCAACGGGTATCCTTGAACAAGGTGAAAAAACGACAGTGGTAGGGGCGGATGGAGAAGTATTTGCTGATTATTGGTTAGAATGTCATTTTGAATTACCGCGGACAATTAGTTATTCGATTCAGGGAGAAGAAAATCTCCATATCAGTTGGCAAAAGCCGTGGATAGGTAACCAGAAAAAAAATATGGGTTTTAGAAATCCTATTATTATGGATAGAACGAAAGAAAATCACATTCAGGAAGTGTTTTTGAAAAAAGGAATGGAAGAGACGATCATCTTGCCACTGATTAAGTATGATTTATTGTCAAAGAAAACAAATGAGCGCATAATTAAAGAAGAAAACATTTTACATGTATCCTTCACTAATGATAAAGTGAGTGGGACTATACTATTTTTACTTAATGAAAATATTGCTGAAAAACGACCTATAACTCAAGGAGACTGAAAACATTGAGCGAACATTTACTTCAACTTCATATTGAAGAACCGAACGAAGCGATAATGCTTCTTGGCATTTCCGATCAGAACATGAATTTGATCGAAGAAGAATTGAAAGTTTCAATCCACACTAGAGGAGAAAATATCTCGATCAGTGGAGCAGAAGAACAAGCAGAGGTAGCGAAAAATTTGCTCGAGCAGTTACTGAAAGTTATACGTAAAGGCATTAATATCAATTTACGCGATGTAGCAACGGCGATTGAAATGGCGAAAAACGGCACGATTGAATATTTTTCTTCTTTATACGAAGAGGAAATCGCACGCAATACAAAAGGGAAAGTTATTCGTGCCAAGACAATCGGACAAAGAGAATACGTCCAGGCAATTCGTTCAAGAGATTTAGTATTTTGTATCGGACCTGCCGGTACAGGAAAGACGTATCTCGCTGTCGTGATGGCGGTGCAGGCAATGAAAACAGGTTCAGTAAAGCGAATTGTGTTGACTCGACCTGCTGTTGAAGCTGGAGAGAGCTTAGGGTTCCTTCCAGGCGACTTGAAAGAAAAAGTTGACCCTTACCTTCGACCTCTTTACGACGCGCTACACGACGTGCTAGGAGCCGAACATACAGAGCGTCTTATGGAGCGTGGCGTCATCGAAATTGCACCACTTGCGTATATGCGCGGTAGAACACTTGATGATGCATTCGTTATTTTGGATGAAGCTCAAAATACAACGAAAGCTCAGATGAAAATGTTTCTGACTCGTCTCGGTTTTGGATCGAAAATGGTCATCACAGGTGATAAAACGCAAATTGATTTACCTCGCGGTGTGGATTCTGGTCTAAATGTTGCGGAACACATTTTGAAGAACGTACAGGATATCCAATTCATGTATTTGGAACAAGGTGATGTAGTCCGACATCCGATAGTAGCGAAGATCATTGATGCATATGAGAAAGAGCAGTCAACTAATTAATTGACTGCTTTTTTTTGAATGAGGAATATACATAGTTAATCCATCATGTGAAGAACATTTGCTGTAAAGGAGGCAACTGCATGATAGCTTTAAAGGAACTATTTTCACAGCTAAGAAAAGTGAAATTTACATTTCTTTTGCTTCTTGTCGTCTCTCTTTCTAGTATCCTATTGTTTTTTCTGATGCATGGTAGTACGCAAAACGAAACGTACGAAATTTCGGCTTTTGAAATTTCGCCGAAAACCATACGATCTCCTAAAACAATAGAAGATATAGAGAAAACTGAACTTGAACGTGTACGGGCGGAACAGGCGGTACCTAATTCTTATCGTTTCTCAGAGGATATTATGAAAAACCGCCAAGCTATCCTCAGTTCAATCTTTACTGCTGTAAGTGATGTCAAAGTCGAAGCGAAAGAAGATCCTGACATGACTTCGGGTGATAAAATGAAGTTACTTCAAAAGAAGTTGGAAGGTCTTGAAAAAGAGCAGACGTTTTTACCTGTTACAGATGATCAACTTCAACAGTTACTTTCGGCTGAACAAGGTGATCTGAATAATTTGCATGAATTACTGACGCTTGTAGTGGGAAGAGAATTGTCGAAGCCGTTTAAAGCTGAGCAGGTGCCGATGCATCGCTATGAGGTGGAGCGCAGAATTCGGGAAACAAATACATTGCCAAGAGATTTGCTTGAAGTGGGACTATCACTCGGGCGAATGGCAGTAGTGGAAACGGAAGTAATCGATGAAGAATTGACTGTCAAAAATCAGACGGATGCGCGAGCTTCAGTTGAAGCAATCCGTATTTTACAAGGACAAGTCATCGTGCGTGAAGGACAGTTAATCGATCGTGATGTGTATCATCAACTGAAGCTTTCTGGGGTCCTCAATAATCAATCTTCATTTAAACCGACGCTCGGCATTATTCTGTTTATTTTGTTCGTATCCGGTCTGATTGCTATACACTTCGGCAAGTCCAAGAGAGATGAGACGTTCAAAAAGAAAGCACTTGTTATTTTCTATATCATTTTATTGTTAGCTGTCATATTAATGAAAATCGTCAGCTACATTGATCATGAGTTTGATGTCCTCATTGCATTTTTATTTCCGACGGCTCTTGTACCGATGCTGATAAAGTTATTGATCAATGAGCGATCAGCAGTACTGGCGACGATTATTACTTCTGCAACAGCTGGCATCATGTTGCAAGAAGGCTTGGCTGCCATCATGCAAATGGAAGTAGCGCTGTATATTTTATTCGGTGGGATTGTTAGTGTTTATTTACTGAGTGAACATGGAAGACGCTCAACCATTCTGCAGACGAGTCTTGGCGTTGCAGGATCGAACATTATGTTCATCATATTTTATTTATTAATGACACAGACTAGTTATACAACGCCAGAGTTGATCTTCTATGCCGTGGCGGCCACCTCATCAGGCTTGTTGTCTGGAGCTTTGACGATGGGATTATTGCCGTTCTTCGAGTCGAGTTTTCACTTACTTTCCAATATGCGTTTAGTGGAACTTTCGAACCCTAATCATCCGTTACTAAAGAAAATATTAGTGGAGACACCAGGTACTTATCATCACAGCATTATGGTTGCGAATCTAGCAGATGCGGCGTGTGAAACAATCGGAGCCAACGGATTACTAGCGCGTGTCGGTAGTTATTATCATGATATCGGGAAGACTATACATCCAGGTTTCTTTATTGAAAATCAACATAATGGCCGTAATCTGCATGATGCACTGACACCCGAGAAAAGTCGTGATATGATTATAGCCCACGCGGAAGACGGAGCGAAAATTTTGGAGAAACACCGTATGCCCAAAGAACTAATAGCCATTGCTAGACAACACCATGGAACGAGTAGCGTCAGATTCTTTTATCTGAAAGCGAAAGAAACGAATCCTGATGTGAATGAAGACGATTTCCGCTATCCTGGCCCGAAACCGCAAACGAAAGAAAATGCAGTGATCATGATTGCAGACAGTGTGGAAGCGGCTGTGCGTGCGATGAAAGAACCGACACCTGGAAAAATTGCTACACTCGTCAATGCGATTGTACGTGGAAAAGTAGAGGACAATCAATTTGATGAATGTGATTTGTCCTTAAAAGAAATAAAACTAGTGAAACAAGCAATTAATGAAACGTTAAATGGGATCTTCCATAATCGTATCGAATATCCCGATAAGTAAAGGAGTAGAGCTACTATGATAGACTTTTATTTCGAAGATGAAACTGAAATCGTGGAACCGAGTTCGGAGACATTGATCAAGGATTTGCTGACTCATGCGTCTATAATGGAGAAAATGGAAGGTTTGTATGAGTTGTCTATTACGTTTATGGATGATGAATCCATCCAAGCAGTGAATGCTGAGTACAGAGGCAAAGACCGTCCAACTGATGTTATTTCATTTGCGCTAGAAGAATTATCTGAAGGAGAAGTGGCGATTGTTCATGAAAGCGATATGCCAATTGTTCTAGGGGATATCGTTATTTCCATTGACACTGCAAAACGTCAGGCTATTGAATACAACCACTCATTTGAGCGAGAGCTCGGGTTTCTTGCATTGCACGGCTTCTTACATTTACTCGGATATGATCATCTCGATGAAGAAGAAGAACGCGAGATGTTCGGCAGACAGACAGAGATTTTAACTGCATTCGGTCTGGATCGGCAGTGAGTCTATGAAGATGTTCTTGAAGTCATTCATCAATGCTTGGGAAGGTATTAAGGACGGCTTTAGGCAAGGTCGGAATATGAAGTCTCACGGTTTATCAGCGATCATCGTGTTGATTGCAGGCTGGCTCACCGGTCTTTCCCAAATAGAATGGATGATTATTTTTATCGTCATTGCAGGTGTGATCGCGCTCGAATTAATGAATACAGCAGTGGAATACGTTGTGGATCTTGTCACAGCGGAATTTCACCCGCTTGCTAAAAAAGCAAAAGATATTGCAGCCGGATCAGTTTTCGTTTTCGCCATAGCAAGTGCGATCATCGGCTGTATAATTTTCTTTCCAAAATGGTTTGGATAATAAGATCAAATGAAGAGGTGGTAATTAAATGCAAGTAGAACAATTAATGAATGAAGCAAAGCAAGCAATGAAGAAGGCTTATGTACCCTATTCGAAATTTCCGGTAGGTGCTGCATTAGAAGCCGTAGACGGTACTATTTATCGTGGATGCAATATTGAAAACTCCGCGTATGGATTAACCAATTGCGCAGAGAGAACAGCTATTTTCAAAGCTGTATCTGAAGGTGTCACGTCGTTCAAGTCGATCACAGTAATTGGTGATACAGACGGCCCAATCGCGCCATGCGGTTCTTGCCGCCAAGTCATCGCGGAATTTTGTGCACCGGACATGCCTGTGTACTTGACGAACTTAAAAGGTCAAATACAAGAAACAACAGTAGACCAGCTATTGCCGGGTGCTTTTTCCAAGGAGGATTTAGATTATGCAGAAGAACAACTTTAAGTCAGGCTTTATTTCCATCATCGGACGTCCGAATGTGGGGAAATCTACATTCATCAACCGTATGGTCGGTCAAAAAATCGCGATTATGAGCGATAAGCCGCAAACAACACGAAACAAAGTGCAGGGAATCGTCACAACTGATTCATCTCAGATGATTTTCATTGATACACCGGGAGTCCACAAACCGAAACACCGTCTGGGCGACTTCATGTTGAAAGTGACACGCAGCACGTTAAGCGAAGTCGACGTCATCATGTTCATGGTCAATGCGGATGAGAAAATCGGTACAGGAGATCGTTTCATTATGGAATGGCTCGCTAAATCCGAGACACCTGTATTTTTAGTCATCAATAAAATAGACCTTGTGCATCCCGACACGTTATTTGAGATTATTACGTCGTATACAAACGAAATGAAGTTCACCGAAGTGATTCCTATTTCTGCACTGAACGGTAATAATATCGAACGTCTAGTGGAAGTGATTGAAAGTTATTTGAATGAAGGACCGCAGTTTTATGATGCGGAACAAGTGACGGATCACCCAGAGCGTTTCATCGTTTCTGAAATGATCCGTGAAAAAGTATTGCATACGACACGTGAAGAAATACCTCACTCCATTGCGGTAGCGATTGAAAGTATGGAGCAAGATCCTGAAACACATAAAATGCATATCCGCGCGACTATCATCGTAGAACGCGATTCGCAAAAAGGCATCGTCATCGGCAAAGGCGGCAAGTTGCTGAAGGAAGTCGGCGTGAAAGCGAGAAAAGACATCGAAATGCTACTTGGTGAGAAAGTCTATTTAGAGCTATGGGTGAAAGTCCAAAAAGATTGGCGTAACCGTCCAAGCCGTTTGAAAGAATTTGGATTTAACGAGGAAGACTACTAAGCTGTCTGTCCTGCTGAAGGGGAGAGCGCGTTGCTGAATAAGTTGGAAGGCTTTATTATCAAAAGTATCCCTTACGGAGAATCCAATAAAATCGTGACGATTTATACGAAAGAAGCGGGGAAGATCACGACGATGGCGAGAGGTGCGAAAAAACCTGCGAGTCGCTTAGCTGCTATTACACAAACCTTCACTCACGGCTATTTTCTTGTTCGTGCAAGTAGAGGCATGGGGTCGCTGGAGCAAGGTGAACTCATCAGCAGTGTACGTCACATTCGCTCTGATCTAGAGACAACGGCGTACGCTGGTTTGATTGTAGAATTGCTTGATCGCCTAACAGATTCGGAACAGCCGAATGCAAGCATATTTCGATTGCTTGATGAGTCATTTAACGCTATGGAAGAAGGTTATGATGCAGAAGCCATTTCGCTGTTCGTTCAGTGGAAGATGCTACCGGTTGCGGGCATACATCCTATACTCCATGAGTGTGCAAGTTGCGGCGCTACGGAAGGCGAATTTGCTTTTTCTTTCCAACAGATAGGTTTTCTCTGTCATCGCTGCTTTCACGTGGATCCGTACATCATTCGTCTGTCGCCTACACAAATTAAATTGATCCGAATGTTTTACAATGTTCCGCTCGATCAGATTGGTAAGCTGACGTTGAAGAAACCAACGAAGACATTTATGGCGAAGCTTGTGTCAACGATTTATCAAGAGCAAACTGGGATTTTTCTGAAATCCAGGAAGTTCATTGAACAACTGGAACGTACACCTGAATTGCAAAAACCAAAAGAGCAAACTAAAGAAAGCCCAGAAGAAGATGGCTGATGCCAACTTCTTCTGGGCTTTTCTATAATTAAAATTGTAAGTGCTTTTGGATATATGCTGTAACGTCTGCAATTGGCATACGTTCTTGCTCCATGGAATCACGGTGACGAACAGTTACTTGTTGGTCTTCCAGTGAATCGAAGTCAAATGTAATACAGAATGGTGTTCCGATTTCATCTTGACGACGGTAACGACGACCGATGGATTGGGAATCATCATATTGTACTGGGAAGTGCTTTGAAAGCTCTGCATATACTTTCTGTGCATCATCCGCTAGTTTTTTAGATAATGGAAGTACAGCTGCTTTGATAGGCGCAAGTGCTGGGTGGAAACGAAGAACAGTACGTGTATCGCCGTCTTCAAGTTCTTCCGTATCGAATGCATCACACAAGAATGCCAACGTTACGCGGTCCGCACCAACGGAAGGTTCGATACAGTACGGTACGTATTTCTCATTCGTGATTGGATCTTGGTAGTGGAAGTCTTCGCCTGAATACTCCATATGACGCTTCAAATCGAAGTCCGTACGGTTCGCGATCCCCCATAGCTCTCCCCAACCAAATGGGAATTTGTATTCGATATCCACAGTTCCTTTAGAATAGTGGGATAGTTCATCTTCATTGTGCTCGCGAAGACGGATATTATCTTTCTTCAAACCAAGGTTCAATAGCAATCCTTCAGACTGGTCAATCCAGTACTTATACCATTGCTCATCTTCGCCAGGCTTACAGAAGAATTCAAGTTCCATTTGTTCGAATTCACGCGTACGGAATGTGAAGTTACCCGGTGTGATTTCATTACGGAAACTTTTCCCTACTTGTGCAATACCAAAAGGTACTTTCTTTCTCATAGAGCGTTGAACATTTTTGAAGTTCACGAAGATCCCTTGTGCCGTTTCCGGACGAAGGAAGATTTCGTTTGCTGATGAATCTGTTACACCTTGACTTGTTTTGAACATCAAGTTGAATTGACGGATTTCTGTATAATCCAATGCGCCACATGTTGGACATTTGATTTCATGTTCTTGAATCAAATCGAACATTTTATCAAACGGTAGGCCATCAACGACCATTTCGATTCCTTTTGCATCCAATGCTTCTTCAATTAATTTATCAGCACGGTGACGGGTATTACATTTTTTACAGTCGATCATCGGATCATTGAAGTTTCCAATATGACCGGATGCTTCCCAAACTTTCGGGTTCATCAGAATAGCGGAATCAAGACCTACGTTATAAGGTGATTCCTGAATGAATTTCTGCCACCAAGCGCGCTTGATGTTGTTTTTTAGTTCGACACCTAATGGACCGTAATCCCAAGTGTTCGCCAAACCACCATAAATATCAGATCCTGGGAATACAAATCCCCGTTGTTTTGAAAGATTGACTACTTGTTCCATAGATAACATTCTAAACGCCTCCAATTAAAATAAGCACACGTCTCCGGACATAAAATCATGTCCGGGGACGAGTGCATGATAACCCGCGGTTCCACCCCGATTGGTTTTTCAACCCACTTTCATAATGAACGTTTCAACTCCCGGCTGCCGTTTTCGTGTAAGTACAGGCTTTCACTATCCCTGTTCGCTCATAATATACACTACTTATTGACCGTTCTACGTTTACTTCATTCAAAATTAGTTTAGCATGCTTCTCCTTTCTTCGCAATAGCGAGCGTGTTGATATATAATTAGTAAGTAAATACAACTTTGAAGTCTGAAGGCGGTGACATGTTTGGAATTAAATACACGTCAGAATGAAATCCTCGACATCGTCAAAGGAAACGGTCCGATTACAGGAGAGCAAATTGCTGAACGTTTGCATTTGGCGCGCGCTACGATAAGGCCGGATCTAGCAATCTTGACGATGGCTGGGTTTTTAGATGCACGACCGCGTGTAGGTTATTTCTATTCTGGCAAGAAACCTATCAAATCCGTCGCGGATGGCATGGTGGACATGATTGTAGGCAATTATCAATCAAGACCAGTCGTCATCACTGAAAATCTATCTGTATATGACGCGATTTGCCAGCTGTTTTTAGAAGATGTAGGTACACTATTCGTAGTGGACCAGCAGTCATTATTGACAGGTGTTGTGTCACGTAAGGATTTGCTGAGAACGAGCATCGGAAGAACAGAATTAGAAAAGATACCCGTGCATGTCATTATGACAAGAATGCCGAATGTCACATATTGCAAAAAAGAAGATACACTCATTTCTGTTGCCAAAAAAATGATGGATAGCCAAATCGATTCATTACCTATCGTTCAAGAGCGTGAAAATGGACTTGAAGTAATGGGGCGGGTGACGAAAACAAATATTACTGCCGCTTTTCTTTCATTAGTGGAAGATCAAGATGTATAAGGAGTGACTGCATGACAAAATTCACATTATTCATTGTCTCGGATTCTGTCGGAGAAACTGCAGGTCTTGTGACGAAAGCAGCCGCAAGTCAGTTTCGTCACGATTTAGAGACCGTTTCGATAAAAAGGTTTTCCTATATAGAAGAGAATTCGCAATTAGAGGAAATTGTGTTCTTGGCAAAGCAACAGCAAGCACTGATTGTTTTTACATTGGTCAAAAGCCAAATGAGAGAGCAATTACTTCTACTTTGTGAAGAATTGAGTGTACCTTCCGTAGACTTACTCGGGCCAGTGATTGAGAAGATGGGAGACCAATTAAAACAACAACCATTTGAAGAACCTGGTCTTGTCAGGAAATTAGATGACGACTATTTTAAGAAAATTGAAGCAATCGAGTTTGCAGTTCGCTATGATGATGGAAGAGATACACGTGGCATATTGGAAGCGGACATGGTGTTAATAGGTGTTTCTCGAACATCTAAAACACCGTTATCACAATTCCTTGCGAATAAAGGTTATAAAGTGGCCAACGTACCGCTCATGCCAGAAGTAGACCCACCGTCAGAACTTTTTTCCATTGATCCTGCAAAGTGCTTCGGCCTATGTATATCCGTTGAGCAATTGAATTCGATCCGGAAATCCCGCTTGGAGACATTAGGCTTGAAAGATGATGCAAACTATGCGAAAATAGCACGTATTCAACAAGAGATAGACTATTTCAATGAAATTACAACGCGTGTCGGTTGTGACGTCATTGATGTGACGAATCGTGCAGTAGAAGAGACAGCCAATACGATTCTTAAAGCATTTTTAGCAAGGAAGGCCAACTGAACGAACTAGTTGGGTCTTCTTTTTTCTGTGTGTCTCCACTCGGCTAAGATGTCATAAATGTGACAAAAATGCAGATACTGAAAATAATTATAGCGAAAATTGTCGATAAAGAAGGGTTTTTGTAAAACGTCTAGAATTTATGTATATAGAGTGGAAATGGTGATAGAATGACAAGAATATCTGACGATACAATTGAGGAAATTCGTTCAGGAACCGACATTGTTGATTTGATCAGCGAATATGTCCAATTAGCAAAAAGAGGTAAAAACTGGTTTGGACTTTGCCCATTCCATGAAGAAGGTAGTCCGTCTTTCTCTGTTTCCGAAGACAAGCAGCTGTTCCATTGTTTTGGTTGCGGCGCAAGCGGTAATGCCATCACGTTTATGATGGATATGGAAAACCGGTCATTCATCGACTCAATCGTCAAATTGGGCAGTCGAATGGGATTGGAGTTGGAAAGTTCCCAGACAGACAACCAATCGTCAAAATCCTCATCTAATCAAAAGATGCTGAAAGCCTATACACTGGCAGCTAACTTTTATAGCCATCTGCTCTTAAACACCATAGAAGGCGAAAAAGCATTAGAATATCTAGAAAAAAGAGGATTTACGCGTGACGAGATAGAACAGTATGAAATAGGATGGTCTCCCGTTCAGTCAGATGCCTTATCGGCACTACTAAAGAGACAAGGTTTTGATATGAAGGAAATGGAAACGGCAGGACTTTGTTTCCATAAAGAAGATGGCTCAGGTTATTTTGACCGTTTCAGGGGAAGGATCATGTTTCCGATTCAGGATGATAATGGTGCAACCATCGCATTCTCCGGCAGAAGGTTGGAGGATTCTTCTTCTGACGCTAAATATATCAATAGTCCGGAAACACCCGTCTTTGAAAAGAGTAAGGTTTTGTTTAATTTTCACCGTGCGCGTCTTAATGTTCGAAAAACGGGTAAAGTAGTACTATTCGAAGGTTTCATGGACACGATTGCAGCAGATCGTGGCGGAATAGGAAATACGGTGGCTGTTATGGGTACTGCATTATCCGCGCATCATATCGTGAAATTGAAGCGAATGGCAAAAAAGATAGTCATTTGCTGTGATGGTGACTCAGCTGGCTGGGGGGCTGCCAAACGATTTGCCGACCAACTAATGGATAGCGGAATGGATGTACTGGTTGCCACATTGCCTGATAAAATGGATCCTGATGACTATATCGGTCAACATGGTTCAGAAGTATTTTCAGAAAAGGTGCTTGATCCAGCGTTATCCTATATTTCTTTCGTAGCGGCCTACTATAGAAGAGATAAGAATTTATCCGTTGATCATGACATCAAGCAATACGTACACGAAGTATTTGACGAACTGGCTCACCGTTGTTCTCCTATCGAGAAAGATTTATTGATCCAGCAACTCCACAATGAAACACATGCTTCAAAAGAATCACTTGGTCAAGAATTCACCAAGTCGATTGCAAAAAAGGCGAAACAATCGCGAGATACAAGTCCTGATGAAAGCAGAACCGTACATGTTACGAAAGCTCCGGCGAATCGTGCAGAAACAGATCGTGCGGAACAATTACTTCTTGCGCACCTACTGATGGACGCAGATCTATTCGAGGAAAAACGACTGGAACTCCAAGATTTATTTGTAAGAGATGACGTCATTAAAATTTTCTTTAAGTTAGCAGCGTTTTATGAGCAATATGATTTGCCAAACTATCAGCGGTTTGCAGAAACGTTAGAAGACCGGCAACTGAAGAAAGTCGTCATGGAAGCCATCTTAACTGAACGTTCACAGGAGCATACCACACAAGAAGTAAATGACTGTATCCGTCATTTAAAAAGAAATCAAATTAAACGTCTAATTGATCAAAAAAGGCACGAATCTAATGAAGCAGAAAAAAGGAACGACCTACTTAAAGCAATGGAGTTGGCCTCGGAAGTAATCCAGCTTGTGAGATCGTTAAAGGTTCTGTAAGGAGGTATAGTCACTATGACAAAAGAAGAACAAACGGGAGAAGTAGAAATGACTCTTGAAGAAGCAAAAGCGGCTATTATTGAAGCAGGTAAAAAAACAGGTGAACTAACACTAGAGGATGTAACAGAAAAACTAGCATCCTTCGAAATGGAACCTGAACAATTTGAAGAATTTCTTGATCAGATCGAAGCGCAAGAGATCGAAATGGATAGAAAAGAAGAAGCTGATCCCAAAGCTGAAAAAGAAGAGCAATTTGATTTAAATGATTTAAGTGTACCACCTGGCGTCAGAATCAACGATCCGGTCCGTATGTATTTGAAAGAAATAGGACGAGTAGATTTATTGACAGGTAAAGAAGAGGTAGACTTGGCGATTCGGATTATTGATGGTTTGGCTGCTGAAGCCGAGCTTGAGGAAACAGGAAAAATGACTCCTAAAATAGATGCAACTATTATTCGTGGGGAGAATGCCAAAAAGAAATTGGCTGAAGCGAACTTGCGTTTAGTTGTCAGTATCGCAAAACGCTATGTCGGTCGCGGTATGTTATTCTTAGATTTGATTCAAGAAGGAAATATGGGCTTAATTAAAGCGGTTGAGAAATTTGACCATACGAAAGGCTTTAAATTCAGTACGTACGCAACTTGGTGGATCCGTCAGGCAATCACACGTGCAATTGCGGACCAGGCACGTACAATTCGTATTCCTGTGCATATGGTGGAGACGATCAATAAATTAATTCGTGTCCAGCGTCAATTGCTACAGGATTTAGGACGTGAGCCTTCTCCTGAAGAAATCGGAGAAGAAATGGATTTAACTCCGGAAAAAGTTCGTGAAATCTTGAAGATCGCCCAAGAGCCTGTATCGTTGGAAACGCCAATTGGTGAAGAAGATGACTCCCATTTAGGCGATTTCATCGAAGACTCGGAAGCGCAGTCTCCTTCAGACCATGCAGCCTATGAATTGTTGAAGGAACAGCTTGAAGATGTTTTAGATACGTTAACAGATCGTGAAGAAAATGTATTGCGTTTACGTTTTGGTCTTGATGATGGTCGTACGCGTACGCTTGAAGAAGTAGGCAAAGTATTCGGTGTTACGCGTGAGCGTATTCGTCAGATCGAAGCAAAAGCTCTTAGAAAGTTACGCCACCCATCACGCAGCAAACGACTTAAGGATTTCTTAGAATAATAAGTGCATCGGCTTGATATAGCCGATGCTTTTTATTCTTTAGTAAAAAATAGAAGATTGATACTATTGGAGGAGAAAGGATGGCTATAGATAAGAAACAGATCATCATTTCTGAAATCCGGTATTGGAAAGCCAATAAACTACTTCCTGAACATTATTGCGATTTCCTGATTACGTTGTATGCGCAAGGAGAAGATCCGGATGAAGTGGCCGAGAAAGAATCTTCCACACTTCAAATTGAACGCAAAAAGTTACGAATCAAACAATTTATGATTTTGCTCATCAGCTTGTTGCTTGCAGGTGTAGCATCAATTGCTATGTTCGTGCTGACAGAATATCCTATTGCCACATTGACTGTTGCTGCTGTATTGGCCATAATTTTCCTAACGCTCGTATTTGGAAAAACGTTCATCAAGAAAGGTTTTGCACCATTTCTATACATATCGATGGCATTTCTTTTATTAATGATGTCATTGAAGATTTGGACTGCATTTTTTGATGGGGACATGACATTATTGATCGGACTCCTCGTATTAAACTGCGGTTTATGGTTATTTACTGGAAGAATATTAAAGTTATTATACTTCACTATTTCAGGCTCACTAGGTCTATTGACAGTAGTCGCATTTTTACTATTATCTATATAATCGGACGGAATGCAATGGATGTATTGCTATATTCCGTCCGTTTTCTATATACTATAATGTAAGGGCTTACAATTTTATCTGAAATAGAATCGTATAAGTGGAGAGAGGATGATCATGATGAACTTTGATTTAACTCAAGAACAGCAAATGGTGAAAAAACTGATGAGAGACTTTGCAAATGAAGAAGTAGCACCAGGTGCAGTAGATCGTGATCGCTCGGGGGAGTTCCCAGTGGAGATTTTTAAAAAGCTTTCAGAAATGGGTATGATGGGCTTACCATTTCCCGAGAAATACGGTGGGGGTGGAGCAGATACGATTAGTTTTGCCATAGTGACAGAAGAATTGAGTCGTGCATGTGCGTCAACGGGAATTACCTATTCCGCTCATATATCACTAGGTGGAGCGCCTCTAAACTTATTTGGAACAGAAGAGCAAAAACAGAAGTATCTTACACCGATCTGTACTGGCGAATCATTTGGTGCTTTCGGTTTGACGGAGCCTAATGCTGGATCTGACGCTGGTGGAACAGAGACGTCTGCCATCCTTTCTGAAGGTCAGTATACAATCAATGGCTCAAAGGTCTATATCACCAATGCAAGCTATGCTAAACACCTAGCAATGACTGCTGTGACGGGTCGTGAAGACGGCAAGAAAGAAATTAGCGCAATTATCGTACCGACCACTTCAAAAGGTTTTAAAATAATCGATAACTATGAAAAAATGGGCTTGCATGCTTCCAATACTACAGAATTATTGCTTGAAGATGTAGTAGTTCCAGAAGAGAATCTACTTGGCGTGACGGGTAAAGGGTTTCAGCAGTTCCTGGTAACACTTGATGGCGGTCGTATAGGTATCGGTGCTATGGCAGTAGGTATTGCACAGGCGGCTTACGAGCGAGCTTTAAAGTATTCAAAGGAACGCAAGCAATTCGGAAAAACCTTATCTTTTTTCCAAATTACTCAATTCAAACTGGCTGATATGGCGATGAAGATCGAACTCGCACGGACTATGGTGTATAAAGCGGCATGGCTAAAAGATCAAGGCAGAAAGTTTACAAAAGAAGCATCGATGTGTAAATTATATGCTTCAGAAATAGCGATGGAAGTTGCCAATGAAGCGATTCAAATACACGGTGGCTATGGCTATATGCGTGAATATGAGGTCGAGCGTTATTTACGTGATGCCAAGCTACTTGAAATTGGAGAAGGCACTTCAGAAGTCCAGCGAATGGTCATTGCTAGACAACTGGGTTGTTGATTCGCGAATTATGGCGATTCTGTCACAAAAAACGAAAAGTCACTCGATAACACTTTCAGTTTTCTTATAGATACAGTACAATGTTAAGTGTATACTGTATCTTTTACAGAATAGATTCTGATGAAGGAGGGTAATCCAATGAATAAAAATCCTGTTGTACCATTTCTTTTGATTTTCGCACTAGGAATTGGACTTGTATTCTTCATGTCGCTTTATGGTCTAGATCAGAAAAAAGAAATTGCTGGAGCTAATGAAGAAGGCACAGAGCAAGGAACTGAAGAAGAAAGTGCAAACACTGGCGAATTTGACGCAGAAGCTGTTGCTCAACAAAAGTGTATTAGTTGTCATGGTGATGGCTTAACTGGCGGAATGGGGCCAGCTCTAAATAGCTCACTTGATGCAGATGAAGTACATGATGCAATCAAAAACGGTGTTGCTGGAACTGCAATGCCAGCTGGACTAGTTCCAGATGAGAACATAGATGAAATGGTTGATTACATTTTATCATTAGACTGATTGTCTACTTAATTTAAAGAGCCAGTAAACCAGGGTAACTCTTGGTTTACTGGCTCTTTTGCATTGCATGAAATGAGTAGCGATTATACAATAGAGGAGAATGAAAGGCGGGGAACCATGAATACCAATCAATTATCGGAACGTCTGGCAATGGTAGCCAGTTTTGTTCCGAAAGATACTGTGCTTGCGGATATTGGTAGTGATCATGCCTATCTACCGTGCTATTTAATGAATAAAGGAAAGATACGTAAAGCCGTTGCAGGAGAAGTAGTGACAGGTCCCTTTGAAGCGGCGACGCGCAATGTAGATCTGAATGGTTTTGCGGACCATATTGACGTGCGCTTAGCAAATGGTTTGCAGGCGATAGAAGACACTGACAACGTCGAGACAGTGACAATCGCAGGAATGGGTGGGACATTGATTACATCGATCCTCGAAGCGGGTAAGGACCGTTTAACGCATGTACAACGAATTATCGTACAACCCAATCTGCACGCGATCGCGATTCGGGAATGGGCTGTAGCGAATGGATTTTGCATTGTAGATGAAGAGATTTTGCTAGAAGACAGTAAAATTTATGAAGTCCTTGTGCTTGAAAGAGGAGCGGCTGATTACTCAACAACCGATTTACTTGTCGGGCCGGTTTTACGCCGTAAACAATCTAACGTATTCCGAGCGAAGTGGGAGCGGGAGATGCTTGAATGGCAGCGGGTCATAAAAGCTCTTGATCACGCAGAACAAACGGAAGAAATTAAGAGCAAAAAAGCAAAATTACAAGAAAATATAGAATTAGTCAGGAAGGTGTTAGCACATGAAGAAAAGTAATGGACATCAGATCATTGAACTATTTGAAAAGTGGTCACCGAAGCGGCTTGCATTTGAAGGGGATCCGGTTGGACTGCACATCGGCCAATTGAATCGTCCTGTAGATAAAGTTCTTGTTACGCTTGATGTCAACGAACAAGTGATTGATGAAGCAATTGAAAATGGGGCCACTCTTGTGATTGCACACCACCCCCCATTGTTCCGTCCTGTAAAATCCATTCTGACAGATACACCTCAAGGGAAAATGATTGAGAAATGTATTAAACATAATATTGCGGTCTACGCTGCGCATACCAATCTTGATATTGCCGCAGGTGGTGTCAATGATATGTTAGCGGAACGTCTTGGTATACAGCAGACGGAACCGATTGATATTACAGACTCTGAGTACTTAATGAAACTGGCAGTATTCTGTCCGTTGGAAAATGCGGATGTATTGCGTCAGAAATTGGCAAGTGCAGGAGCGGGTGCGATTGGTGATTACCAGGCATGCAGTTTTAGCTCGCAAGGCACTGGTCGATTCACACCGGTTGTTGGAGCAAATCCGACGATTGGAGAAGTTGGGGAACCGACACAAGTGGACGAAGAGCGAATTGAAGTCGTGTTCGCGGAGAGTCAGCAGGCTACAGTCATCAAAGCAATGTTTGCTGCGCATCCCTATGAAGAACCGGCATTTGATTTAGTCAAGATGCAGCAGAAAACGAATGAGCAAGGAATTGGGCGTATCGGACAACTTGCAGAAGAGTTGACGTTGAAGGAATTTGCACAACATGTGAAAGATGTATTTGGAGTTCCGGCATTACGTTTCGTAGGTGATCCACAGACGAAAATTCATAAAGTGGCGGTTCTTGGCGGGGATGGAAATAAATATATTGCAGCTGCCAAGAGAAAAGGGGCCGATGTACTCGTGACAGGAGATATGTATTATCATGTGGCGCAAGATGCGCAAGCGCTTGATCTTGCCATTGTAGACCCTGGTCATAATATCGAAAAAATTATGATTGCTGGCGTTGCGAATAAAATGACAGACCTTTGTCAAAAAAATAAATTAGCTGTTGAATTTATTGAATCTAACGTCATTACTGAGCCTTTTCAATTCCTATCATAAACAAAACCGTCGAGCGTACTCGACGGTTTTTCTTATACTTATGGTTCGATCCGGATTACAGGCGTTGGATTCTTGACTTTTGGCAAGATTTTCTCAAGCTTGAACTTTCTTTCCGGATGATGTGTTGTAGGATCATCTTGATTAAATTCATTCAAGAACGCAATAACTTCTCTAACAATTATGGTAGGTGTCGAAGCACCTGCCGTGACCGCTACTGTCTCAATGCCCATAAGCCATGCAGGGTCGATTTCTGAAACGTCTGAGACGCGGTATGAAGGTGTGTTTGCGATTTCTACAGATACTTGCGTTAAACGGTTGGAGTTATTACTTTTCGGATCTCCAACGACAATCAGCAACTCTGCTTCACCGGCTTGTTCTGCTACAGCTTCTTGGCGAACTTGTGTAGCCAGACAAATTTCTTGGTGTACTTCGATGTGAGGGAATTTACGTTCCAACTCTTCCATGAGATGTGCAACGTCCCATTGACTCATCGTAGTTTGATTTGTAACCAATAATTTGTCATTGCTAATGTCTAGATTTTCAATGTCTTCAAGACGCTCAATCAAATGGACAGAATCCGGGGCAACACCAATTGCGCCTTCAGGTTCTGGGTGATGCTTCTTGCCGATATAAAGGATGTCATAGCCTTCTGCTACTTTCTCTTCAATTAAATAGTGTGTTACAGAAACGTCTGGACATGTTGCATCAATGGCAACTAATCCTTTTTCTTTCGCTAATTGGCGAACTTCAGGAGAAACACCGTGTGCCGTGTAGATTACAGTTCCCTTATCCACTTTACGTAAAATCTCTAGGCGATTTTCCCCGTCCAACGTAATGATCCCGTCTTCTTCAAAAGCATCTGTGACGTGTTTGTTGTGGACGATCATGCCTAATATATAAATGGGTCTCGGCAGGGTAGGATCTAGCGCAGCATTCCTCGCAATGACCATCGCATCAACTACACCATAACAATAACCTCTTGGTGATATCTTGAGTACTTTCATTTAATCCACTCCACTCCTCTACTAACTTCTCTTTCATTATAGCGGAGATTCGTGAACGATTCAAAGAGTTCAGAAGGGCGGTTGAAAAATCCTCGGAATAGATGGCTGATTAGTGGCTTGGGAAGGTCTAGAATTGGGCGTTTGCGGACTGCTTGGACGTGGTGCAGAAGAGGCTGTCGGTGCGTCCGGCATAGATTGTACCCCTTTATATAACCTCCACATAGCAGGTAAATTTTGGACAAGTGGCGCAAACTGCTGGACTAATGGTGCGAATTGTTGAGCGGTATTGAAAAAACGATTTGCTGTTTGCATGTATTGATCAGCCCGTGAAGGACCGGTTTCTTGCATACCTGCCTGCTGTTGTGGAGCACCGCCACGCATTTCCCTCGGGTTCCTGGAATTTCCCATGCCTTGTTGAGGGAAAGGCATGGGCGCTCTTTGTTGAATAGGCGGAGTGGCGGGTGTCATCCTAGGCTGAGGCGGCTGATTGCTGAACGGATAAAATGATTGATATCTCATCACGAACTCCTTTCTAATTTTTTAGTTGTTTCCCCTATATCCTATGCGAAAAAAACCACTGATGGCACCGAATCATGGTACAATAAGAATTATCTAGAGGAGGAACGATATGTCTAAATTTACTGATTACCAATTCAAACCGTTTTTGAGGGAAGCCATTCAAAAATTAGGGTTTGAAGAACCAACACCGATCCAAAAAGAAATCATTCCATTGATCATGAAAAACACAAGTGCAATTGGACAAGCCCATACAGGAACAGGGAAATCCCATAGTTTCCTAATTCCACTTGTTGAAAAACTTAAGCCGGAGCAGGACGAACTGCAAACGGTCATTACAGCACCGACACGTGAGTTAGCGGTTCAACTTCATAATGAACTGAAAAAGCTAATCGAAGGAACGGATATCAAAAGTGCAATCTTGATTGGCGGTACAGATAAAAAACGCTCTGCTGAACGATTAAAGAGCACACCGCACATCATCGTCGGTACACCAGGACGTATCCAAGATATGTCGGAAACCGGCGCATTATCGATCCACACAGCCACTCAGCTAGTCATTGATGAAGCAGATCTTGCATTTGATATGGGCTTCATTGAAGATATTGATAAGTTTGCTTCAAGAATGCCGGAGAAGATTAGCATGTATGTATTCTCTGCAACGATTCCTGAAAAACTGAAGCCATTCTTGTCGAAGTATATGAACTCACCCGTTCATGTGCGGATGGATGATAAGAAACCGTTGACTGAGAATATGCATTATTCATTAGTTCCTGTAAGAAGTATGGATAAAAACAAGAAACTACTACACGTGATGGATGCCCTTCAGCCGTATCTAGCGATTATTTTCATGAACACAAAGCAAAACGCTGATCGTCTGGCTACCTATTTAGCGGAGCACGGGCATAAGCCTGGAAAAATCCACGGTGATTTGACGCCACGCGAACGTACACGTGTTATGAAGCAAGTTCGGGATCTAGAGTATCAATACATCGTGGCGACTGATCTGGCAGCGAGAGGAATCGATATTCCAGGTGTCAGTCACGTCATTAACTTTGAATTACCAGATGATCTGGAATTCTTTGTTCACCGTGTAGGACGTACTGCACGTGCAGGAATGCAAGGTCATGCGATTACGTTGTATGAGCCGTCCGATGAAGATGCAATTAATCAAATTGAGAAGCTTGGCATTCCTTTTGTTCACGAAGATGTCAAAAATGGTGAATGGATTGAAGTGAAAGAGCGTCAAGCACGTAAGAAACGCGTACGTGAGGTAGATGAACTTGATAAAAAAGCAGATTCCTATATTCGTAAGCCAGATAAAGTGAAGCCAGGCTACAAGAAGAAGATGGCAGAACAAAAAGAGAACTTTAAAAAGAGACAAAGGAGAATAAAGAAGAAATCATGACACAACACGATATCCTTCTAGGTTCTCACGTATCCATGAGTGGTAAAAAGATGCTACTTGGCTCAAGTGAAGAAGCTCTAAGCTATGGAGCTAATACATTCATGATCTATACGGGAGCGCCTCAGAACACGAGACGTAAACCAATTGAAGAATTGAATATCGAAAGCGGTACACAGAGTATGGAAGAAAATGGCCAATCAAATCTCGTCATCCATGCGCCGTACATTATTAATCTCGCGAACACTACGAAGCCTGAAACGTTCCGCTTAGGCGTAGACTTTTTGCAACAGGAAATCCAGCGCACTGAAGCGCTTGGTGCTAACCAAATTGTCCTCCATCCAGGTGCCCACGTGGGCGCAGGGGCGGAAGTAGGTATCGAGAAAATAATTGAAGGCTTGAATGAAGTGTTATCTGAAGACGCGAATGTTCGCATCGCACTTGAAACGATGGCTGGTAAAGGAACAGAATGTGGTAGAAGTTTTGATGAGATCGCCAAGATCATCGACGGTGTGAAGCATAACGAACGTCTATCCGTTTGTTTTGATACATGTCACGTTCATGATGCAGGCTATGATATTGTCAATGATTTCTCAGGTGTCTTAGATCAATTTAACAATATTGTTGGACTGGACCGGATTTCCGTCATTCATGTTAACGACAGCAAGAATATTTGTGGTGCTGGAAAAGACCGTCACGAAAATATTGGCATGGGACATATCGGCTTCGAACCGTTGGTGTATATCGTTCATCATCCAGCATTTAAAGACGTCCCAAAAATCTTGGAAACGCCATTTATCGGAACAGATAAAGCAAATAAAAAAGCCCCTTATGCAGTGGAGATTGACATGTTGAAAAATCATCAATTCACTCCTGCTCGATTAGAAGAATTGCATAACTGAAGACTTTAAGCGTTGCGTACCCGCAACGCTTTTTTCTATTGTAGTTTATATTGTTCCAAATACAGCATGGTCTTCTCATAGCCAATGATCGAAGTGATTTTTTCGATGAATACGGACGGAATACCTGTAAACAACCAAGTGAATGAAACTTCATCCAGCAAAGGTCGTAGCTGCTGTACCTCCTTCGTAGACAACTCCACACCATAACTTGCCGCGTAATGTACTGCTTCCTGATCGGGCAACTGTTTAATTTCCTGAATTAACTGAAGTAAATCCATCTTCATCATTTCCTTTCAATTGGTTGTATCCCTCCGCGTCTTACTATATAATTCATAAAGTAATCGGAATGATTCCGAATTAAAGGAAGGGATATGTATATGACAAATTCCATTATTAACTTAGAGCATATATCGCATAAATTTAATCACTCTGTTGCGCTTTCTGATGTCAGTCTAGAAGTGAAACAAGGGGAGTTTTGGGCGTTAATTGGTCCAAACGGTTCGGGTAAATCTACATTATTAAAGATCATACTAGGGTTGTTGAAACCGTCACAAGGCACGATTGAACTGTTTGGTGGGCCGATTGATTCGTTTAACCAACAACAAAGAATTGGTTACGTCTCTCAAAAATCCAATGCATTTACGACGCAGTTCCCAGCAACGGTATTGGAAGTCGTGAAGAGCGGTTTAACGAGTAAAAAGGGACTTTTCAAGCGGTTCGATAAAGAAGATGAACAGCAAGCTCTTGATGCGCTACATGTAGTGAAAATGGCTGATCGTAAAGATGAAAGTATAGGTGATCTCTCAGGAGGTCAGCAGCAGCGTGTCTTCATTGCGAGAGCCCTCGTAAGTCATCCGGATTTACTGATCATGGATGAGCCGACAGTCGGAATTGACAGACAAAATGTAGAATCCTTCTATTCTATGCTTAGCGAATTGAATCGTGAGTACGGAATAGCGATTTTACTCGTGACACATGAAATCGATGTCGTGACAAAGCTTGCAACACATATTGCGTGCTTGAATCGATCTATCCATTTCCATGGTGTCCATGCAGACTATGAAAAAATGAGTGAGGCGGAATTGTCCGGCTGGTACGGTCATCCTATTCGTCGGCTCCATCAAAAAGAAACGGAGCCGGTTAGATGATTGAAGCTATTTTCACATATGAGTTTTTACAAAATGCTGTATTATCTGGGCTAATTATTGGCTTGATCGCCCCGATGCTAGGATTGTTTATCGTAGTGCGTCGTATGGCGATGATTTCAGATGCACTTAGTCACGTAGCACTCGCAGGGATTGCAGGCAGTCTCTATTTGAGTCAGCAAGTATTGTTCTTCGCGGCGCTTAACCCAGTGTATTTAGGGATGGGGGCAGCTGTAATCGGCTCTTTGTTGATTGAGCGATTGCGTAGAGTGTATAAAAGCTTTGAAGAACTGGCGATTCCGATCATTTTATCTGCAGGTATTGGTTTTGGGGCAATATTTATATCCCTTGCCAAAGGTTTTGGTACAGATTTAGTCGGTTATTTATTTGGTTCAGTGTCCGCTGTGAGTCGGCAAGATTTATACATTGTTATTTTTATTGCTATTATTGTGATTGCCTTTATCTATTTCTTATATAAAGAGTTATTTTCATTGGCATTTGATCCAGAGTATGCGAGAGTGTCTGGGATTAATGAACGCGTTATTCAAGCGGCGTTTATGATTATCACAGCGCTAGTCATTGGTGCATCAATGCGAATCGTTGGAATTTTGCTAGTTTCTTCGTTGATGACATTGCCTGTGGCAGCTGCTATTCAAGTGGCTAAAAGCTATAGGGGTGCACTAGTATACTCGGTAGTATTCGGGGAAATCGCTGTGATCATTGGGCTGATATCTGCGTTTTACTTAGATATCGCGCCTGGCGGGACCATTGTAGTTACGTCAGTGTTCATTTTACTGTTAGTACTTTTATGGAAAAAAGTACGGTCATAGGCAGCAGGAAAGGTGGCGTTACGATATGTCGATAGATGAAGCATGGGATATTCTATTGAAATATGATTATAAACGAACAAAGAACCGAGAAATACTATTGCGATTTTTTGATGATGCGGATCGCTATGTCACGGCTATGGAAGTTCGCGTAGCGGTAGAACGGGATAATCCGGGTATTAGTTTTGATACAATCTACCGGAATCTTGCCATGTTCTCGAAGCTTGGTATTTTAGATGAAACAGAACTGAATGGCGAGCGACTTTTTCGTATGCAGTGTGCGACGGATCATCATCACCACCATTTCATTTGTACAGCGTGTGGTGGCACGAAATCCATTCCAATTTGCCCGATGGATAGTGTAACGGTAAATTTGTCAGAGTATGTAATAGAAGGGCATAAGTTTGAGATTTATGGCAGATGTCCGAAGTGTAAAGTGGGATAGTTTGAATAGAAAAAGGCAACGCATCATTTTTTATGATGTGCTGCCTTTTTTATTGAATAGTATTCAAATGGAAGTAAGTAATAAAATCGCTCCTAGGAATGCTAGTAGAAGAAATACATAGCGTATAAATTTTTCATTTGGCATACGACGTTGTATAGAAATACCGAGCCATGTTGCGAGTATGACAGTGGGGAAAGAGTAACCGTATAATATAAATACATCTTTTGACCATAGTCCCCCTAAAGCCTGTCCAGCAACTATAAATGTCCCTGTAATAAGAAAATGGGCTTGCAAGGTTCCGCGAAAGCGCTTTGGTTCCCAACGTCTTAACGTACCATACACGACTACGGGCACACCGTGAGTATTATAAGCGCTTCCAAGCACACCGGATACAAATCCAACTGGCCATGACCAAAACTTCGCCTTCAGTCTTTCTGTAGCAAAAGTATGTTGTAATAGACTCTTGCCAAATGAATACGAACCATAAAGAATTAAAAAGATCCCAAGTGCAATAGTTATTAGCGTATCGGGAAGTTTGACGACCAATACGATACCAACGGGAATTCCTGCTAAAGCACCTATGACTAGGCGAAGTAAAGCTGGACGGTCCGCATGACGCCATTCCGAAACTACGGTAAATAATGCCACCGTGAGTCCCACCAAACCTATTAAAGCGATAGAAGTATGTAAATCTACTGATAGTAATGCGAGCAAGGGCATACTGACAACTGCTTCACCAAAACCGAATGTAGCACGCGATAAAGCACCAATAAATACGGCAATGATTACTAATACAATTAGATGGAAAGACATGCATTAAAAACCTCAATCTACTATATTTCGTACTAATAATGTACTAGGTTTTATTATACATGTGAAGTTAAAAGTAAGATGCGAATATACAAGAAGACTATAAAAAAGAGCACCGCAATATGCGGTGCTCCAGCCATCATTTACTCTTTATCATTTCGGTTGTATGAAATAACTGTCTAACGTACTGATCAGCTTGTTTCCAATTGGCTACTCGTATGACACCTTCAGGAATCGGATCCTGGTTATAAGGAGTATCAAATAAGAACACCGGAATATCCAACTCCTCGTGGATACCTACTGCATTGTCATGCTTGTCTTCGAAGAATACATCTACGTTGAATTGCTTGGCCGTCTCAATTTTATGATGCGTGCCAATCAACTCTACGTGGTCATAAGGTATTTGCTGCTCGTGAAACCAGTTCGTTGTAGACTCGAGTACATTCGGTCCACGGGCTGAAATATAATACAACTCGAACTGCTTCTGCCAATTGGTCAATACTTCTTTTGCGAATTCTTGAGCAGGGGAAGTCTGATAGATCAGTTCTTCCGTTTCTTTGTACCATTGCCCAAACTGTTCAGGGTCCACATCAAACGCTTTCGTCAAATCATACTCTTTAATATCCGCGAGTGTCAGATTAGAACCGAAACGCTTGTTGATATGGGGAAGCAGAGCAGTGGGTGTAGTTACCGTCCCGTCAATGTCGATCCCGAAACGTATATCCCTCATTCAGAAACGCTACCTTGTGCTGCAAGTGCTTCTTCTTGTCTTTTCTTCTCGAAATATTCCTCGGCTAAAATGTCGATTTCCTTTTTCAATTCTTCGACCATTGTCTCTTCTGGAACTTTTCGGACCGTTTTACCATGCATGAAGAGCAATCCTTCACCACGAGCACCAGCAATACCGATATCTGCTTCACGGGCTTCACCTGGACCGTTTACCGCACAGCCAAGAACTGCTACCTTCAACGGTGCTTTAATATTCGAGATATATTCTTCTACTTCATTAGCAATGGAAATTAAGTCGATTTCGATACGGCCGCATGTTGGGCAAGAAATTAATGTTGCCGAGTTGGAAGATAAACCGAATACTTTCAGTAACTCTTTCGCTACTTTGATTTCTTGAACCGGATCCGCACTTAACGATACGCGCATCGTGTTACCGATACCTGATGATAGAAGGGAACCAAGACCTGCCGCACTCTTGATTGAACCTGCGAATAGTGTACCGGATTCTGTAATACCTAAGTGCAATGGATAATCGAATGCCGCAGCCGCAAGCTTGTATGCTTCGATCGCCAAGTTAACGTCAGATGCTTTAAGTGACACGATAATATCATGGAAATCCAAGTCTTCAAGGATTTTGATATGATGCAATGCACTTTCAACCATACCTTCTGCAGTAGGGTAGCCGTACTTCTCAAGAATTTTTCTCTCAAGTGAACCTGCGTTGACACCGATACGAATTGGAATACCCTTCGCTTTTGCTGCATTAACAACAGCTTCAACTTTCTCTTTACGGCCAATATTACCTGGATTGATACGAATTTTATCTGCACCTTGTTCAATTGCAATCAATGCTAATTTATAGTCAAAATGAATATCCACTACTAGCGGAATATTGATTTGCTTTTTGATTTCTCCAATCGAATACGCAGCGCGCTCATCGGGACATGCTACACGTACGATTTGGCAGCCTGCATCTTCCAAACGTTTAATTTCTGCAACTGTTGCTTCGACATCATGTGTTTTTGTCGTTGTCATGCTTTGCATAAACAGCTCATTGCTTCCCCCGATAGTCAAATTACCAACTTTTACGGGACGAGTATTGGAACGATGAATCATTTCAGTCATTATGTCTCTCTCCTTCAAATGAGTAAATACCATCATAAAAAGATGGAATATAAAATTATCCTTTGTCGCCTTCTTCGCAAACAGATTCTACTTGTTCACCGATCGGCAGCTTGATTTTTTCGCCTGCTACAAACTGTTGGCGTTCAAGATGAGGGTTCATGGAATAAAATTGCTCCAACCTCTCAAGAAAGTTTTGTGTTGAATCTGGGTATAATGCGAATAACGATTCTATTGTATCACCTTCAACCACTCGAATGGCAATTGAATGATTCGGCGTTTCCTCTATACAGGACGATTCATCTTCAAAAAAGGCTGCAAGAGGGATTGTCCCTTCTGTTAAATCCATTCGAACAAAATGAACTGTGCAAAATACAGCAAGTGCGATTAGTAGAATTCTCATCATGCATCCCTCCTGCACTACACTATGCAGAATAGGGGAAGTCTATTCATCTTGGTTGTTTTGGATAATAGACTGCTGCTCTCCAAACGTAGAGTAGATGGACTACCGACGCGATCCACAAGCTATAAGGTTGCATAGGCGGAACAAATTCAAATGCCATCGTCAGCAAGATTGGTAATGTTGCAGCAATCGCTGCTGTTCGCCACATAAAACGAAATTCGCCACGGCGATGCAATAGTTTCAATAGCACTACCCCTATGATAGCAAAAATACTGATGCGAATAAATAAATACGACGTAATAATGACCAATTGCAGCACAAATGCGATTGCATAGATCAAAAAGCCGATCGTTTCGCCGATTTCCGCTAATTCAGGAGATGACTGGAACAGTGTATGATCGCCTACTACAAATTGCAAAAATGATACGCCGGTGTAAAGAAAGATAAACACAAATATGTATTGAATGACTTTACCGATCGATAACAAGCGGAATGCTGCAAGTTTTTTGGGTTCATGTAAAGAAGCTTTAAAAATTTGATGGAATTTCACTGAGCCGGCCTCCCTTTCTACATATAGTCTACCATTTATTTAAAACATACTGCTTTGCAGAAATTTCGACATTCTTATGACAATTCATTGCTGCATTGTTAAGGTGATGTAAAGATTGCAGTAGGATGCTTTACAATTGACGTATATAACTCTCATAATAGGTTGAAACTTCACGACGATTGTAACGAGTGAAGGGCAGTTAGAAATCATACATAAAACGTTTGATGGAGGTTGACAATTAAATGGAAGTGAACTGGCAAGAAGTGGTGTTCCAATTTCTTGGGGGCTTAGGAATTTTCCTATTCGCAATTAAGTACATGGGGGATGGATTGCAAAAGGCTGCAGGGGACAGACTTCGCGCAATCTTAGACCGTTTTACTACCAATCCATTTATGGGAGTTCTTGTCGGTATTATCGTAACAGTGTTAATTCAATCTAGTTCTGGAACAACTGTTATTACAGTAGGTCTGGTAAGTGCCGGATTTATGACACTCCGTCAGGCAATCGGCGTCATCATGGGCGCCAATATCGGTACGACAGTGACTGCGTTTATTATTGGTTTAGATGTCGGCGCATATGCATTACCGATCATGGCATTTGGTGCCTTCCTGATTTTCTTCGTCCGTAAAGCTAAAATCAAGAACCTAGGAGAAGTCATCTTCGGCTTCGGGGGATTATTCTTAGGACTTGAATTAATGAGTGACGGAATGAAGCCTTTACGTTCATTAGAAGCATTTGCTGATTTCACACTAGCAATGAGTGAACATTCACTGCTCGGCGTAGTAGCGGGAACGATTTTCACACTGGTCGTACAAAGCTCCAGTGCGACTGTCGGAATCTTGCAAGGTCTCTTCGCTGAAGACTTGGTTACAATGAAAGCCGCACTGCCGATTCTCTTTGGCGATAACATCGGGACGACAATTACTGCAGTACTTGCGGCACTCGGTGCATCTGTTGCAGCAAGACGAGCAGCAGCTGTACACGTACTATTCAATATCGTCGGTACCATCGTATTTATGATCCTGCTCATACCGTTTACGGCTTACGTTGAATGGATGGCGAGTGCCTTGAATCTTGAAAGTAAAATGCAAATCGCATTTGCACACGGTTCGTTTAACATCGCCAACACGGTTCTACAATTTCCATTCATTGGTGCTTGGGCTTATCTGGTCACTAAGATGATACCGGGCGAGGATGTCACGATTGAGTATAAACCGAAACATCTTGACCGTCGCTTCATCACACAATCACCGGCCGTCGCAATTGGACAAGCCAAAGAAGAAATTGTCCGGATGGGTGATTTTAGTGTCCGGGGTCTTCAGGAATCATTTGAATATTTGAAGACAGGTCAGAAAAAATATGCAGAAACAGCGTATCAAATTGAAGATGCTATCAACAATCTCGATCGCAAAATCACAGACTACTTAGTAGAAGTATCCGTAGTTATCGTGTCGCCAGCTGAATCTGGTCGTCACGTCTTATTAATGGATACTGTCCGTGATATCGAGCGAATAGGTGATCATTTCGAAAACATCATTGAGCTAATCGATTTACGTGAAACTAATAAATTGAAGCTGACAGATGACGCAATGGAAGATCTAACTGAAATGTTCACATTGACAATCGAAACCGTTCAAAAAGCGATTGAATCATTAGATTCAGACGATACAGATCTAGCACGTATCGTTTCAGAGAAAGAAGATTTAATCGATAATATGGAACGTCGATTCCGTAAAAATCATATCGTCCGTTTAAATGAAGGACATTGTAGTGCACAAGCTGGCATGGTGTTCGTCGATATCGTTTCGAATCTTGAGCGAATTGGTGACCACGCAGTAAACATTGCGGAAGCGATTTTAGGTAAGCACGCATAATAAAATAAGGAGTGACAGCTATGTTATGGATCGGTTGGACATTAGCAATTATCATGTTCGCGATCGCGTTTGTCGGATTGATCTACCCTGTCATTCCATCTGTTGTGTTTTTACTGGCAGGCTTCCTACTTTATGGCGCGTTTGTTTCATTTGAGGAGTTAACTTGGTTATTTTGGGTAATCCAAGTATTGTTCGTTTTGTTATTGTTCGGAGCGGATATGATCGCCAATCTCGTCGGTGTTAAACGCTTCGGTGGCAGCAAAGCGGGAATGTGGGGAAGTACGATTGGTCTGCTTATTGGCCCATTCGTCATTCCAGTGGTGGGTATTCTAGCTGGACCTTTTATTGGTGCAATCATTGCAGAACTCATTTTCTCTCGTGTAGGGATTAAACAAGCTTTCCGTTCAGGAGTCGGCTCTGTCATTGGTTTTCTGACATCAGTTGCTGTAAAAGGCACCATTATGGTGGTCATGATTGTCATTTTTCTATTTTTTCTCCGTTAACAGTCCATTTTCTTTGAATGCTGACTCATATTTTGATAATGTGAAGAGGTAGGGCAAAACAGAGATAATTTAGAGGAGGAATGGAAAATGGCTTATACATTACCAGAACTACCATACGCATACGATGCGTTGGAGCCACACATCGACAAAGAAACGATGAACATCCATCACACGAAACACCACAACACGTATGTAACGAACGTGAACAATGCACTTGAAGGTCACGAAGAACTTCTTAACATGCCTGTTGACGAATTAGTTGCAAACTTGGACAAAGTTCCAGAGGACAAGCGTACAGCAGTCCGCAATAACGGTGGTGGGCACTCTAACCACTCATTGTTCTGGACAATCCTTTCACCAAACGGTGGCGGCAACCCAACTGGAGAAGTTGCAAAAGCAATCGACAAGAAGTTCGGTAGCTTTGACGCTTTCAAAGAAGAGTTTGCTAAAGCTGCAACAACTCGCTTCGGTTCAGGTTGGGCTTGGCTTGTTGTAAACAACGGTGAAATTGAAGTAACATCAACTCCTAACCAAGACTCACCTTACATGGATGGTAAAACACCATTACTAGGTTTGGACGTTTGGGAGCATGCATACTACTTAAACTATCAAAACCGTCGTCCTGACTATATTTCAGCATTCTGGAACGTAGTAAACTGGGATGAAGTAGAAAAGCGTTACCAAGACAATAAGTAATTGAAACCTGACACACATCTAGTTCGTCTAGATGTGTGTTCTTTATTGTTTTCATGCTATAATTCTTATACATAAACTTCCTGAGAAAGGAGATTCCTGTTGAAGAGAAACCAGAAAAAGACGGAGCCGCCCAAAACGGGTCAACGTCAACATATTGCATTTCGAATGAATTTTTTATTTGTAGCGATTTTTGTCCTTTTTTCCTTACTCATATTCCGTTTAGGTTATATGCAAATCGTCAAGGGGGAAGATTATGCACGCAGTCTTGAACGAACCGAGGAGATTGCGGTCAACACGAGCACGCCGCGTGGAAGAATTTTCGATCGCTCGGGAAAAGTACTCATAGACAATGAAGCGAAAAATGCTATCACGTATACGAAAACATCCTCCACGACGACGAAAGAAATGCTTGCGCTGGCAAGAAAAATCGCGAAGTTGATCGACCAAGATACTCACCGTGTCACAATAGGCGATAAACGAGATTTCTGGATATTATTAAATCCTGTAAAAGCAGCTGATAAAGTACCTAAGAAAGAGCAAACTGAGCTCAGTAAAGATGACAATAAATCTCAGAAAGATGTCCAACGGGAAATAAATCAGCTGACACGCGACCGAATCACAGATGAAGAATTAGCTACTTTGTCTGCGGAAGATTTAGAAGTACTCGCTATTTATCGAGAAATGATGGCAGGTTATGCCTATTCACCACAAATTATTAAAAGCGATGGTGTGACCGATAAAGAACTAGCTGTTGTTTCTGAAAGATTGGATCAACTGCCGGGCGTCAATACGACTACGGACTGGGATCGGGTGAAGAAATCCGACAGTGCGATTCTCGGTTCCACAACAAGTCCGGTAGAAGGGATTCCGCGTTCTCACTTAGACTATTTCCTAGCGAGAGACTATTCCCGTAATGATCGCGTAGGAAGAAGTTATTTGGAAGCGTATTACGAAGACTTACTGAAAGGTCAAAAGACGATTGTGAAAAATGTCAAAGACCGCACAGGAAAAGTCGTTGAAACAAAAACGGTGAAAGAAGGAAAGCCAGGTAAAGATTTAATCCTGACTACAGATACTGATTTACAGAAGGCGCTGGAAGATGTCGTATCCAATAAATTATTGCGTTTAAAACAAGGTCCGAATACAGGTGCGTTGGACTCGGCATTCCTTGTCATGCTAGATCCGAATAACGGAGAAATCTTGTCGCTTGTCGGTAAGAAAGTACTAAAGGATGAATCGACAGGACGGTGGGCGATACAGGATTACACATATGGTACGTTTACTTCAGCGTATGAAGTCGGATCAACGGTGAAATTGGCGACGATGCTTACAGGTTATAATGAAGGTGCTGCAAAAATTGGTGAAGTTAAAATTGACCAACCAATCAATATTGGCGGCAGATACAAACGATCTTTGTTTAATCCGAATGGTCGAGTGGCATTAAACGACATTTCCGCTATTGGTCGTTCTTCCAACGTATATATGTTCCGTATAGCGATGGGCTTAGGAAAAGCGACATACCGACCAGGACAAGGATTACCAATCGACAAGAAAGCCTTTGATACATTCCGCGAGAACTTTGCGGCATTTGGCTTAGGCGTCAAAACAGGAATCGATTTACCTGGAGAATATACAGGGGTAACCGGTACTGAAACAGTCCCTGGGAAACTGCTTGACTTCTCAATCGGACAGTTTGATACGTATACTCCTCTGCAAATGGCGCAATATGTTGCAACTATTGCTTCTGACGGCAATCGAATAGCACCGAAGATTTTGAAAGAAATTCGTGAACCATCTCCGGATGGGGAAGTGCTTGGCGAGTTGGTTGAGGAAACTCCTGTGAAAGTGTTGAATCACTTGAAAAACTCTCAAGAGGAAATCGATCAAGTGAAGAAAGGTATGAATTATGTATACTATGGCGCGAACGGTACAGCTTCTGGCTTACTCGCGGGTGCACCCTATACAGGAGCAGGAAAGACGGGTACCGCGGAATCCTTTTATTACACAGGTAATAAATCCAACCCAGTTATTCCGACGATTAACCTGTCTCATGTAGGGTATGCCCCTGCAGACAAACCTGAAGTTGCGTATTCCGTTATCATTCCGTATATTTCCACGAATACGAAACGCTATCCATCCGCCACAGCTAGTGAAATCGCCAAAGAAGCACTTGATGTATATTTTGAACAAAAAAGACAGAGAAACTCGAAGGCTGACGACGCATCTCCGGATATGAGAATACAGAAATAAACAATATCAATCAATACAAAAAAGACGAAAACCTCTTGGTTTTCGTCTTTTATATTATAAGCGCAAAAAGATTCTGGCGATTTCAGGGAAGCGCATATCAGAGCGTAATTCATATGTACCGGTTTTAATTTTTCGTGTATATTCATTTTCAATTATATACAGTTCAAATTCTTCAGCATTCTTTATTAACTTCTCGTTTTCTAATTCGCGCGATAGCTCGGCGGGTGTAATACCTGCTTTTACGGTAAAACTCTTTGTGATGATTTCATCCGCTTCATTTTCATCTGGAATCGTTTCTTGCTCAGCTTCTGGTTTACGAATAGATTCTTTTCCAGAAAGGGTTTGTGATATAGCAAGTTCTTTTTTTAGAATAGCTACATCTTCTTTGGAATCGGCCAATTGTTTTTGCAACGAACCTTCTGATGTTTGTTGCTGTACGAAATACAGAATACCACCAGCTATCAAACAACCAATCCCTATGGCGCGCAATATTTCCTTGATCATGACAACCGCACTCCTTTAGAATGTAGCACTTCCGTTACTTCCTTTTCACTAAGTGAAGCGCGTTTGGCAATCTCAGGGATTGTGTAGCCTTGTTTGTGAAGTGATGTGATTTGATTGACGATAATTGCGTGTATTGTTTTTTGAGGTGCTGGTGCAATGGGCTCTGGAGCTGGGGATGCGACCATTAATTCTTCTTCCAGCAAACGTACTCTCTTTTTTAGATTACTCGTTTCTTGATGCAAGCTGATCGATACATTTTCCAACTCATCATCTATTGCGCGAGCCTTATTGCCCACGAAAAACGAGAGAATGACAGCCAATACACCGATGCTGAGTAATAGTAAGGGGATATCCATACTGTTCCCTCCCAAATAACTAGAATTTCCTTCATAATACCATAAGCACATGCTGAATGATATTTGAAACTTTTTGCTGTACAACGATTGATTCTATGGTATAATATATTAGTCGTATAGATCATGCTCATGTTTTACTTATATCTATAGCTATTGAGTGGGAGGGACAGTAATGCGCGTAAACGTAACACTCGCTTGTACAGAATGTGCAGAGCGTAATTATATTACTAAGAAAAACAAGCGTAACAATCCAGAACGTATTGAAATGATGAAATATTGCTCACGTGAAAAAAAGCAAACTTTGCACCGTGAAACGAAATAATCATTAAAACCAAAACCTGCTTCGGTTTTGGTTTTTTCTTACGGGAGGTAGTACAGTGGAAAAGCAGCATCTTCGAAAACAGGTTATACAGCAATTACATCAATTAACTCCATCTGATCACGAACGGAAATCATCCATTATTACAGATAAAGTTCTTGCTTCGGATGAATTTAAGTATGCAGAGACAATCGGAATCACATTATCAAGGTTTCCGGAAGTGAACACGCATCGTTTGATAGAAACCGCCTGGCAAGTCGGGAAGCGAATTGCTATTCCACGATGTATTTCTTCTACGAGAGAAATGGATTTTCGTTTGATTGATTCATTTGATCAAACAGAAGTAGTGTACATGGACTTAAAAGAACCGAAAATAGATTTGACAGAGCCTGTAAGACCGGAAGAAATTGATTTGCAAATTGTGCCAGGTGTCGTATATTCAGAAACAGGTTACCGTATTGGATTCGGTGGCGGTTACTACGATCGCTATTTGATAAATTTCCCATTTGAAACATTTTCACTGGCATTTGACTGTCAAATCAGCCATAATATAGTTAGGGAGCCGCACGATGTTCCGGTGTCCTATATTTACACAGATGAACATATTATAGATTGTCAGAAAGCTCGTGAAGCAAATGAATGAATTTTATGACGTGATGAAATTGCTTAAACGTTTTGGTGTAATCATCTATACAGGCAATAAAAGACAGGATAGCATGATCATGGAGTCCGAGGTCAAAGAACTGTATGACCATCAATTCATTGATCAACAAACATATATTCAAGCATTGCTTGTTTTGAGAAGAGAGCAAACTAGCTAGTAGCTAGTTGATATTATACGAACTACTCATTCCTCGTCTTATGTGAAACTTTTCACTCAGTCAAACGTCTATATATATGATGACTATAAAACAGTATCTAAACGAAACGAAAGGAAGAGATGGAATGAGAAAATTTTCATGGCCTAAGCATTCCGTACTCATTATCGCAGTAATCGCAACTTGGTTGACTACCTATATCGGGTATTTCACCAGTTTCAATATGAAGATCGATAATGCTATGCAACAATTTATCTTACTAATTAATCCCTTAGCATTTCTAATGTTTATTTATGGGGTTGCTTTATTTATTAAAAAGACGAAAACACGTAACCGATATATTTTAGCGGTTAGTTTTATCACATCATTTGTCATGTTTGCCAATGCTGTGTTCTATCGTTTCTTTACGGACTTTATTACACTGCCTCTATTGTTCCAGACAAGTAACTTTGCAGATTTAAGTTCCTCTATTACTGAGAACTTACGACTTCTTGACCTATTCTTTTTCTCAGATGTCTTGATTATTATAGTGGCTATGCGATTCTTTAAGCAAGGACCCGTTCAAGAATCTAGCCGTAAAATGGGACGCAAAGTATATTTCGCAGCAGCTGCTACGTTGATGATGTTCAACTTGGCGCTTGCAGAAGCTCAGCGCCCACAGTTATTGACAAGAAGTTTTGACCGAGAATTGCTAGTTAAAAATATCGGTACGTATAATTATCATCTATATGATTTATTCGTACAATCGAAATCCCATGCACAGCGTACATTTGCTGATGGTACGGAATTGACGGAAATAGAAAACTACGTCAAAGCCAACCACGCACAACCAGATCCAAAAATGTTTGGTTCTGCAAAAGGCAAAAATGTCATTCTCGTTTCACTTGAATCGTTACAAAACTTTGTTATTAATAATGATATGGATGGACATGAAATCACTCCATTCTTAAATGAATTAACAAACGATAAAGATACATTCTACTTTGACAATTTTTATCAACAAACTGGATTAGGGAAAACGTCCGACTCCGAGTTTATCGTGGAGAACTCATTATATGGACGTAACGGTAGTGCAGTATTCTTTACACACAGCGGTAACACATATAACTCGCTTTCTGAACGACTTGGCGAGAATGGGTATGCTACAAGTGTTATGCATGCTAACAGCAAGAGCTTCTGGAACCGTGATATTATGTACAAAGCACTAGATGTACAGAAGTTCTATGACGTAGATAGCTACACAATTGGTGAAGATGAAGCTGTTAACTGGGGAATGAAAGATATTCCTTATTTCCATCAATCTGTTGATTTGATGAAAGATATTAAGCAACCATTTGCTACACGAATGATTACACTAACAAACCATCACCCATTTGATTTGGATGAACAGGATAAATTAATTCCTGAATACACATCAAATTCCAACACGTTAAATAAGTATTTCCAGACAGTTCGATATATGGACGAAGCGGTTAAGGAGTTCTTTGATGACTTGAAGGAAAGTGGTTTGTATGAAGATTCGATTATCATCATGTACGGAGACCACTATGGTATTTCCGAAAACCACAATAAAGCAATGGGTATGTATATGGATAAGGAAATTACACCATTCGATAATGCAGAACTTCAAAAGGTTCCATTGTTCATTCATATGCCAGGATCCGGTGAAGGTAAGCAAATGCATGAGCTTGGCGGACAGGTAGATATCCGTCCTACCGTTCTTCATCTGCTAGGCATTGATACAAAAGCAGATATGCAATTCGGTTCTGATTTATTCTCACCTGATCATGAACCATTCGTCATTTTCCGTGACGGCCGTCTTATCACAGACAAAAATATTTACGCACAGGAAGTTTGCTATGACATTGAAACAGGTGAACCATCACAAGATGAAGCGCAATGTAAGCCGTATATTGAGCGTGCCAACACTGAATTGAATTATTCAGATACTATCATCAATGGTGACTTGCTTCGATTCAAGGAAAGACCAGATGGCAGTCCTGAAATGAAAGAAAGTAAATAACTTGATGAGCTGCGCGGCGCCTATGCCGTGCAGCTTTTTTTAACTATAAACTAACGATAGGGAAGTGAAAAAGTGAAGAAAATACTTATCCCAGTAGTATGCACATTTTTTTTAGTAGCATGTACGCAATCTAAGGATCTTGAAGCTGAAGAGCAACCAGTAGAAAATCAAACTGAGTCATTAGAAAAACTTACGGTTTCGCAAGATGATGTGCGTTTTGTTGTAGGTTGGTTGAATGAAACAGCGATTTTGTTCGTCGATCACAAAGATGATGAAGACCGTCTGCTGTCTTTTGATTTGAAGACAGGAGACATACATACGTTATTTACGGCTACTGCAACGATTTCTGAGGTGCAAGTACATCCTACTGCTTCGCAACTGCTAGTCAAAACAGCAGAAGATTCAACGGAAGCTATCATACATATAGTCGATCATGCGGGTGTGCCACTAAATCAAATATCGGTAGAATCCTCTGAACTTGAAATTCAATGGAATGGTATCGACGCTTCCCAAATACTAATTACGGCATTCTCTGATGATTGGAGCTACGAGATTATGCGCTACGACGCAAATGACGATACATTGGTCGCGGTGGATCTCGCTGATCCATTTCCTCGGTGGCTAGGTACTGAAGAGTTGGTGTACATGGGAGAAACAGATGTATTGAAACAATCACTGTCTACAGGAGAAGAAACTACGCTCGCTAATAACGTCAACCAATTCTACTCAGCTACAGATCAAGTATTAATTGAATCATTCGAAGATGAGCAGATACGATATGCAGTTCTAAATACTACCGGGGAAGAGAAAAGCTCTTGGTTGGTTGAAGATGATTCATTCGTGATGGATCGTGCTGTATTTCCAGATGAACATACATTGTTGATGACGATTACCAATCAAACCGAGATGATGCCAACCAGTTTTCTAGTGAAGATACAAGAAGGCAAGGAAGTGAAGCGTCAAGAGCTATCAGAAGGCGGATCGCTAGCTTGCAAAGGTAATAAGTGTTTGACAGGGTATAGTCTGGATACTTGGATTGATATTAAAACTGGCGAGATGGTGAAGTGGTTAGAGGTGGAGCCAATTGAATAAACCCTATTATAAATACTGAGATCCTATCTAGGGGGACTGAGATGCTAGTTGGAGCGTATCCTTCAATGTGTCGAACTTCCCTGATATCGATTCGTAGAATAAAAAAATAAGGACATCCCCAATGAAGGGGTGTCCTTATTTTTTGGAACTTATTTGTGTAGTTGTGGCGGGTATCCAGAATATATGACAGTAGCGATCGTAAATCCTCCGATAACTACAACCGTTACCACATTGAAAACTATACTTAACAGATTCCGCTCTTTAAAAGCTTGGACCGTTCCAAAGACTGCTAAAATTGCAATCAATCCAAAAATGATGACTAATAAATTCATTGAGTAGACACTCCTTTCAACATTGAAAAAATGAATGCCATAAAGCGATATTCCTCCTCTATTGTACTGTTAATGAATCGTTTTGTCGAGATTAAATAATGACGATTATTTGAAGTTTGTGTCCAGATTCATTAATATTAGACAAAGAGGTGAATTAAATGAGGATACATATACATCCACTAGGTCCAATTCAAACGAATTGTTACATAGTGTAAGATAAAAAGAAGAATTGTTTAATATTCGATCCAGGTGAAGATGCAGAGGCATTATTATCGGAAATACGAAAGTTATCGCTGAAGCCTGTTGCCATTTTATTGACACATGCACACTTTGATCATATCGGTGCGTTGGAAAAGATTCGAACCGCTTATGATATTCCAGTGTATTTGCATGTGGCAGAAAAGAAATGGCTTGCGAACCCGGAATTGAACGGTTCAGCTAAATATCCTGTATTACCTGATGTCATTTGTAATCCTGCAGATGTGCTACTTCATGATGAGAAGCAATTGGAAGTAGGTCCATTTAAGATGGAGACGCGTCATGTGCCAGGACACTCTCCAGGAAGCGTTTGCTACATCTTTCAAGATGAAGGGTTCGCAATCGTAGGGGATACACTGTTCCAAGGTAGCGTAGGTCGTACGGACTTGCCTGGAGGTAATACAGAAACGTTGCTCAAAGCGATTCACGAACAGTTATTGTCACTGGATGACGAGATGTTAATTTATCCTGGGCACGGACCCGCGACAACACCAGGAATCGAAAAAGATCAAAATCCCTACTTACACGGATTTTAATAAAAATAAAGCAAACAAAAAACAGCTTTCCATTGTGGAAGCTGTTTTTTGTATGTACGGATTAGTGTCCTCCGCCAGGTACGTGAATGAAAATTGAATAGTAACTGAAACCAACCATGAAGATCATCAGGTATGCTCCGAATAGGTAAATATACATACGCTCTGATAGCTTCAAGTATCCAAGTAGAATAAAGAAGACTGTACCTGCTACCATAAGTAAAGCAGCTGGAATCATATTTCCTACATAGAACATTACCGCAAAAATACCTGACCAGAATCCTAAAAGTTTAAACATATTATCCATCTAAGAATCCCTCCTTCACAACATTACAATAAGCTCTTATCCATTATAATAGAACGTAAGCCTAAAAGTAAACTCCAATCGATTTTACATTGTGTCAAAAGAGTGTACTTGTACGAACGGATTAAGATAGTAGCTGATTACAGTATAACAGAACCTATGGTGAAAATAATATGAAAATTGATTTTTGCTATCGAATTGACGTAAAGAAATGAATTATGACTCCATAATGACCTTGAAAAATGAATTCACATAAATGTAGTGCGTTTTCAAACAATTCATATTCCGTATATACTTCCTTCTAAGATGAAAAGTGGTCTTTTGTCGAATGGAGAAAGGGGAGAACTATGGAAACTGAACAGAACCCTATAGAAAAAACTTGTTTGCAGCTGCTTGAGAAAGCTATTAAGTCCGAAGCCACAGATATTCATTTTGTGCCTACGACAGAGGGATATGACGTGACAATTCGTAAGCACTCGTATTTTTCAAAAATTGGTCAGTATCCTCATACACTAGGCGGTCGCTTAATTTCATTCTATAAATTTTTATCTGCTCTAGATATTAGTGAACAACGTCGCCCTCAAAGTGGTTCCTTCCACCGGTCTTTCTTAGACTGTAACTTCTCTTTTCGTGTCTCGACCATTCCCTCTATTCAATTGAGGGAGAGTGTCGCAATCCGTATTCAGAAACACGATAAAATCGTTCCGCTCAACCAGCTATGTCTGGATCCTGAATGGACGCAACAATTGGCGGAAGCCGCTGCTAGCAAACAAGGACTGTTTCTTGTCACCGGACCTACTGGCTCTGGTAAAACGACTACATTGTATTCTTTGACTTCCCATTGTGTATCCGAACTCAGACGTCATGTCATTTCACTTGAAGATCCTGTAGAGAATAATCATAGTCATCTGCTACAAATTCAAGTGAATGAACGTTCGGGTATTACATATTCTGCTGGGCTGAAAGCGATTTTGCGTCATTCTCCTGATGTTATCATGATTGGTGAAATACGAGATGCAGAGACAGCTAAAATTGCAGTTGAAGCAGCGTTGACAGGACACTTAGTTCTCAGCACAATCCATGCGAAAGATCCTGTAGGGTGCTTGTATCGTTTACTAGACCTCGGTATTCATGTAGAAGAACTTAGACAGACCATTATCGCAATCTCCGCTCAGCGACTGATTACCCAACAGTCCGGAGAAACGGCAGCGGTTTTTGAAATATTGCAGGAGTCAGATCTACAAATAGCTACGGAATCAATGGTCAATGGTATACGTTTTACGACACCTATTCATAAGAAAATTGAAGTGCAGCAAGCTTTGTATGAAAAGGTGCTATATGGATCGGATTAAATTAATCAGTTCATCTTCCAATAAAAAATTAACAAAGCCAGCAGAGTTTCTAGTGCGACTTTCAGTGTTACTACAAGAAGGCTATACCTTTCATGAAGGACTCATTCTGATCTTGCCCTATCATACGAAAGAGTATGAGGAGAAACTTCGACAAGTAGAAGAGGAGTTGAAAATGGGATATGGTGTTTCGCATATATTGAAGAGTTTAGGTTTCGGTAAAAGTATAATGTTGCCGATTGTTATTGCAGAAGTGGACGGCAACTTGATACGTGCGTTGAAAGAGGTCGCGGATCGTGTCAACCGAAAGACAGAGAAGCAGAAACAGATACGAAAACTATTGGCATATCCTAGTGTTCTGTTTTCTTTCCTATTGATTTTATTGGTAGCGTTCCGGCAATTTTTCTTGCCGAATTTTGAAGCGTTAACTGTAATGCGGGCAAATGACGATGGAGGGATCGTTCAATTACTACCGAAACTCGTTTCATCTATACCGGATCTCTTGCTCGCTGTTGCCATTATATTTGCTATTGGTTTTCTTTTCGTTCGAATATGGTTAAAAAGATTGTCTCCATCTGAAGTTTTACACTATGTATTAAAAGTCCCTGGGGTCAAAACATTCTACAGTGAAATGAAAACTAGAGATTTCGCCAGTGAACTCGGAAGTTTGTTGCAATCTGGACTTTCCTTGCAACGCGCATTAGCTGTTCTAACCGAGCAGACAGAGGATCCAATATTATCGGTTATCACTAACGAACTTAGTGAATACGTCATTTATGGTGAATCTTTACATGAAGCAATCCGTTTAACAGATGGATTATCGCCACGGCTCGCAGATTTTGCGAAACACGGAGCGGATACCGGATACTTACCGAAAGAACTTTTGCTATATAGCGAACATACGAGTGAGCAATTGGAGGAGAAAGTCAATCAATGGTTAACGATAGTACAGCCTGCCTTATTTGGTGTCCTGGCAGTTTGTATTTTATTATCCTATTTATCTATTTTATTGCCTGTTTATAAAATGATTGACAGTATCTAAAGGAGGAGTAGATTTGCTGAAGAATGAAAAAGGTTTTACATTAATCGAAATGATGATCGTATTGCTGATTATCACCGTATTAATCTTAATCGCAATCCCAAATGTTACCAAGCATTCTAAATCGATAGATGAAAAGGGATGCGAAGCGTACGTCAAAATGGTGGAAGGCCAAGTGCAAGCATATAAGATGGACAAAAAAACGATTCCGACGATTTCATCTCTGACAACAGAAGGGTATTTACCGGCTGAACCTGCGTGTCCTAATGGTAAAGCGATATCAGTTGACGGAGAAGGAAAAGTGACGGCGCCAAAAGATGGTGGCTAAGCAAGCTGTCAAAGGTCAGCAAGGGTTCACTTTCGTGGAGCTGTTGCTTGTTCTATCTATTATGATGATTTTAACAGCCGTTATTCTTCCGTTTAGTGAAAAGCGTCTGCAAAGAATAACCGAAGAAGATGCTCTGAAGCAATTCATGACGACGGTTCATGAAACGCAATTATATGCGATCACAAATCAGCAAAGAGTCACTTTGAAATTTGAAGAAGATGGTAGAGCTTACAAAGCGGTTTCAGATGATTTATTTAAAGTATTAAGTGGAGAATTTCCTGAAGGAATGTACAGGACGAAACATTCTCCACTAAGACAATTAGATTTTGCTGATACAGGTTATTTGATTAATACAGGTAAAATAACCATCACCACACAAAGTAAAGGTAATATATCAGTCTCATTCCAATTTGAAAGAGGAAGGATGATTGTCAATGAATGAAAAAGGGCAATCGTGGCCAGAAGCTATGTTGTCGTTACTCGTAGTCCTGGTGATTTTTGGATCTTTATTACCAATGGCTAACATATTGACGTCATCTGTTACCGAAAAAAAGCAAGCGATGATTGCAACTCAAACTGCCTATCAAGCAGCTATTCTATATAAATCATCAGGACAAACAACAGGACATAGATCACATGAGGATTTGCACTATAATTGGACAGTTAGTGATAGACAGATTTGCGTTGCATATGACATTCAACAAATAGAAAACCAGAGATGTGTGAATATATGAAACGATTGAATGAAAAAGGATATTCATTAGTTGAGAGTATTGTTCATTTACTTATATTCACGATGTTAATTCAATTTACCATTCTGTTTTTCTACTGGCAAGCGCCCGTGGAGAAAGTTTATCAAGGCGATTTACTAGGGGAGTGGGAGTTATTTTCATTAGAGTTACAGGAATTATTGGAAGTAGTAACTGTAGTGGAGGAAGTAAAACCTACTCGCTTGACGTTTCATACGAAAAGAGGAATTATCACAATTCAGCAATACGATGAAATGCTTCGTAAGGTAGTAAATGGAACAGGTCATGTTCCATTATTGATGAATGTGAAATCCAGTAAATTTACTTTGAAAGATAGCGAATTGAAGCTTGTTGTCGAAATGAAGGATGGTATGCGTAAAGAAAGGACGTTTGCCATTGGATTATATCAAAAATGAGAAGGGAGGATCATTTATTTTCGCGATTGTTCTATTATTTTTCGTAAGTCTCTTTCTTTTCTCCCTCGTTTCATGGCATGATAGTATCTACAGAATATACGACTGGCTCGAAACCTATTATGAGCATAAAGCAGTTGAATTAATGAAACGGGATGGATGAAAATGAAAAGGATTTATTTAGTGGGATTCATGGGATGTGGAAAAAGTGCAATCGGTAAACGGCTGCATACGCTAACAGGCATTCCGTTCTTTGATATGGACCATGAAATTTCAGAACAAATGCAAATGACGATTCCGGAAATATTCGATCAGTATGGAGAATTATATTTCCGACAGTTGGAGACAGAATTCCTTGAAAAATTCCCGGAAGAATATTGTATTGTGGCGACGGGTGGGGGTGTTGCGGTAAGAGAAGAGAATATACACCTGATGCGCGAAACAGGTATCGTATTTTTCCTCAATGCATCATTCCGCGATATTTGGCGAAGAATCTCAACTGATGTCAATCGTCCGATCGTACAACAATCCTCGCGGCAAGAATTAGAAGCTCTTTATAAAAAACGCAAGTCGAGGTATTTACAGTCATCTCATTTCACTGTAGAGACTACGGGCAAATCTTTAACGGATATTGCAGAATATATTATCTTTCAAATCGAAAGATATCAATAACTCATTAGAAAAGCGAATGATTTAGTTTGTAGTTAAACTATCATTCGCTTTTATGTGCTCTTAAGAAATAGATTGCGCTTACTTCTATGAAATGTTAAGATATCAGTGAAGAAAAAATTAATTGAATCATGCGAATGATTGTATGGGGAGAGCGCGCATTAGGCGCCGCCGAAGGAGCAAGTAACGAATGTTATGAATCTCTCAGGTAACAAAACGCATACATGACGCATCTCTGGAGAGTGCTGAGTAATCAGCGGCCGAAGAAAGTATGGAAACTGTAAAGCTTTCAGGCAAAAGGACAGGGGTTCTCTTTTATAGGAGACCCCTGTCCTTTTTTTGATGAATTACATACTGATCGATCCTTGATCAGAACAAAAAGGAGGAAACAGTTTGACGAATCCATTATTACGTACACCGTTATTTGAAAGTTATAAAGAGTACGGAGGCAAGACGATCGACTTTGGCGGCTGGGAGTTGCCTGTACAGTTCTCGAGTATTAAGGCAGAACACGAAGCTGTTCGTACAAAAGCGGGTTTGTTTGATGTCTCGCATATGGGAGAAGTGTTTGTCAGTGGTAGCGGCGCACTCGATTATTTGCAGAAGCTCGTGACGAATGATGTTTCCAAACTGAAAATCGGCCAAGCGCAGTATACTGTGATGTGTAATGAGCAAGGTGGAACGATTGATGACTTCTTAATTTATAAATTAGAGGAACAGCGCTATTTATTAGTAGTCAATGCATCAAACATTGAAAAAGATGTTGCCTGGATGGAAAAACAACAAATTGACAATGTCGTCATCGATAACCAATCCTCCAATTACGCATTACTTGCACTGCAAGGTCCTGTGGCGGAGTCGGTATTACAGAAACTGACGGATGAGTCGCTCGAAGAAATTAAGTTTTTCCGTTTTAAAGAACATGTTCAAGTAAGTGGAGAAGATGTACTTGTTTCACGTACTGGTTATACAGGAGAAGATGGATTTGAGATCTACGGCACCCCCGAAGCAATCCAGAACTTGTGGTCAAAGATTTTGCAAGAAGGTAGTGTCGTCCCTGCAGGTCTTGGTGCACGAGACACACTGCGCTTTGAAGCGGGACTGCCATTATACGGTCAAGAACTAAGAGAAGATATTTCTCCACTCGAAGCGGGACTTGGTTTCGTCGTGAAAGTGAACAAGAAAGAAGATTTCATTGGTAAAGATGTACTGGTGAAGCAAAAAGAACAAGGCGTGCAACGTAAGCTTGTTGGACTTGAAATGATCGATAAAGGGATACCTCGCACTGGTTACAAAGTATTTGATGGTGACCAGGAGATCGGTGAAGTCACAACGGGTACGCAGTCTCCTACATTAAAGAAGAACATCGGTTTTGCACTTCTATCTACAGAGTTCACGGAGCTTGGTACTGAAGTCGAAGTGGAAATCCGCACAAAGCGTCTGAAGGCTAAAGTTATTGCAACACCTTTCTATAAAAGATCATAAGTGAAAAGGGGTAAACTATTATGAAGCATCGTTATCTACCTATGACGGAGCAAGACCAGAAAGACATGCTTGAAACAATCGGAATTTCTTCCATCGATGAACTCTTTTCGGATATTCCGGAAAAAGTACGATTCAAAGGTGAGTATAAGATCAAACCTGCTAAATCCGAAACATCTCTTTTAAAAGAACTTGGACGTTTAGCTGCGAAAAACATCAACGCTCAAGACTATGCTTCGTTCCTAGGGGCAGGAGTCTATGATCACTATCGTCCGATCATCGTAGATCATGTAATTTCACGTTCTGAGTTCTATACGGCATACACGCCATATCAACCCGAAATTTCACAAGGTGAGTTACAGGCGATTTTTGAATTCCAGACGATGATCTGTGAATTGACAGGCATGGAGCTAGCGAACTCTTCGATGTATGACGGCGGAACAGCACTTGCGGAAGCGGGAACACTTGCTGCAGGCCATACACGCCGCAAGAAGTTGCTAGTATCGGCTACTGTTCATAACGAATCACACGCAGTGGTGAAGTCGTACGCTGACGGGCAATACATTGAAGTAGTAACGATTCCACATAATAACGGTGTAACTGATATTGATAAGCTTAAAGAAATGATTGATGACGAGACTGCAGCAGTGCTTGTTCAATACCCGAACTTCTACGGACAAGTAGAGGATCTTCAGGCAATCAGTGATATTGCACATGAAAACGGTGCATTGTCGATCGTTTCGGCGAATCCACTTGCTTTAGGACTCTTAACACCACCTGGAGCGCTTGGAGCGGATATTACTGTTGGAGACGCACAACCATTCGGCATTCCAGAGTCATTCGGTGGACCACACTGTGGATATTTTGCTGTATCGAAAAAGTTGATGCGTAAAGTACCAGGTCGTCTAGTCGGCGAAACGAATGATGATCAAGGTCGTAGAGGATACGTTCTGACTTTGCAAGCGCGTGAGCAGCATATTCGTCGTGATAAAGCGACATCCAATATCTGTTCGAATCAAGCACTGAATGCTCTTGCAGCATCTGTTGCGATGACAGCCCTTGGTAAAGAAGGAATTAAAGAAATCGCGTATCAAAACATCGCGAAAACAGCTTACGCGAAACAAGCATTTGAAAAAGCAGGCTTTGAAGTGAAATTCGGTGCTGCTCATTTCAATGAACTAGTCGTAGATTGCAAATCACCGATTAAAGACGTTAACAAACGTTTGCTGGATCAAGGGATTATCGGTGGATACGATTTGAGTCTTGTGGACGAAAGTCTTGCAAACCACGCACTGATCGCGGTAACAGAACAACGTACGAAAGAAGAAATCGATGCATACGTGCAAGAATTGGAGGCTATCCATGCATAAGGAAAACCAATCACTCATTTTTGAAGTATCCAAACCTGGACGAATCGGTTATAGCTTACCTGAATTAGATGTACCTGAAGTAGATGTTGCGTCTATTTTATCTCAGGGTGTTATTCGCACAGAAGACGCAGAACTGCCGGAAGTATCTGAACTAGACATCATGCGTCACTACACTGCATTGTCTAATCGTAACCATGGAGTCGATACAGGATTCTATCCATTAGGTTCTTGTACGATGAAGTATAATCCGAAAATCAACGAAGCGGTTGCACGCTTCCCTGGATTCGCACGCGTTCACCCGTTACAAGACGAGTCTACGGTTCAAGGTGCACTCGAAGTAGCGTATGATCTGCAAGAGCACTTAGCTGAAATCACGGGGATGCCACAAGTCACATTGCAACCTGCTGCAGGTGCACATGGTGAGTGGACGGCATTGATGATGATCCGTGCTTTCCATGAAGCAAACGGGGATACACAGCGTACGAAAGTACTTGTTCCTGACTCTGCTCACGGTACAAATCCAGCTTCTGCAACGGTTGCAGGCTTTGACACAGTGACAGTTAAGTCGAATGAAAAAGGCTTAGTTGATCTTGAAGACTTGAAATCAAAAGTGGGTCCCGATACTGCAGCATTGATGTTGACGAATCCAAACACGCTGGGTCTTTTCGAGGAAGATATCTTGGAAATGGCGGCAACAGTTCACGGAGTTGGCGGAAAGCTGTATTATGATGGAGCAAACTTGAATGCTGTTATGTCTAAAGCACGCCCAGGCGATATGGGCTTCGATGCGGTTCATTTGAACTTGCATAAGACGTTCACAGGTCCTCACGGTGGCGGTGGTCCAGGTTCAGGTCCAGTTGGGGTAACAGACGAACTCGCTGCATTCCTGCCGAAACCTGTCATTGAAAAAGTGGATGATCGTTTCGTACTAAACTATGATGTACCGCAATCTATCGGTCGCGTGAAGCCATACTACGGAAACTTCGGTATTTACTTACGTGCATACACGTATATCCGCTCAATGGGTCCAGATGGCTTGAAAGCTGTTACAGAATATGCAGTACTCAATGCAAACTATATGATGCGTCGTCTAGAGCCATACTTCGACCTTCCGTATACACAGCATTGTAAACATGAATTCGTCTTATCAGGCCGTCGTCAGAAGAAGCTTGGTGCACGTACACTTGATATGGCAAAGCGCTTGTTAGATTTCGGATATCATCCGCCTACAATCTACTTCCCGTTGAATGTCGAGGAAGCTATGATGATCGAGCCGACAGAAACGGAATCCAAAGAAACATTGGATAACTTCATTGAAGCGATGATTCAAATCGCCAAGGAAGTAGAAGAAAATCCCGAAATCGTTCAAGAAGCACCGCACACAACAGTCATTGGTCGTCTAGATGAAACGAAGGCAGCGCGTAAGCCTGTGTTGCGTTATATAAAAGAACAATCACCAGTAGAAGAAACCGTACAATAATAAAATAGGTTGAATGGAGCACCGCTACAAGTTAGCGGTGCTTTTTGAATTGTATATAATTGAGCGATTGCGTACTACTTACGTTATACATGGTATATTTGAAGAATACCATAGTAAGGATGAATGGATAGTTGATAGAGTACCAAATAAATGTATCTAAATTTTCTTAGTTCATGCATGCAATCAACAAGCTAAATAAAAGTATTTTCTGGGGAATAAACGATATGGGGGTCTTAGTTTGAATACTATTGAAAAAGCTTTCCAATTCGCATTATATAAACATAGAGGACAGTTTCGCAAAGGGACGGATATTCCATATATCACTCATCCTTTTGCTGTTTCGATGCTTTTAAAGCACCATCAGTATAGTGATGATATAGTCGCAGCGGGTTTGCTGCATGACACGCTCGAAGATACGGACACGACTGAAAATGAGTTGCAAAGTCAATTTGGCGACAAGGTACTTGATCTTGTGTTGGCTGCATCGGAGCAAGATAAAACTTTATCATGGGAAGAGCGCAAACGTCATACAATTAAAGAGTTAGGCAGAAAAAACACTGATCAGCTCGCCGTCATTGTGGCGGATAAACTTCATAATCTTCGCTCAATCCAAGAAGATGTTGATTGTGTAGGAGATGCTGTATGGAGTAGATTCAATAGAGGTAAACGTGAACAATCCTGGTATTATATGAGCATTGTGAATGCTTTGAAGCCTGTTATGAAAGACATGCGTCTAGCGCGTATATTAGAAGTGGAAGTGAAAAGACTTTTTGTTGGCGCTAGTAAGCTGATGGATAATGAAATCGATAGGTTATTCAATGTTGCATATAATTTATCGCCAACTGAGGAAGAAGAGTTTAAGAAGCTAGGAATAATAGATTTCGTATACGAAGTAAAAGTGGCTGCAGATACGGTATATAAAAATCAAGATTTTGATGTAATACGTCCGTTGATGGATGAGTTGACGGATCGAGGAATTAAATTTGAATTGAACTCAGACGGGCCATTTATAGTGCTCGCTTTTTGTAATGAATTGCAGCAGCGGTTAGGCTGGTCTGCTGATGATATGTACCGTCACGTTAAAAGGAATATAAGGAAACTCTAGTCGCAGTAGACTAGACTCTCAATATAGCAAGTCCTACTAAGAAAAATTCGACGTTAGCTAATCACCTCATCAAACATGCAGTAAATGAGGGCTGTATATCCATACTATTAAGAGTGAAACTAGTTACATACACAGTCTTGTAAAATCAAAATCGTCTATTATACGATAAACAAATAAGAAATGTCAACCATGAATTTGAGAAATTTCTGATTATGTGTTATACTGTATATGTACAAGTAATCAGGACGGTGTTTAACAATCCTGCGCAACTTATTCCAGTAAGGAATGAAGGGCGCATTTTTTTGAATTTGATAAATGGGTTGTTATATTTCAATCAAATAAAATGTAAACGCACAGATTGTTTTAATCAGATTAACTGTAAAGTAGTTATCAAAGAATTTATAGGAGGAGATTGTCTAGTGAATTTAATTAATGAAGAAATTACTCATAACGTGTTTGGTGAAGGAAATATTGTGGAACATGAGGAGTCATTCATTACCGTTGATTTCAATAAGGATCTTAAAAGATTCGTCTATCCCGATGCATTCGAGAATTTTATTACTTTAAACAATCGAAGTATGGCAGAGTCTTTAGAGAAGGTCTTTGTGGAACGAAAAGCAGAAGAAAAAATAATGGAAAAGAAGCGTAAGGAAGAAAAAGCTATCCAAGTGCTTGAACAGCAACGTAGAGAAATATTAAAAAACCATAAAATTCATGAAAGTTCACAAATTGTTTTCTGGTTAGAGAAAGAACGACAGTCAGAAGTGTTTAACGACTGGGAAATATCGACTGGAAGCATTCAAAGCGGTAAGAATAAAGGGTTACCCAACCCAGTAACTCGTTTACGCCCGAACAGTGCAGGTGTTCTAACAGTGAGAACTTCTGATCAAGCAGAAACAGAAAGAACTATTATTGGACTCTTCATGGTTGGTGATACATTTATTGGTAGTATAGGCGAGGATGGATTGGTTCCTGCTCACCCTGAATACAGAATTCAACTTTCAGAAGAAGAAGCAGAGAAAATGCTTTTCTGGAATTACTACAGAAATAAAAACTATCCTGATCGTACTTCGTGGAATTCTGGTACATTCCGTTACTTTGATAATATTTGGACTGCCCAAATTTTAAAAGATATTATTGCATTAAAGACGGACGAAGAGCAGATTAAAGAAGCAGAAGAGTTTATGAACTATTTCTGTAAATTAAATGCTATTGATATGAATAACATTCCGGAAGCTGAAGGTGCGCTACGTTAACGAGTAGAATCACTTTGGCTGAAGTGCTTTAGTAAAATTGTTAATTACACATAAAGCTGCCAGGTACGAGCACATGATGACTGTGTTGGTACCTGGCAGTTTTTTTGCTTCATTCAATTGTTCTATTGATAAACATCCAGGTCACTGAAAAATATACATCGGATAAATCCCTTATTAAACGTCAATTGATTTCTATAAGTTTGTAAAGGGAATATAATAGTGGGTAAACTTCTAAGGAGACTTCATTTCAAATCTTTAGCTGCATATTATATAATTCATTAGATTGAACAAAAACGTACTAGTGAAAATCATACATAGAATTGAAAAACATTGTAAAGGAATGAATGGAAATGAGAGAAACGGTAACAGCGATGGATGTCGCTAAGTTGGCGGGCGTATCACAATCGTCTGTTTCAAGAGTATATTTTGAAGGTGCATCTGTTTCCGATAAAACTAGGAAACGGGTTCTGGAGGCAGCTGCAGAGCTCGGCTATCGTCCTAACGTATACGCGAGAAGCCTCATAACAAATCAGTCCAAAATTATTGGTCTTGTAATGAAAAGTGTTCAAAATCCATTCTATGCACATGTATTAAAACGATTTAGTTCAATCTTCAAACAGCGAGGATACAGCATCTTATTTGTCTCCACCAATAACGATGAAATTCAAGATGAGGATGTTGAAACATTACTCAACTATCATGTAGCGGGTGTAATTGTAACCGATGCTACGATGTCAGAAACTGTTGGGGAGGAGTTCAAAAAGAATCAAATCCCTCTCGTTTTCTTTAATAGAAAGCCTAGTACTGACGTGTTCCATTCAGTGAGTTGTAATAATTTAGAAGCCGGCCGCTCTATTGCACATTTTTTGGTTTCTACAGGGTCCAATCAATTAGTACTGGTTACGGGTAATGAAGATACCTCTACAAGTATTGAACGTGAAAAAGGTTTTTGTGAGGTCCTTGATCAGCAGAGTATTACGTATCGCACATACAATTCAGACTATACGTATGAAGGTGGATATGATACAGCAATTTCTTTGCTTGAAGAAAATAAATTACCGTCTGCAATTTTTGTTGCGAACGATATTATGGCACTTGGGGTATTAGATGCACTTCGCAAGCATGAAATCCAAATACCGGAACATACTAGGGTCGTTGGATTTGATAATATCGGCATGGCTTCTTGGCCGGCTTACGACTTAACGACATGGGAGCAGCCGATTGAAGAAATGATTGAAGCAACGGTAACGTATTTGATGGAAGAAGTGACATCTTATACAGGATTTGTACAAACGATAGAAGTTGATGGAAAGTTGATTGAAAGAAAAACGACATAAAGTTGTTGACTTTGACGAATAATTAGACTATTATTTTGACGTAGAGTTAAATGCATACGTATGCAGAATGTATTTTACTCAGGCATTCTATACAATGCTCAAATTAGTAATTAGTTAAAACAGAATGTAAGCGGTTAAAAATAGGAGGCGACATCATGGTAAAAGTAATTAAAGCAGGTAAATCTAAAGAAGAAGTAGTAGCTAACGACACGAAGGTCTCTGAAATTGTCTCTGCAGCGTTAAAAGACGTAGAAAGTCGTGGAGATCAAGCGGTACGTGAGCTTTCTGAGAAATTTGACAAATGGACTCCGAAGTCCTTCAGACTAAGTGAATCAGAAATTAAAGAAATTGTTGCGCAAGTGCCCGATAGTGTCATCGAAGACATTAAATTTGCCCAAACTAATATTAAAGCGTTTGCAGAAGCACAGCTTGCTTCATTGCATGATGTAGAAGTAGAGGATATTCCTGGTGTGATTCTTGGACATAAAAACATTCCAGTAAACAGCGTAGGTTGTTATATACCGGGTGGACGGTATCCGATGGTTGCATCTGCACATATGAGTGTGATGACTGCAAAGGTTGCGGGAGTGAAACGGGTTATAGCCTGTACACCACCAATTAATGGGGAGATTCCAAAAGCGACTATTGCGGCCATGTATTTAGCAGGAGCAGACGAAATTTATTTACTTGGCGGCATTCAAGCGATGGGGGCGATGGCTATCGGAACAGAAACCATTGAATCTGTCGATATGATTGTTGGACCTGGTAATGCATTTGTTGCCGAAGCGAAACGTCAATTATACGGTCGTGTAGGAATTGATTTATTTGCAGGGCCAACAGAAACATTAGTTGTAGCAGATCATACAGCGGATGCAGAAATGATTGCGATTGATCTTCTTGGTCAAGGTGAACATGGACCGACGTCTCCTGGCGCGTTGATTACGACTTCGGAAGAGCTTGCACACGAAACGATTAAGGAAATTGCGCGTCAGTTGGAAACTCTTCCAACCGCAGATGTAGCTAGTGTATCTTGGGAAGATTATGGTCAAATAGTAGTCGTGGATTCGATTGAAGAAGCACGGATTGAAGCGGATCGCTTAGCATTTGAACATGTAGAGATTTTAACAGAGAATCCCGATTACTTCCTCGAGAATATGACGAACTACGGTTGCCTGTTTTTGGGACCAGAGACGAATGTAGCATACGGAGATAAAGTAATTGGTACAAACCATACATTGCCGACTAAAGGGGCAGCTCGTTACACAGGTGGATTATGGGTTGGTAAATTCATCAAAACAGTTACCTATCAGAAGATTACAACACCAGAAGCTTCAGCCTATATCGGCGAATACGCAGCAAGACTTTGCTTATTAGAAAACTTTGAAGGACATGCTAGACAAGCACAACTTCGTGTAGATCGATATGGCAAAAAATAAAACTGGTTTTTAAAGGAGCAAGGTAATTAGGAGGAATGACTATGTTAGGAATGATCGGCCTTTTTGCGGGACTTGCGATCTTAATATTTTTAACAATGAAAGGGATGAACCTTCTCATTGCGGCACCAATAACCGCATTGTTTATCGCAATTATGAATGGCATCCCGCTTTTCCCACAGTTAGTAGAAGAAGGCGCGGTCAACTTCTTAACGAACTATATGGGTGGATTTACAGGATTTATCGCCTCGTGGTATTTAATGTTTTTAACGGGTGCGATATTCGGTAAAGTTATGGAAGACAGTGGTGGCGCCGATAGTATTTCAAAATGGATTGTCAGTAAAATTGGTATGAAAAGAGCAGCCTTAGCGGTCGTCATTGCTTGTGCAGTGTTAACATATGGCGGTGTAAGTTTGTTTGTTGTAGCATTCTCGGTATATCCGATGGCGTTAAGTCTCTTCAAACAAGCCGACTTGCCAAGAAGATTCATTCCGGCTGCACTAGCATTTGGTTCTACCACATTTACGATGACGTCAGCAGGATCACCTGAAATTCAAAACTGGATTCCAATTGAGTTTCTTGGAACGAGTCCGTATGCAGGGTGGGAAGTCAGTATTTTCGTAGCACTCTTCATGTTCTTGTTCGGCTATTGGTGGCTGAAACGAATGATTTCAAAAGCTGTCGCTAAAGGGGAGAGGTTTGTTGCAAGGGATACAGATAAGGAAGTAGATATGCAAAGATCTCTACCGAACCCGATACTGAGTATGATTCCATTAGTTGTAGTTCTTGGAATTACATTGCTGTTACATAACTATCTTGGAACCTCTGCATTAATTATTTCCTTAAGTGGCGGTATATTGGCCACATTTATTTTGAATAAAAAGTACTTCCAAAACTTTGGTCATGCAGTAGGGGAAGGTGCGATGGGTGCAGTGATCGCCATCGCCAATACAGCTGCAGTCGTTGGTTTTGGGGGAGTAGTTAAGGCGACACCGGCTTTTGATGCTGCAGTAAATGTCATGACAGATATTCCGGGAAGCCCATTAATTGGTGGAGCGCTTGCGGTAGCGGTCATTGCTGGATTGACGGGATCATCGTCAGGTGGACAAGCGATTGCCTTACCATTATTGGCTCCACACTACTTAGATCTAGGCGTAGATCCTGAAGCGTTGCATAGAACGGTATCCATCTCTTCAGGCTCATTGGATTCACTTCCTCAAGGAGGATACGTTGTAACGACGATCCGATCCATTGCTGGTGAAACGCATAAAGACGCGTATCCGGCGTTTGGCGCATTGTCTGTGGTTGTACCTATACTCGGTGCAGCAGTCGCGGTTATTCTGTTTTCAATTGGACTATAATAATGAAGACCCAACGAGCTGAAACATGGTTTGTTGGGTTTTTAAATTTCCCAGGTAATGAAAAAAAGGTAGGGCGCAGCGCAGTCTTATAGGCGTGGCAAGATTATTCACAACGTTTCACGAAGACTTTCGTAAAGTACTATGAGTATAGTTGGAAAATAAAGAAGCGTCACTCTTCATATGAAGAGTGACGCTTCTTGCTATGAACAATTAGTAAATATCTCGTTCCCAAAATCGTTGTTGGGTAATAGCGAGTACAAAGTCGTCGTTAAACGCGGCGTTATTTTTAGCGAATACAATACCGGGTCCTTTTTTTGCGTCAGACGCTGTGAAAAGGGCGTTTCCGGTTTTGGCAACGCTAATCGGTTTATAGTGTCTAAACGCCTCATTGATAAAATAGACGCTATCCGAATTGAACTTCGGTTGATTCGCTGCCTTACCACCTACTACATAAAGAGAATCGAATAAAACGGGAGCAGTAGTCAAAAACGTTTCATTCACATGAATCTCCAGTCCATTCTTACCTGTTACCGTACCTAGTTTTTCACCGATTGTGTACGCCCATACACCGTATTTCGCTAGATGTTCAATTGTTGTCTTCACTTCTTCATCAGCGAATCCATCGCCAATCAGAATGCCGACTTTTAAACTGTATGGGTAGCGAGGGGTGTTTTCCTGGCTCAGCGCAGGGGACGATTCGGTAACATTGACTTGTTCACCGGTCGGTTTATTCACTCCTACATTGTTTGCGATGAGAGTGGCCATTTCTTGATCGACGTGTGCGAACATATCGACAACTTGCTGCCTGACACTCATACTATTTACTTTTCCGACTTCAAAGCTGAACGCGTTAATAATATGTTGTTTTTCTGGTAGTGACATACTATTCCAGAAAAGTCGGGCTTGAGAAAAGTGGTCATTGAATGATTCGCTTCGGGCTTGAATAATTCGACCTTCCACTTTTTCAGCATAATGAACGAATCCGCCTTCTTTTGCTGTAGAAGTGGAGGGGGTATTGTTAGCTAAGGAATTTTTATGATAACTTACTTTGCCAACATCAATCCGTTGACGATTGAATCCGTTTCGCTGATTGTTATGGAATGGACAAACTGCACGGTTAATCGGAATTTCTGTGAAGTTGGGTCCACCGAGGCGATATAGTTGGGTATCGAGATAAGATAAAAGCCTCCCTTGTAAAAGCGGGTCATTAGTGAAATCTATTCCTGGTACGACATTACCGGGATGGAAAGCGGCTTGCTCGGTTTCAGCAAAGACGTTGGTGACGTTTTGATTTAACGTCATTTTCCCAATGATTTTAACTGGGACGATTTCTTCTGGCCACAGTTTTGTCGCGTCAAGAATATCAAAGTCAAACATGAATTCATCTTCTTCTGCAATCATCTGCACACCAAATTCATATTCAGCAAAATATCCATTATCAATACAATCCCATAGATCTCTGCGTTGGAAGTCTGCATTTTTTCCGGCGATTTTCTGTGCTTCATCCCAGACTAAGGAATGCACGCCCAATATCGGCTTCCAATGAAACTTTACAAAAGTAGCTTTACCTTCACTATTAACAAACCGGAATGTATGCACACCAAAGCCTTCCATCATCCGCCAACTTCTAGGAATGGTGCGATCCGACATTTGCCACATCACCATATGGGCAGATTCTTGATTGTTTGCTACGAAATCCCAAAACGTATCATGAGCAGAAGCGGCTTGTGGCATATCTGTATCGGGTTCAGGTTTGACTGCGTGAACGAGATCGGGGAACTTCATGCTATCCTGGATGAAAAACACAGGTAGATTGTTTCCTACCAAATCATAGTTTCCTTCTTCCGTGTAAAACTTTACCGCAAAACCTCTGACGTCTCTTGCTGTATCAACAGATCCTAAATTTCCTGCCACATTAGAAAAACGTGTGAATACAGGTGTTTTCTGTCCCGGCACTTGGAGAAAGTCGGCTGTAGTATAGTCTTTCATTGATTCATATACCTCAAACTCACCGTGTGCTGCATATCCTCTGGCATGAACGACTCGTTCAGGAATCCGTTCTCGGTCAAAGTGCATTAGTTTTTCTTTTAGGTGTATTCCTTCCATTAATGTTGGTCCACGAACGCCAGCTTTTAATGATTCTTCATCATTTGACACTTTAACCCCTTGATTGGTCGTAAACGATTTACCTTTATTATCTACCTTGAATTGATCCAATTGCTGACTTTTTCGATTCTTGATTCTGCGGCTAGCTTCATTTGTGGATTTGTCTTTCACGAAATCTCCTCCATTACTAGTAAAATTATGATTAATATGATACTCCTCATCCATACTGTATGTATAAGCTTTGTTAAATAGCCCAAAGGTTTATGTGTGGCGAAATAGGCTACATACGTTCTAATGAAAAGACTAGGAGCTGACGTATAGTATCCAGCTCACTTGAAGTAAAAGTGATTTAAAAAATGCCAGGCCCGAAGACAATTCTGGATTGTCATCGGGCCTGGCAGTAAAAATTATCTATTATCTATCTTCTCTGGGTATATATCATGTTGAAATAGTCTTTCCTTAGCCATTTGTTCAAAGTATGTTCCAGGTTTTCCGTAATTGCAATACGGATCTATAGAAATACCACCACGCGGGGTGAATTTGGCCCACACTTCTATATATCTTGGCTCCATTAATTTAATTAAGTCTTTCATAATAAGATTTGCACAATCTTCATGAAAACCTGGATGGTTTCTGAAACTGAACATATAGAGCTTTAATGATTTACTTTCTACCATTTTCACATCAGGAATATATGATATGTATATGGTAGCAAAGTCCGGTTGTCCAGTGATTGGACAAAGGCTTGTAAATTCAGGAATATTAAATTTAACAAAGTAATCATTGCTTTGATGTTGATTCTCAAACGTTTCTAAAACGTCTGGATCATATTCATAGTTATATTTTGTTTCTTGATTTCCGAGTAATGTAAGATTGTTCACACCGTTTTCGGGCATATTCCATTCTCCTTTTAATGTACTTCTGAAATATTAGGTTCATATATATTTAGTTTAATGACAACTTGTCTAATACCGCCTGCAACAATTAACTGCATTAACACTTTCGCTACCCATTGTCCAAGTATGGCATAAGGAACTAATTCCCATGGGACAAAGTTAAGACCCAGTGGACTGATACCGATGATGACAAATAAACTAGAGTCTAAAAACCCCGCTACAGCACCAGAGAATAATACTCTTTTTACAAAAGGTAATTTAAAGCGCGTGTAAATTTCAGTATCTGCTGTTTCTGAAATAATGAAACTAAGTGTACTTGCAAAGACGACCCATAGTTGATCCCCTAAAGAATAACTTGTAAGAGCTGATAATAAGAGGGCGACTCCAATCAAAATGTATGTTTGATGTCTACCGAATCGATTTTGGACCATATCTCTCATGACAAGTGTTAATCCAATGAATAAGGTACCATAAGGAATAATTAGTGGACCAAGTTCAAATGGTGCAAATCGAGCTGTAATTACGTTAGCAAGAATGATGGATAATAAATAAATCGTAATTCGGATCATGAGACGTGTTGTCCTTGTAAGTATTTCGCCAGTCCATCATTTCTTAGCTTGCATGCAGGGCATTCTTGGCAACCATCTGCCATTACACCGTTATAGCAAGTTAACGTGTTCTTTCTTATATATTCCAACCGACCCATTTGATCCGCCATTTCCCAAACTTCCGCCTTGTCTTTCCACATTAAAGGCGTGATCAAATCAAAAGGATAGTCCATTGCTAAATTTAATGTCTCATTTAAAGAACGAATAAACTCGTCCCGACAATCAGGGTAACCACTGAAATCTGTTTCGCTCACACCGGTAATAACTGCATGTGCCCCAACAGTTTTTGCATAGATTGCTGCAAATGAAAGAAATATATGATTCCGTCCCTCAACAAACGTATTGGGTACATTTCCTTCTTCTGCTTCAATGGGCATGTCTTTTCTAGTCAAGGCGTTCGAAGTTAATTGATTGAGAATGTCCATCTGAACTATTTTTTGTTTAACACCTAAGTCTTCCGCGATTTTTGTAGCACAATCAACCTCTAACTTATGTCGCTGTCCATACAAAAACGTGACGGTTTCTACTTCGTCGAATTCTTTCATTGCCCATAACAGGCAAGTGGTAGAATCTTGTCCACCACTAAATACTACAACTGCTTTACTCACTCTACATTCCTCCATAGTTTTGTTTTTAGAGGGGATGGTTTCGAACCCTCTGTAATAATCGTAGAATCCCGACTGATTACGCCTAAGACACTTATGATTATCAGTAGTTTAATATACACTTGAATTGTATAAATCACAAGCAGATTGAAAATTCCCACAGTTACTGTTATCTTTAATCAAATGTGATTATAGATGAAGCTATAGTCATTTCAGCAAGATTGTGACATCATCTGAACGATTTTGCTATTCTTCTTCAATAAATTGAATATGCCATACCAATGATGCAATCAATAATTAGTTGAGCGGAGATGAGCAATGGCATTTACAGGATCATGGTTGGCGAAGGATACAAGAAATAGGTATGTAGGCAGTATTGGAGGCGGCGGGCAAGTGAGGATGTAGAAATTATGATGTACTAGGCATACAGTAACAAAAAATTAGTAGAATGGAGTGTACATGATGTACGAATTAAAAACTAAAGAAACTGATCATAGTGTCATCGAATTCATAGAGAACATTGAACAAGTAAAAAAGCGTGAAGATGCATTTCAATTAGTAGATATCTTTACCGAAACAACAGGGTATCAAGCTAAAATGTGGGGCCCTAGTATTATAGGATTTGGCAAATATCATTATAAATACAATTCTGGTCATGAAGGGGATGCGCCAATCGTTGGCTTCTCACCACGAAAAGCAAAAATTAGTTTATACGTAACACTCGAAACTGAACAGCGCGAGAAATTGCTAAAAGATTTCGGGAAATATACATCGGGAAAGTCTTGTATATACATCAACAAAATAGATGACATTGATATAGACATATTAGAGAAATTAATCAAACAATCTGCAACCTTTATAAATGAAGTCTATCCGAATCAAGAATAAAACGGGAAAGGTGGAAGATTTCCTTGTTGATTGATGAAATGAGAAAAGATTTATCGATCAAAGGGAGAAATGGGATCTCATTTCTTCTCTCTGCTAGTATAATTTGGTTAATCATTACGATTATATTTATGCAGTCAATTGAAATAGCTCAGAAAAATATATGGATGCTTTTTTCGACTGGTTTGATGTTTCCTCTTTCAGTTGGTGTTTCATATATATTAAAGGCTGATTGGAAATTTGAAACTAATGCTTTAGGGAGTCTAGCGTTATATTTAAATTTGGCGCAGATTATCTATTTTCCGATTCTTTTTTGGAGTATGTTAAAAAGTCCCCATGACGCCATTATGATATTTGCTATCATTACAGGAGCTCACCTTTTCACGTATGGGTGGTTGTATTATGCAAAACCTTATTATATTGCGGCTCCAATAATTGCAGTCGGCATGATGTTTTTAGGTTTGTATACAACGACAGACAATCTATGGCTAATACCTTTTTCTATGGTGGGGTTATTATTCATGTTAAGCATGGCGTTAAATATGAGTTATAGAAAGTTAGTAAAGCGTATATGACGTGTTGTGTTGGTCGAAACAGTAACCAATACACAATCTATATTTATCCATAGAGGCAACTTATACTGCATAATCAAGTATTGGATCATACGAAAAGACAGTTCCCAAACGGAAACTGTCTCTCACTTAGAACTATGAGCAATACCTTAGATACAACTTCAATAGTTATGAAAAGCACTTTGCACTCTGTTCAATAAGGTATCTAATCGCTGGCTAGTTTTGACAACGCTTGGATGTGTAAATCCTAAGAAAGCGGCTTTCTTATACATAATAATTCTTTTCACTTCAATTCTTAACAACAAAAAGTTTTTTTTGACAGTTTTCATCAAGTCTATTCCTCCGTAATATATATATTACGCTTCAAATCATGTAGCGGTCTTCTTGCTAGTAGAGAAGCAACCTAGTTATCATATATAACGGAGAATGAAAAGTGTGTCGCATTTTGACTGACTTCAATATTGTTTCTAAGTTATGGCAGAAATGTGTATGAAAATTGATAATTTAACTATAATAAGCGAAATAAAATACCTTCATTCGACACTAGTGTTATTTCCTGTGTAAATGTCTGGTATAAATAATTAGTGAAGATCTAAATAACTGTAGCCTTTATACGTAATGAATTCTGTTCGGTGCGATTCAAATAGCAGAATCAGTGACTCGAGGTAAAAAAATAGAAATATGAAAAAGGTTGCCTGAAGTTTTTCAAGGCAACCTTTTTTGCGGATTAATAACCAATTGTCGAATCGGTCTCCCAGTCATGCCGGGTAGCTTGCCTATGTTGCTTCTGCAACTGGCGGATCCGTTCTTCGTATTGAATAGTCGCCTCATAATGGTAGGTTAGTGCAATCGACATATATAATTCGTTCAACTGTGATACGGAAAGGCCTTTCGTCTGCTTCGCGATTTCTTCAACCTGCTCTGTAGACAAAATCTTTTTGCGGTCCAGTTTTTCAATATATAACTTACGGACTTTTTGTGTCGGAGATTTGATTTCATATGTGCTGTCAAAGCGGCCTGCGCGATTTATAAGGGCCGGGTCGATACGTTCAGGGTAATTGGTCGTCCCGATGATGAATAAGCCATCACGGACATGTACGCCATCGAGGATGTTCAAAAATGTGCTTCTCATATGCTCTGGCATGGAGTCGATATCTTCGATCACGAGGATGGCTGGTGCTAGGCGTTCGACTGTATTGAAAACTTCCTGTACCGAATGACTTCCTGTGAATTCCGTGATTTGCCAGTAGACGACAGGCGCGTCGGTTGTGCCAGTGATGGAGCGCACGAGCGTTGTTTTGCCGTTTCCAGGAGATCCATACAACAAGATTCCTCGTTTATAGGGCAGTCCGTATTCTTTAAAGAATGCACCGCCATCTCGAAAGAATTCATCAATAGAACGAAATAGATCGTTCTTCAAATTTTCATCTAGCAGGACATCATTACGCTCAATTTGAGTGCCGGCGCCATATGTCTTTTTTTCCATACCTTCCTCAGTATCCACTAAGTACGTAATATTCGTTTTCATCGCTTCTCGTTGTAATTGATTTAGCACTTCGATGAAATCTTTAACATGGGTAGCAGATGGTGCGAATACAGTATGTTCTGACCAGGTGGAGCCAGTTGCGACATAATAGCTGATGTTCGCGATGGCGATTTGATGTTCCGGAAAGAAAAGTAACTGATTATCGATTGTTTCAGCACCTTGCAGAGAAAATGTAGTAGCTGATTCGTCTTGCTGGATCTTTTGTGTCGGTAATGTGGCGTAAATATGACTAAGTGATTCGTAAGCCAATTGTTTACGATGAATCAGCTCAGGAAGCATTGTTTCTGTGTAAGAAGCAAATTCGTCCACTTGGATAATTTGCCAGTCAGCTGGTGAACGTTGTTGAAGTGTGTCTAGAATTGCTTCAATGATGACGCCATAATATTGATAATGTGTCAGCTTCTCGTACTGTGCTGACTGTAAAGGAATTAAAAAAGATGGTTTCATGAATAAAACACTCTCCTTATAAATAAGTAGATCCTCCTTAAAAAGGAGGATCTACACTGATTATTTTGTTTTGATTTTACCTGACCACTGTTTAAATCCACCGCGTAGCTGGTAGATTTCTGTACACCCTTTTTTCTTCAAGAACAACGCAGCACGACCAGTACGGCTTGTGTTTTGGTCATAAAGATAAACGGGTTTATCGGGGCGGATTTCCTTATAACGCTGTGAGAACTGCGTAAATGGAATATTACGTGCACCTAAAATATGTCCAGCATCGAAATCTTTTGGTTCGCGCACGTCGATCAATTGTGCTTTGCGATATCCTTTAATAAACTCTTCTTGTGTTAAAGTAGTCAATGCTTTTCCGACCCGTATGTATGTGATGACGAAATACAAAATGACCGCGAGCACAGCTGCTCCCAAAATATAATAACTCAAAAAAACTTCCCCCTTCATCAATATCTCTATTATAAAGATTATCTGGCATCAGTTCAATCCTAATGATAAAATGAAATGCGTTATTGTTTTTTTCATTGACGATTTCCTATACTATAGGTGGAGTATTAAAGGTGAAGGAGAATAGATTATGACAAAAGCCGTTTGGCATTATGTAGATTCTGGAAAATGTAGTCCTTCCTTCAATATGGCGCTCGATGAAGCGCTTCTTGACTTACATAGCCGAGGAGAAATCGGACCGGTTCTACGTTTTTATGAATGGGAACCTGCTACATTATCTATCGGGTACTTTCAGCGTATTGAAAAAGATATCGATATGGAAAAAGTAAAAGAATTGGGGCTCGGATTTGTCCGAAGACCAACAGGGGGCCGTGGCGTCCTGCATGAACATGAGCTTACCTACAGCGTCATTGTGAGTGAGCAGTATCCCGATATGCCGGAAACGGTGACGGAAGCGTACCGTGTAATTTCTGGTGGATTGCTGCAAGGGTTCCGTAATCTCGGACTTCAGGCAGAGTTCTCGATTCCAGATAAAGATGTCACAGAGCAATTACGAAGCCCGAAGAGTGGTGTGTGTTTTGATGCACCGAGCTGGTATGAACTCGTCGTTGAAGGTAAAAAAGTTGCTGGTAGTGCGCAAACGCGACAAAAAGGCGTGATTTTGCAACATGGAGCCATTTTAATGAGCTTAGATGTCGATAAATTAACATCCATTTTCACGTATTCATCACCCGCATTGAAAGAACGTGTACGTAGAACATTGCCGGATCGTGCAATTGCGATTGACCGATTGACGGATCGAGAGATTTCAGTGGAAGAATGCAAACAAGCCTTTTCAAAAGGATTTGAAGCGTCGCTCGATATTTCATTGGAACCACTAGAATTAACGCCCGAACAGCTCGCTTTAGTTCGTCAAATCGAGAAAGAGAAATATGCGAATGATGACTGGAATTACAAAAAATAAAATTGGTACTTTGGTTTTATTTTTTTTGTCGAAATGTCGCGATATCAATGATTTTTTGTTTTTGAAGAATAAATGTCGATTGATATAATATTCAATATGTAGTAGATTATTTAATAAGACAAACACTATATATAGTGTTTGTAGCGTTATGAGGAGGATGTTACATGGTTACGATGTCGAAGCAAGGCGAACCGATGCTCGATAAACAACAGTTGAATGAGGATATTGCGAAGTTCCCCCAAGTTCACCCCGTTACGGAGGATATGAAGCTAACTCATAGTGGAGTATCTCGTCTAGTAATGATTGATCGGTATTCATTTAAAGATATGGAAAAGAAGACACTGAAAGAAGGCGATTTTGTCGTTCTAACAGTGAGGGAGGATCCGAGGTTCCCAGCTCGTGGGTTAGGTTATATTATGAAACTTGATCAAGCGAACGGAAAAGCGGATATCTGGATCGAACCAGAATATCGTTCATCAATCGATGATATGGACGAGCAGCAAAAAGGAGTGATCACACGTCCACTTGATGTGTTGGAGAAGCCCCTGGAAGTGTTCTACGAGCAGATTGCGAAACGAAATGCGACTGGACTTGCTTCTGTTGAAAAGACGGAAGATAGAAGAACGCAGTCGTATAACATGTTCTATGATCAGTTGAAGGAATTGAACTTCATTCCAGCTGGTCGTGTGCTGTATGGCGCAGGATCGGATACGGATGTCACGTTCTTTAACTGTTATGTGATGCCGTTTGTCCCCGATTCCCGTGAAGGGATTTCCGATCACCGCAAGCAAGTGATGGAGATCATGAGTCGTGGTGGCGGTGTAGGAACAAATGGTTCGACATTGCGTCCACGCAACACATTGGCACGCGGTGTCAACGGTAAGTCATCTGGATCGGTTTCCTGGTTGGATGATATTGCGAAGTTGACTCATTTAGTTGAGCAGGGCGGATCAAGACGTGGAGCACAGATGATTATGTTATCAAACTGGCACCCGGACATTTATGAGTTTATCATCTCCAAAATGCAGAATCCGCGAATTTTGCGCTATTTGATCGAAAACACAGAAGATGAAATGATTAAAAAGCTGGCAGATGAGAAATTAAATTTCAAACCTCTGACAGCACAAGAAGAAGCAATGTATCAAAGCATTACAAACTATAAACAAATCCCAGGTCAAGGTGGCTTCAACGCAGCGATTATCCGTGACGCTGAGCTGAAGCTTCAGGATGGCGGAACGTACACCGTTCATAATCCGGAATTCCTGACAGGAGCGAATATCTCTGTTACTTTAACGGATGATTTCATGAAAGCGGTGGAAGAAGACGCGGATTATGATTTACGTTTCCCGGCAGTCGAAAATTATTCACCTGAACAAATGAAGCATTATAACGAACAGTGGCATGAAGTTGGCGACGTACGTGAATGGGAACGCCAAGGTCACGAAGTTCGTGTCTATCGTACGATTAAAGCCCGTGCACTATGGGATTTAATTAATATCTGTGCTACGTATTCAGCAGAACCAGGCATTTTCTTTATTGATAATGCGAATGACGATACGAATGCGAAAGCGTACGGACAGCAAGTTGTAGCAACGAATCCGTGTGGTGAAGTTCGCCTCACGTTAAAAATTGCGGGATGAAGCGGGAAAGCTGAGATGCCAATCCGAACCGAAGGCTAGAAGTAAATTTTTAGTCAGGGGCAACGCATACCTGGTGATCCTGATCGATATTGATCAGACTATAATCCAGGCACGAGACCGCAACACTGTGTAATTACTTTTCAAAAAGGGTGATATTAAAATTGAACAGAGGATATGCAGGTTTTTATAAAGGTTTTTATTTAAGAAGCTCTTATGAGTATGCCTATGCTGTCTATCTTGATCAATTTAATATTTCTTGGAGCTTCGAAACTCAGATTTTTGAAGTGAATGGAAAGATTTATAAACCAGATTTTCTCTTTTATGATAAAAATGGAAAACTAGAGAAGATAGTCGAAATTAAATCTCGAAATAAAAAAGAGATTGAATTGGCGAAGGAAAAGTTGAATTATATTGCGGTTCAGTATCAAGTAACGACAGAATTATTTTCTTATAAAGAGTTACTGAAAATTTATGAAGATATGCCAGTATCTTTGAATTCAGTCATCGAACATTGGATTAACTCAGATAACACTTCAATTCATAAAGGTGTTTCGGGTAGTTTGAACGCTCATTATGGATTAAAGCATAGTGAAGAAACAAAAAAGAGGATAGGAGAGCATACCAAGAAACTTTGGAATGGAGATACTCCTGCTAAGAAAAAGATGATTGAAGGATTACGTAAATCTGGTTTATCTCAAAAAGGGAAAATTAAAACTGAACGCGAAAAAAGATACTGCGCTTTATGTTACGATGAATTTATTGTTATGGTTACTTCTAAGCAAAGTTATTGTTGTCAACACTGCTCAGGTCAATCGGCTATTCGCATAGCGACTGAAGCTTATGTTGAAAGTAGAACTACTGTACATCGGAATATTAAGCAATATATAATTTATTGGACTAATGAGAATAGTGAAATTGTACTATTAACGCCTTTTAATAAAATAAATTCGACTATTAAACCCTTAACCGACGAGATTTATTCTCGATTTGGTGTTAAAGATATGAGGGTTATCTCAAAGGCTGTTTTTGGTGAAGATAAAGGAAGAAAAGAATTGCTAAGGTTTATGAAAAAGTTATGTAGTGAAAATGTATGCTGAACTTACAGGAAGACAACTGTAAGAACTAGAGGATAAAAAGCCTTTAGGATAACAACTGGAACAACCACTTGCACCCTATTCTGTCTGTAATTTAGCTGCTGTCAATCTTGCTGAGATGGCAGATAAACATACGAAGACGGTTAACTTTGAAAAGTTGAGAGAGACGGTACGGACTGGTGTACGTATGCAAGATAACGTCATCGACGCTACACCGTACTTCCTTGAAGAAAATAAAGTACAAGCTCTTGGCGAACGCCGTGTAGGTCTAGGTGTTATGGGACTTGCAGATCTTCACATCTACTGTGAAAAAGAATACGGCTCGCCTGAAGGAAATCAATTAGTGGATGAAGTATTTGAAGCGATTGCGACAACTGCTTACCGCGAATCGATTGAATTGGCGAAAGAAAAAGGAAGCTTCCCGTTCCTAATTGGTAAAACGGATGAGGAAACAAAAGCATTACGTCATGCTTTCATTAATTCTGGCTTTATGAAGCGCATGCCGGAAGATATACGTGAAGCAATTGTGGAACATGGAATTAGAAATTCTCACTTATTGACAGTTGCGCCGACTGGATCCACTGGAACCATGGTAGGGGTTAGTACCGGGTTAGAACCTTATTTCTCCTTTACTTACTACCGCAGCGGACGTCTAGGTAAATTCATTGAAGTAAAAGCGGCGATTGTAGAAGAGTATTTGCAGGCTAATCCTGATGCAGATCCGAACAACTTGCCTGAGTGGTTTATTTCTTCAATGGAACTAGCACCAGAAGCGCATGCGGACGTACAATGTATCATTCAGCGCTGGATCGACAGCTCTATTTCTAAAACGGTTAACGCACCACGCGGCTATACTGTGAAACAAGTTGAGAGTGTGTATGAGAGATTGTATAAAGGCGGAGCAAAAGGCGGTACAGTTTACGTCGACGGTAGCCGTGATGCACAAGTTCTGACTCTGAAAGCGGAAGATAATATTCCGGATACAGAAGAAGTAGTCGAAGTGACAGAACAGCCGAAAGTTGTGCTTGTCAATACAATACAAGCATTGCGTTCTACAAACGTCACGATCGGTTCAGAAGTGGGCGACACATGCCCGGTTTGCCGACAAGGTACAGTGGAAGAAATTGGTGGATGTAATACATGTACGAATTGCCAAGCGCAATTGAAGTGTGGATTATAATTTAATAATAACAAACACCCTGAATGCACTTGCGTTCGGGGTGTTTGTGCACCCATAGGTCAAAACTCATAATCTCGTTCTCTTAAAAGTAAATAAAATAGATATAGTAAGAGTAAATAGAATTATTCTAAAAGTCTATGTTGATATAATTTTCTAATTACTATATACTAAATAAAAATTGTTTGATTTTTCATGAATTAATCAGACACATACATAAAAGACGAGAAGGAAGGGTTTTCATGCTAACATTTTTATCATCTATCGTCTTGTTAATTATTGGTTACCTGACGTATTCGAAAGTGGTTGAAAAGGCATTTGTGATTGATGATGCAAGAAAAACACCCGCTTATACACAGGCTGATGGGATGGATTACGTGCCGATGAGCTGGTGGAAAGGCTGGTTGATTCAATTACTGAACATCGCAGGTTTAGGCCCGATATTCGGTGCGATTGCAGGTGCTTTATATGGACCTGTTGCATTCATTTGGATTGTGTTCGGTAGTATTTTTGCAGGAGCTGTCCATGACTACTTTTCTGGAATGTTATCACTAAAACACGGTGGTGCCCAATTTCCTAAAATCGTAGGGGAGTATTTAGGTGATGTCGCTAGACGTTTAATTAATGTGATTTCAGTTGTTTTAATGGTTCTTGTGGCGGCTGCCTTTACTGCTGGGCCAGCGCAACTTATTTCATCCATTACACCGCTCTCATTTATTGTGTCACTTATCCTTATATTTGCTTATTTCGTGTTAGCGGCTATTTTACCGATTAATAAAATCATTGGTCGTTTATATCCCGTGTTTGGAGTGGTTTTGATTGTTATGGCAGTTGGAATCGGTGGCGCATTATTATTTGGACCAGAGAAAATTCCGAATTTAACTTTGCAGAACTTACATCCTGGAGAATTACCAATTTGGCCATTGCTGATGGTGACGATCTCTTGCGGAGCGATTTCTGGTTTCCACTGTACACAAAGTCCAATTGTTTCCAGAACGATGAAAAAAGAGTCGGAGGGCCGGAAAGTATTTTATGGCGCCATGATTGCTGAAGGTATTATCGCGATGGTTTGGGCTGCAGCTGGTATGACATTCTTTGGCGGTACGGCAGGACTACAAGGCGCTCTCGCTGCAGGTGGTCCAGCTGGTGCAGTGAATGAAATCTCGAGCACATTGCTTGGTTCGTTCGGCGGTCTGTTAGCTATTTTAGGTGTTATCATTTTGCCGATTACAACGGGCGATACCGCTCTTCGTTCAGCGCGTATGATTTTCACTGAAGCAACATCGAAGTGGTTGAATCCCAATAAAAAATGGGTGATTCTTGCTACGACATTGTTATTAGGTGTACCGATGTTCTATCTATCGACCATCGATTATTCTTTCTTATGGCGTTATGTTGGCGGTACGAATCAATTAGTAGCAGCCGTCATGCTCTGGACTGCGACATCCTACTTAATTAGAGAAAAACGAGCACATTGGATTGCGGGAATACCTGCGATGTTCATGACCGCCGTCGTCGTGACGTACTGGATGTATGCTCCCGAAGGTTTACATCTTGACTATGCTGTATCGGTAGGCACAGGGATTGTAGTATCAGGTGCGATCGGTGTGTATTACGTACTGAAAGTCATACAATCGAAGCAAGTCCCGGTTATTGTTAGTGAACAATAGAATAGATAGAAAGGGCCCTTAGCATGCGCTAAGGGCTCTTTTTACTCGCGTGTAAACTTTTGTGAAATAGTAAAAGCCTCGAATATGCACAAAACACATTCGAGGCTTTTTGTTTTATCTTATGAAAGTAGAGGTTTCGCCTCATTCGTTTCTTCTGTTTCTACCGCCATTTGAGGATTCAACACACCTACTCCATGTTCTTCCACTTCCAGTAATTTTTCGAAAGAAGCAATGGCAACTTCTACTTGCTTGTCGTCCGGCTCTTTTGTTGTTAGTAATTGTAACCAAAGTCCAGGGTAGCCTAGATAACGAAGAACCGGTACGTTGCGCACTGCGTTCGTCAGTTGTAATACTTCAAAGGACACGCCGAGCACTACCGGAATCAATAAGATCCGATTCAGAACGCGCAACCAAAGTGGATCGGTTGGAACTAAGAAGTAAATAAACATCCCGACAATGACCGTGAACAAAATGAAACTACTCCCACAGCGATAGTGCAATCGAGATTGTGATTGTACGTTTTCTACTGTCATTTCCATATTACTTTCATAGTTATTGATGACTTTATGCTCTGCACCGTGATATTGGAATACCCGCTTGATTAGCGGTGTCATAGAAATTAATCCAATATAAATGAGTAACAAGAATAGTTTAAAGAAGCTTTCGATCATAATTTGCGCCGTTTTACTAGGTGCTACAGATTGGAATAACTCTGCTAAGAAAACGGGAACGAGTGTAAAGACGAATTTACCGAAGATAAACGATAATACTCCGACTGCCGCCACGCCAAGGACCATCACAAGCTTTGACGTTTCTTCTTCTTTGGCATGTTCCTCTTCTTCACCAGGCATCACGTCGTAGCGATCACTCGCAAACGTCAAATGCTTAGAACCATTACCAGCCGATTCAATTAACGCGACAATACCACGAATTAATGGAATCTTTTTTAATTTAGTGCGTACAGGATGTGATTCTCTCGGTACGTGGTAGTACTCGATCGTATCATCTTTACGGCGAATTGCTGTCACCGTATCTTTCTTTCCACCGAACATTACACCTTCTATAAGTGCTTGACCTCCGTATGCTGGAGGAGTTTTCTGTTGACTCATACCATACCCACGCTTTCTGTCGTAAGAAACGATATTTCCATTGTACTAAAAAAAGTGGAAATGCACCATTGAGATGTTTAAAAATGTGTAATTATCCCGACACTGGAATGGGAGGTATTGTCATGAAAATTACTTCAACACATGTTTGGACAGCTATTATGGCTGCGGTACTATCTATCATTTCACTGAAATTTCTACACGTATTTAAATTTATCAAGTGGTCGCCAATCGGCTGGACGAAAAAATTCCATATGTTTACGACTTTTCCTGGTTGGCTCAAGTGGGTGTTATTAGGTGTCATTTGCTTTTTACTATTCTTTATCCTGTACTTTATTGCGCGATTGACTTGTAAGATTCCGCCCACTCTTTCTTCATTGATCGTGACAATCATTGTCATTATCTTCATTGAATGGATGATCCACGTCAAAGCAGATTTAACCATGACACAATTTATTAAGAAAATATCGATACCGTTTGCTTGTCTGTTTGCAATGATTTTCCGTTTCGTCATTGGGACGTCTGTCTATATGAAAAAAACAATAGGCTAGAACAGTTTTAGTATGTCCCGCTAACTCATTGTGCTAAAATAGGGAAGAAAAATGAGTGGGAGGGGATTTAATGGAGCTGTTACTGTTAAATGGTCCAAATTTGAACCGGTTGGGCAAAAGAGAACCAGATATTTACGGGGCAGAAACACTTGCGGATATTGAAGGTCGTATTCAGCGTCTAGCAAATGAATCGGATATTACGCTTTCATGTTTTCAATCCAATATAGAAGGCGAGCTTATCAATAAGATTCATGATGCAGGAGACCGAGAAATTGCTGGCATCATCTTCAATCCAGGTGCATTTACACACTATAGCATTGCGCTTCGTGACGCCATCGCTTCTATTTCTGTTCCGGTAATTGAAGTCCATATCTCCAATATACATACTCGCGAAGAGTTCCGACACACGTCTGTCATTGCGCCTGTAGCGGCAGGACAGCTTTGCGGTTTTGGAACAGCGGGCTACGATCTCGCCTTCCAAGCGTTTTTGTTACAACGAGAGGAGAGACAATCTTGAAAATAGAGCAATTAAGAAAATTATTAAAAGAACAGCAACTCGATGCAGTAGTCATTACAAATCCTTACAATCGTCGCTATATGACGAACTTTACGGGATCTGCGGGGACTGCCATTGTTTCGCAAGATGATGCAGTATTTATTACGGATTTCCGTTATGTGGCCCAAGCTAATGATCAACTCTCAGGCTATCGCATTGTCCAGCACACGGGCACAATGATTCAGGAAGTCGCGAATCAAGTGAAAGAAATGAAGATTGATACACTTGGCTTCGAAAAAGAAGATCTCAGCTACGGCCAGTTTGAAGTGTATAACAAACATGTCCAAGCCAAACTAGTACCGGTTGCTGGTCTAATAGAGAAACTACGTATAATTAAGACACCAGAAGAAATCGAGGTGTTGAAGCAAGCGGCAGCGATTGCGGATGCGGCTTTCGTCTATATTTGTTCGGTCATCCAAGCAGGTAAAACCGAGTTAGAAATCGCCAACGAATTGGAATTCTTCATGCGCAAACAAGGCGCAACTTCCTCCTCATTTGACATAATTGTCGCTTCTGGTGAAAGAGGGGCTTTACCACATGGGGTAGCATCTGATAAAGTGATTGAGACTGGTGATTTAGTTACAATGGATTACGGTGCCCTCTATAATGGGTATATCTCTGATATTACGAGAACTGTTGCGATCGGTGAGCCTTCTGCCAAACTTCGTGAAATTTATGAAGTCACGTTACGCGCTCAAGAACTAGGTGTAGAACAAATCAAGCCAGGCATGACAGGTATCGAAGCCGACGCAATTACACGCGATTATATCAAGTCCAAAGGGTATGGAGACGCATTCGGACATTCAACCGGTCATGGGATCGGTATGGAAGTTCATGAAGCTCCGGCCTTATCGTTCCGCTCAGAAACGGTGCTTGTTCCGAATATGGCGGTAACAGTGGAACCGGGAATCTATCTTCCTGGTATTGGCGGCGTGCGGATCGAAGATGATATACTGATCACAGAAACAGGTAATGAACGTTTGACAAAGTCTACTAAAGAACTGCTTATTTTATAATCGGTTAAAAATGGAGGAATACGAATGATTTCAGTAAACGAATTTCGTACAGGATTAACAATTGAAGTTGATGGTGACATTTGGCGCGTAATGGATTTCCAACACGTAAAGCCAGGTAAAGGTGCAGCATTCGTTCGTTCGAAACTGCGTAATCTTCGCTCAGGTAACGTGAACGAAAAGACTTTCCGTGCGGGAGAAAAAGTAGCAAGAGCACAGATTGACAACCGTAAAATGCAGTATTTATATGCGGACGGAGATATGCACGTATTCATGGATAATGAATCATACGAGCAAATCGAACTTTCTGAAAAGCAACTTGAATATGAACTAAAGTTCTTGAAAGAAAACATGGAAGTTCACGTCATCACGTATAAAGAAGAAGTACTTGGCGTTGACTTGCCAGTAACAGTTACACTTGAAGTAGCTGAAACAGAGCCTGGAATCAAAGGTGACACAGCGAGTGGCGGTTCTAAGCCAGCTAAGATGGAAACTGGCGTTGTCGTACAAGTGCCATTCTTCGTTAACCAAGGGGATATGTTGGTCATCAATACAGAAGAAGCGGAATACGTTTCCCGCGCGTAAGTAAATACGTAACAAGGATGCCCCAGAAATGGGGCATCCTTTTTTGCGTGGAAATGAGTTCAAGAACTAAATCTTTAATAAATATTAGTTCAATGTGAGTGGTTCGCTCACTGCAAGCCCTCTAGGAAAGCATCCCCTCCGAAGCGCAAATCCCAACCCCAACAAAAACTCCGCCTTATCTCTTTCAATCAACAATGCCGCTTATACTTTTAAACTTTTGCATATCTAACAAGCATACTTCATAGAGTGGACTATGGAGGAGGCGTAGCGGGATGGAACTGAATGATTTATTGCGCATCGCCGGCGTCGGATTGGTGATTGGGGTACTTCACGTGTTCTTCGAGCAAACAGGCAAGAAGGATTTCTCGTTTTTCCTATTTTTCTTAGCCTATCTGTATATCTCGATCGAATTGTTGATGTTCCTCAGAATATTCTTCACGGAGATCACGGAATTCTTTAGCTGGCTATCCATGGCGATGTAAATGGCGATTCTCTTTCAATTATTTGTCGTGTATCTCTTGCTGCTTCTGCTTTCATTTGCTGCACCCGCCCTGCATCCCATTCTCTATACCGCGCTATTCTTACTTGTCACGGTATATGTATTATTTACGGTCCTTGTACCATTCGGTTCGACGTTGTTAGCACTGACGGAAAAGTTACCGTCGCCTTATGCGACGCTGCTAGTGGTGAGTGCAGGTCTGTATTATGTAGCGGAGGTTCTGTCGCTTCAAATGAAAGATGAGGGGTACGGGGCATTCGGGCAGCTGTTTCAGACCACTATGAAAGTAGTCATCATGACATTGTGGCTGCCGTATATCACGCAATTGATCGAGACGATTCACGCGTTCATTCCCTGGTGAACGAATCCTAACAAAAATGAATGGACGAGACATCTATGCTGAATTTTCTGCAGGAAAGTATCGCAGGTATTATCGGACCATTTTTCTTGTTGCTCATTATGTTGCTCATTGCTTCACTTGTCGATTTCTTTCTTCCGGCGTTTCAAAAGTGGACGAGGTTTCTGTTGCTCATCCTCATTTTAGTGTTGCTGATTGAACCGGCTAGGGAAAGTTTCGAGCAGATTCAAGTTATCACGCATACGATAGCTTCTTTATTCCTTGGTATGTATCCGCTAATTGCCGCGATGATTTTGGCTTCAGGTGCAACGTTCGGCGTCTTGAATTTCCAACCCGCTATGCTGTTATTTGCGCAAGGAGCAGTCGTTTTTGCAGACAAGTTCCTGTTGCCGGTGTTATTGACGGCGCTGTTGTTCGATATCTTTACGCGATTGGTGCCGGAAATTGCTTTCACGAAAATGGCAGATTTATTGCGTACGTCATTGCTTGCGCTTGTTTCTGCCATGGTTGCAGCGTATTCGATTTTCATCACAGCAGGTGGTGCGTTGTCCTGGACGATGAATGGAGCTTTGAATGAGCCACTGAAAGAGCTGATCAAGAATAATATTCCTGTCATTGGTTCATTGTTGACGGATACGCTCGGATCAATCGGCCGTTACTCTTCAGGCGCCACGGCTTACATGAGTGTTTGGCTGCTCGTATCGATCTGGACGATAGCGCTATTGCCGGCGGTTAGGATTCTATGTATTGCTTTTTTATTTAGATGGACCGCAGCAATCATCGAACCGTTTTCGCAAAGGGAAGTATGCGGTTTATTGGACGATATCGGTCGTACATTGTTTGTGTTATGCGCCATTTCATTTTTACTGACATTCGCTTTCATCTATACAACGATTTTCATTGTGATGTTCATTAAACTGATGACGCTCGGGAAATGAGGTCAGTGGATGGAAGTATTTTTAGTGGGGCTGGCAAACTTGGTAGTCCTTGCGCTAATTATTCAGTTGCTGGCGAGCCGTGAGATGGAAAGAATGATGATTCCTTTGTGTAAAGTGGCGATTGGAATATGGATCTTGCAATATATTCTACAATTCGCAAGTCATAAGTTACTGTGACGCTACATATTATGCAAATGTAGAATTCATTTTAGTTAATTCACGTTGAGATGGTGATGAAACTTGGAAAAGCCCACAGGGAAACCCCGATTGATCATGATCGGTTTGATGGTTATGGTGGTTAGCGTTTTATACATCACCAGTACGGCGAATGTAGGAGGGGAGAAACAGAAAAAAGAAGAGAAGCGCATGCTGTCAACACTTGAAGAAACACTTGAACAAATGGAAGGACTAGGGAATGTGAAGGTGTATTTTCATTACGATGAAAAGGAAGAGGAAAGCCCGTTAGCTAATTATTTCTCCGCTTCATCCGCTGTGAAAAGCCAATCACCTTTGCAAGGCTTACTCGTCGTAGCGGAAGGGGCAGAAGATCCGGCTGTACGAAACGGGCTTTCGCAACTCCTAGCCAACGTCCTACAATTGCCTGAACATCGTATCGTCATCGTGGAAATGAAGAAAAGGGGGAATCAACATGAAAGCCAATAAACGAACAGTTTGGTTTTTAACATTACTCAGTCTAGTCGCAGTGATTTCAATCTACTACGTGAAGAAGGAAGCGCCAATGCCGTTTGACGGAATTGCGATCTTCACGAAAGAAACAAAGGACGCAACGAATCTACTCGAAAAGGAAGGCAAGTCGGAGGAAGTGAAGCCGGTCTTTGCTGAATCGTATATTTTCCAGGATATGCGTATGGAAGTACGTAATGAACGCAGCGAGACAGTGCAACAGTTGACAGAGAAAATGACTTCTTCTGATTTCTCCGCTGAAGAGAAAAATGAAATATTTAATGAAATTGCGGATTTACGAAAAGTAAGTTCTACAGAAGCGTTAATGGAGATGCAAATTGCAGCTCTTGGTTACCCTGAAGTATTTGTACGCGGAGATGGTGACCGAGTCAACGTAACAGTATTATCAAACGAAAGCCATTCACCGAAAATGGCGGATGAAATTACACAGTATGTTATGTCGAGTTGGGATGGCGCGCAAACAGTTAAAGTAGATTTTGCAGAGACAAAAGAATAATGACAGAAAGGAAGTCCAAGTGGCTTCCTTTTTTTACATAGAAAAATTAGAAAATTTAAAAGCTGTATGGTTTAAGTCATATTTCACGTGTATTAGTCAACCTTATAATACTTGCGGATAACACATTGGCGTTTATTTGAATAATTTGTCATAAAATTTGCAACTAATGCGTGTTTTTCAAGAATAATAGAATAATTTGTGTCTTTGCTATTCCAAATTTACAATAAAACGACTATCATAGTATACGATAGCAAGAAAATTTAGTTAGGAGAATCAGATATGTTGAAAATTCAAGAAATTCGAGAAATTATTAAGCTTATTGATCAATCATCCATCCAGAAGTTCTCATTGGAATCAGATGGAGGGAAGATTAAACTAGAGAAAAGTGGCGGACAAGCCGTGACAACGGTTACAGAAGCACCTCAAACACCACAAGCAGCACCTGCTCCAGTTCAAGCTCCAGCAGCACCTGTAGCGGTAGCAGCTCCTACTCCAACAGTAGCACCAGAAGCTCCGGCAGCTGAAGTAGCAACTGATGAAACACTACACAAAATCACATCCCCTATGGTTGGAACATACTATCAAGCTTCATCACCTGACGCAGAAGCATTCGTTAAAAAAGGTGATAAAGTAACAGCTGAATCCATCGTTTGTATCGTAGAAGCAATGAAATTATTCAACGAAATCGAATCAGAAGTAAATGGTGAAATCGTTGAAATCTTAGTGCAAGACGGTCAACTTGTGGAATACGGACAGCCTTTATTCCTTGTTAGAGAAAACTAAGGGGGAGTATCTAATGAAAAAAGTATTAATTGCAAATCGTGGAGAAATTGCCGTACGGATTATTCGTGCGTGTAAAGAAATGGGTATTAAAACAGTAGCTGTTTATTCTGAAGCTGATGCTGAAGCGCTACACGTTCAACTGGCAGACGAATCAGTTTGTATCGGACCGCGTCTATCAACTGAAAGTTATTTGAATTTCTCAAACGTCATCAGTGCGGCAAAAGCAACTGACTGTGACGGGATCCATCCTGGTTATGGTTTCCTTGCAGAGAACGCGAGCTTCGCGGAACTTTGTGAAGAAGTAAATATCGAATTTATCGGCCCTACAGCGGAAGCTATTTCTAAAATGGGTACAAAAGATGTTGCACGTAATACAATGGCATCTGCAGGAGTTCCGATCGTTCCTGGTTCTGATGGCATAGTGGATGACGCGGACCATGCACTCAAAATTGCGAATGAACTTGGATTCCCCGTGATCATCAAAGCAACAGCCGGTGGTGGCGGTAAAGGGATTCGTGTAGCACGTGATGAAGACGAGCTAGTTAAAGGCGTTAAAATCACACAAAAAGAAGCGGCTGCGGCATTCGGTAATCCAGGCGTCTATATCGAGAAGTATATCGAAGTATTCCGTCACGTAGAAGTACAAGTATTGGCTGATAAATATGGCAACGCGATTCACTTAGGTGAGCGTGACTGTTCTATCCAACGCCGTATGCAAAAGCTTGTCGAGGAAGCTCCATCTCCTGCGTTGAGCCCTGAACTACGCGCGGAAATGGGTGAAGCGGCTGTTAAAGCGGCTAAAGCTTGTAACTATCGCGGTGCAGGTACTGTAGAATTCATTTTTGATCATATCAATCAAAAGTTCTATTTCATGGAAATGAATACACGAATTCAAGTAGAACACCCTGTAACAGAAATGATCACAGGAATCGATTTGATTCAACAACAGCTAAAAGTAGCTTCAGGCGAAGAATTAGCGTTTAAACAAGAAGATATTACATTCAATGGCTGGTCTATTGAATGCCGGATCAACGCAGAAAATCCTGAAAAGAATTTCATGCCATCACCCGGTAAAGTAACTATGTATCTACCTCCAGGCGGCTTTGGCGTACGTGTTGACTCAGCAGTGTACCCGGGCTATACGATTCCACCGTTTTACGACTCAATGGTCGCAAAGCTGATCGTTCATGCGGATACGCGTGAGCAAGCGGTCGCTCGGATGAAGCGTGCACTAGATGAGTTCGTAGTTGAAGGCGTCCATACAACGATTCCTTTCCACGCGAACTTAATGGATCACGAAATATTCCAGTCTGGCGATTTTGATACAAAGTTTTTAGAAAAGTACGACGTCATGAAATAATTGGAGGAGAAGTGTAATGGCTGATAAAACAAATGCCTCGTTTGTCGGAATGACACCGTCTGGAGATGCTGAACTCGGACGAGTCCAACTCGCACCTGAAGTACTCGAAGTCATCATTGGCATCGCCACGTCAGAAGTAAGTGGAGTGATTGCTACCCAAGGGAATTTCGCGTCAGGTGTTGCGGAGAAGTTGGGTAAAGTGATGTACGGAAAAGGTGTAAAAACCGAATGGGCAGACGAAGGACTAAAAATCGATGTGTATTGCATTATCGAGTATGGCCATTCCATCCCTACGATTGCGGCGAAGATTCAAAACGAAATTCGTCAAGCTATTTTGAATATGACTTCGCTTCATACACATGAAGTGAATGTCCACATAACAGGCATTCATTTCGAGGACTGAACGAATCTTAGTGAATGATAGTTTAACTGAAGACAGACCTCCTAGTAGGTTTGTCTTCAGTTTTTTTGATGTGTGAGTTGGAGAAACATGGTGAGACTAATAGAGAGTCGGTGGGCATTGAGCGGTTACAAGCGATGATAGATCGGTTGGCGCAAAGTTATGAGCGGTTGCGGAATCTGATAGAGCAGTTGATGGTGATGATAGAGCGGATACGCATCAACTATGAGCGCTTTGATGAATGAATGAGCGATACTGACTTCAGCCCTCGCTCTTCATCCGCAACTTACACTTAAAACTCCAACAAATTGTTGGTCGTAAGTGGAAATTTACATCCGGAAGTGTCCATCTGAAATGTTGATCAACGGTGCATCCATCGTTATCAGCTATCCCTTACTCAACTATTTATGAACATCTTGACCGAAAATGAAAACTGGTGACATAAAATCGCTTGATTCCACTAGTTCTTTTCCTGCGTTTTGTGATATCATTAGGTTTTGAAGATGAGCGGTAGAGGAGATAACGATTATGAAACGACGAGAAGCACGTGAAAAAGCAATTCAAACACTGTTTCAGCTGGACAATAGTGAGATGAACGTGGACGAAGCGATAGGGTATATCGTGGAAACACCACTGGATTCATTCTACGAACAACTAGTTCGAGGTACAGCGGAACATTTGACAGAAATCGACAGTGAAATCACAAATAAATTGGAAAACTGGACCATCGACAGATTGCCGAAGATCGAAAGAACAGTGTTACGATTGGCTGTCTATGAACTACTTCATAATGAAGAAGTTCCGAATCGGGTCATCATGAACGAAGCGATTGAGCTATGCAAGACGTTTGGTGACGAAAAGTCAGGCCGTTTTGTTAATGGGGTACTTTCTAAATTCCAATAACCGAAATCGTCACTACTAGTAGCAAGCTTGAGCTCGATAAACTTTCAGTACAAATAAAAAAAGTTTGGTGGGAAAATCATGTCTAGTAAAAAGATTGATGGAAAAGCAATAGGACAGGAAATCCGGAACGAATTAAAAGAAGAAGTCGCTTCTTTAGTCGCGCAAGGGGTTCAACCTGGACTAGCTGTTATTTTAGTTGGAGAAAATTCAGCGTCTGAAACGTACGTGAAAAACAAAGAGAAGTCCAGCAAGGAAGCGGGTATGAAATCCGTGCTTACTAAATTGCCGGAAACTGTATCGGAAGAAGATCTTCTTGCTGAAGTAGAGAAGCTCAATCAGGACGATACGATCGATGGTATTTTGGTGCAATTGCCATTACCAAAACATATTGATGAAAATAAAGTCATCCGTGCGATTAGCCCTGAAAAAGATGTCGATGGATTCCATCCAATGAATGTTGGGAAAATGCTGATTGGTCAAGAAACTTTTTTGCCATGCACACCATATGGCATTATGCAGCTGCTTGAGCGTTCCAACGTAGATATCGCTGGCAAGCACGCGGTGATTATTGGTAGAAGTAATATCGTAGGGAAACCGATGGGACAACTTCTTTTGCAAAAAGATGCAACGGTAACGTATTGTCACTCCCGTACAGAAGACTTGAAGAAATTCACGCAACAAGCAGATATTTTAATCGTCGCAATTGGTATGGCTAAGTTCATTACAGGGGATTACATTAAAGAAGGCGCAGTCGTTATTGACGTCGGTATGAACCGTGATGAAAACGGCAAGCTATGTGGAGATGTTGATTATGAATCAGCTGAGAAACAAGCTAGTGCTATTACACCTGTACCAGGTGGAGTAGGTCCGATGACGATTACGATGTTGTTGAAAAACACCGTCGAAAGTGCGGAGAACAAATTAAAGGCACGTACGCAAAATAAGTAATTCTAAACGAGAGACGCTCTTCATGAGCGCCTCTCTATACATAAAAGGGCAGGTGACGGAAACATGTCCAATCAAACTTTTTTAACCGTTCAAGCGCTAACGAAATATGTCAAACGTAAATTTGACGCAGATCCACATTTACGAAACGTCTATGTAAAAGGTGAATTGTCGAACGTTAAGCTACATCCGTCTGGCCATATTTATTTCACATTGAAAGACGATAAGACGAGAATTCAGGCGGCCATGTTCCGTTCTCGTTCCAACACACTTCAATTTAAGCCTGAAAACGGTATGAATGTACTGATCACAGGTGATGTGACGGTGTTTGAAACGGCAGGGTCGTACCAACTCTATGTACAAACCATGGAGCCGGATGGTATTGGGGCGCTGTATCTAGCTTTTGAACAGTTGAAAAAGAAGCTTCAGCAAGAAGGATTGTTTGAAGAAAGATTCAAGCAACCTATTCCGCAAGTACCACAACGAATCGGCCTTATCACAGCTGAATCAGGTGCTGCGCTACGTGATATGTATTCGACAATTAACCGACGCTTTCCGATGGCGGAGATGTACCTGTTTCCTGCTCTCGTGCAAGGACGCACAGCTGTTCCTTCGATTGTCAAAGCGATTGAACAAGCGAATGAAATGGCGAATGTCGATGTATTGATTGTTGGCCGAGGTGGGGGTTCCATTGAAGATCTTTGGGCATTTAATGAAGAAGACGTTGCACGTGCTATCTTCTCAAGTCGGATTCCGATCATCAGTGCAGTCGGACATGAAACCGATACGACAATAGCGGACTTTGTGGCGGATTTACGTGCACCAACGCCAACTGCAGCAGCAGAACTGGCGGTGCCGGATCAGCTTCAATTATTCCAACATCTAAAAAATCAACAGCGTTCGATTTATCTAGCGGTACAGACTTTAATTAAACAGTTGAATAAGCGTTTAGAAACGGCTCAAGCCGCCTATCCGCTGCAATATCCGGAACGATTATATCGGCCGTTCATCGAGAAACTCGATAATCTCGAAGATCGTTTGCAACGTAGCAGTGAAGCAGTCGTTCAGGGAAAACGGATGAACTTCGATCGTTTATATGCAGGTTTTCAGTACTACACACCGATTAGACGTATACAGCTTGAACAGCAACAGACGAAACAACTCGAAATGCGTTTAAGTCGTGCTGCCGAACACACGATTAAACAGCGTCAGCAACACTTTGTTGCACTGATGCGCATGATGCAAGCCTTGAACCCGTTACAAGTAATGGAAAGAGGCTTTTCAATTGGTTATAAAGATCATGAAGTGATTAAATCTATAAACGATGTAGCTAGCGGTGATCAAGTAACGCTTCAATTAGCAGACGGATCTATTTCCACTATAGTAGAAGGAATCATTCCAAAGGAGGTCGAGTAAGGATGGCAGAAGATAAAAATATGCAATTCGAGCAGGCAATGCACCAGTTAGAAGAAATTGTACAGAAGTTGGAGGCTGGAGAAGCGCCTTTGGATGATACGATCACGTTGTATAAACAAGGGATGGAGCTCTCAGCCTATTGTCAGAAGAAATTGCAGAATGCAGAGAAACAATTGATTCGTATGATTGATCAAGAGGGTAACGAATCCTCATTTGATCCAACAGCAGGTGAGTCGAATGAATGAAACATTGCAAGCGTTTGTCGATGAAATGATTCCTGAGATTGAACGCGAATTGAAGAACCAACTGGCGAAGTCTGATATTCCAGACGTTTTACACGAATCTATGATGTATTCCGTAGAAGCGGGTGGCAAACGGATTCGTCCGTTGCTGGTTATGGCCGTTTTATTTGATATGAAAAAAGATTCGGCAGATGCAGTAAAAGTGGCGTCTTCTGTCGAATTGATACATACATATTCATTGATCCATGACGATCTACCTTGCATGGATGATGATGATTTTAGAAGAGGGAAACCTACTAACCATAAAGTGTACGGCGAAGATGTGGCGACGCTTTCTGGAGATGCGATGCAGGCAATGGCATTCCAAGCGCTCGCAGATCTTCGAGAAACACCACCAGCAGCAGCGATTGAACTCGTTGGATTACTGGCGAAAGCTTCGGGTGCACAAGGGATGGTCAAGGGACAAGTCCTTGATATGAAAGGTGAACATCAATTATTGCCTCTAGCAGAATTGGAAGAAGTCCATATTCATAAAACGGGCGCATTACTCTCATACTGTATTGAAGCGGGTGCTGTGCTAGCACAGGCTACTGATGAACAGCGCGAGCAACTTCGCCGATTCTCTCGAAACATTGGGTTGGCATTCCAAATCCAGGACGACATTTTGGATGTAACAGCAACTACCGAGCAACTCGGTAAACCAGCAAACAGCGATACTTCAAGCGAAAAGTCGACGTACCCTTCATTGCTCGGGTTAGACGGGGCTCGCGAGCAATTAAAAGCACGTCATGAGGAAGCTTTACATGCGTTGCACTCCATTGGCTTAGGGGAGTCTATGTTGCAGTTGTTAGCAGATTACATTATTGAGCGAAATATGTAATTTGGGACCGTTATATTTGTGTCGCACGTTGTTACTGTTATAATGTAGAAAACAAACAGCAACTACTTGGACTACTGAACAAGAGATAGTGCGAACGTACGAATAGAAAGACCTACTTACTTGATGAAGGTGTGTGATCATGATGGATCTAACAAAGATTACCAATCCATCTTTTATAAAAGAGCTCGATAAAGAACAGTTGGAATCACTGGCGGCAGATATTCGTCATTTTCTAATTGAAAATTTATCGGTAACTGGCGGGCATATCGGACCGAACCTGGGTGTTGTCGAATTAACGATTGCGTTGCATAAAATATTCGACAGTCCAACCGACAAATTTTTATGGGATGTAGGACATCAGTCATATGTCCATAAAATTCTCACAGGCCGAGCTGGCGAGTTTGATACTCTTAGAAAATATAAAGGATTGAGCGGATTTCCGAAGATGGCGGAGAGCATACATGACGTATGGGAAACCGGCCATAGTTCGACATCTTTGTCGGCGGCTATGGGAATGGCTGTTGCACGAGATATTAAAAAGGAAAAAAGTTTTGTCATCCCGATCATTGGTGATGGTGCATTAACGGGCGGCATGGCACTTGAAGCTTTGAACCATATTGGACACGAGAAGACAAATCTCACGGTTATTCTAAATGACAATGAAATGTCTATCGCACCGAATGTTGGCGCATTGCACTCGATTCTCGGGAAATTACGTACGGCTGGTAAGTATAATAACGTGAAAGACGAACTGGAATTCTTATTGCGTAAAATTCCAGCAGTAGGCGGAAGAGTCGCAACGGCTGCGGAACGTGTGAAAGACAGTTTGAAATATTTAGTAGTGAACGGGGTCTTCTTTGAGGAGCTTGGATTCACGTATTTAGGACCGATTGACGGCCATGACTTTGTGGAATTGGAACGTTCTCTTCAATACGCAAAGAAGATGGAAGGACCGGTATTACTTCATGTGATTACGAAAAAAGGGAAAGGCTATAGCCCTGCCGAGTTAGATAAAATTGGTACATGGCATGGTACGGGACCTTATAAGATCGAAACAGGAGATTTTGTGAAATCCCCTGTAAACGGCCCTGCTTGGAGTGCTTTAGTTTCGGAAACGGTGCGTAAGCTTGCGAGAGAAGACCGACGTATTGTCGCGATTACGCCTGCTATGCCTGTAGGGTCGAAACTTGAATCATTCGCAGCGGAATTCCCAGATCGATTTTTCGATGTAGGGATTGCGGAACAACATGCGACGACTATGGCTGCGGGACTTGCGGCTACTGGAATGAAGCCATTCCTTGCGATTTATTCGACATTCCTACAACGTGCATACGATCAAATGTTGCATGATATTACGCGTCAGAAGCTTAATGTCTTTATTGGTATTGACCGTTCAGGACTTGTTGGAGCAGATGGAGAAACACATCACGGTGTGTTTGATATTGCATTCTTGCGACATTTGCCGAACTTGGTCATTATGATGCCGAAAGATGAGAATGAAGGCCAACATATGGTGAAGACAGCTATCGATTATGATGAAGGTCCGATTGCACTTCGTTTTCCACGTGGCAATGGGTATGGTGTTCCAATGGATGAACAACTTCATACCATTCCAATTGGTACATGGGAAGTGTTGCAAGAAGGTGAAGATGCAACGATCTTAACATTCGGTACGACAATTCCAATGGCGTTCTCGGCTGCTGAACAATTGAAGCTACAAGGTAAAAATGTGGCGATTGTCAATGCGCGTTTCATTAAGCCAATGGATACCGATTTACTGGATGAGCTATTTGCTAAAGGTAAACCAATCATTACAATCGAAGAAGCTGTACTTGCTGGAGGATTCGGTAGTGGCGTGTTGGAATATGCAGAACAAGTGGGTCATACGGGAACGATCTTCGAAAGAATCGGTATTCCAGATGAATTCGTTGAACACGGTAGTGTCGATAAATTACTTGTTGAAATCCATATGACACCCGATCACGTAGCTGAAGTTACAGCAGCGGCTATTCAACAAGCAACGGAAAGAGCGAAAGTATGAGTACATCTATAAAAAAAGAGCGAGTGGATTTATTGCTAGTAGAGCGTGGATTAACAGAATCCCGTGAACAAGCGAAACGATCCATCATGGCGGGACTCGTTTATTCTGATACAGCAAGAATTGAAAAAGCAGGGGAGAAAATTGCGGTTGATGCCCCGTTAACTGTAAAAGGACCTGCGATTAAATATGTAAGTCGTGGTGGCTTGAAATTGGAAAAGGCGTTAGAGTCTTTTCCTATTTCTGTGAAAGAAAAGATGGTTCTTGATATTGGGGCTTCTACGGGTGGCTTCACGGATTGTGCACTGCAAAACGGTGCGAAACATTGTTACGCACTGGATGTTGGGTATAACCAACTTGCTTGGAAAATCCGTCAGCACGAACAAGTAACGGTGATGGAGCGACAGAATTTCCGTCATGCGACTGTTGATTTGTTTACAGAAGGGTTACCGGAAGTCGCTACAATTGACGTTTCATTCATTTCATTATCATTGATTTTACCTGCACTAAAGAACATTATCGTACCCGGTGGTCAAGTGGTGGCACTAGTGAAGCCTCAATTTGAAGCGGGTAAAGATAAAGTGGGTAAAAAAGGAATTGTCCGCGATCCAGCGATCCATCTAGAAGTGTTGGAAAAAATTGCTGCGATGGCAGTGGTGGAAGGATTTTCCGTTAAAGGTGCTACGTACTCGCCTGTCACAGGTGGAGAAGGCAATATTGAGTTCTTGTATTATTTAGTAGCCGAAGACGACGCGGTCACCGATTTTACAACGGAAGATTTCAAGCAATTAATCAAACAGGCACATAATGATTTAACATAACGCGCAATGAGTTGCGCGTTTTTTAGATGATTAGTATAATTTTGTTTATGGACTCAACAGAATCGGAGTGAATAAAATTGAATAAAGGACAACGACATTTACGTATTAGAGAGATTATTACGAACCGTGAAATAGAAACGCAAGATCAGCTAGTCGAAAGTCTAAAAGCTGCGGGTGCCGATGTCACACAGGCTACGGTTTCACGTGATATTAAAGAAATGCACTTGATTAAAGTGCCTTCACCTTCAGGCAATTATAAATACAGTCTACCTCCTATCCATCGCTATAATACGGAAGAGAAATTGAAGCGTATGCTTGAAGACGCGTTTGTGGGCATCGATAGTGCCAGTCATTTTATCATGTTGAAAACGCTTCCGGGTAATGCGCAGGCGGTTGGATCACTTGTCGATAACTTGGACTGGGATGAAATGCTAGGAACGATTTGCGGCGACGATACATGTTTGATCATTTGTCGTGAAGAATCTCAGACAGAATACGTAAAAGATAAATTATTATCAATGCTATAAGCGAGGTGAGGATTTCTTTGTTAAGCGAACTTTCGATTAAAAACTTTGCTATTATTGAACAACTTGAAATCACATTTGACGACGGTCTAACGGTGCTGACTGGTGAAACGGGTGCTGGGAAGTCCATTATTATTGACGCTGTCCAGCTGCTCGCTGGCGGACGAGGCTCACAGGAATTTATTCGCCATGGTGCAAAAAAGGCTGAACTTCAAGGACTTTTCACGATTGATAAAAATATTGAAAATGTAACGGAGAAGTTGACGGAATTTGGCATTGATACCGAAGAAGGTATTGTGATTTTACGCCGGGATATAAGTGCCAGTGGAAAATCTGTTTGTCGCGTCAATGGTAAACTCGTGACAATTGCTATATTGCGTGAGATTGGCGCTATGCTGATTGATATTCACGGACAGCATGAAAACCAAGAATTAATGAATGAAAAACGTCATATTCATTTGCTAGATTTTTTTATTGGCGAGCCAATTGAACGTGCGATGTCAACATATACCGAGTTATATGATAAATATAAAAAACTCCAGCAACTCATTGCGGCTAAAACACAAGATGAACAGCAAATTGCCCAGAAAATTGATTTATACAAATTCCAATTAGAAGAAATCGATGCAGCGAATTTGATGATCGGTGAAGAAGAAGAGTTGGAGTCTGAACTCGTAAAGCTCCAACATTTTAATCGGCTATTTGATCGCTTGAATACGTCTTATGAAGCATTGTCTTTAGAGTCGCATGGACTCGATTGGGTTGGCAATTCAATGAGTGATCTTGAAGAAGCTGCTTCAATTGATGAAGATCTTAAAACGATGTCTGAAACGGTTAACTCTTCATTTTATGCGCTTCAAGACGTTTCGCATGATTTAAAAAGGATGATCGATGGTATGGAATTCCAGCCGGATCGATTGGAGTTCGTCGAAGATCGATTAGCATTATTTTTGACGTTGAAACGAAAATATGGCAAATCACTTGAAGATATTTTAATTTATCGAGATAAAATTGCTGATGCGCTCGATCAACTTGTCAATCGTGACGAAAGATTGCATCAAAATCAAGAATTATTGGCACAATACGTAGAAGATCTTGAAATAGAAGCGAATGAATTATCGATTATCCGTAAAAAAGAGGCACTGTCTCTAGAAAAAGGGATTGAAGAGCAGTTAAAACAGTTATATATGGAAAAAGCTACATTTAAAGTACAAATTCAGCAAAAACAACCTCGTCAATTTGACGCTAATGGATTTGATGAAGTAGTATTTACGATTTCAACCAACTTGGGCGAACCGCTTAAACCATTGGTACGAGTGGCGTCTGGTGGCGAATTATCACGAATGATGCTGGCGTTGAAAACAATTTTTTCTCAACATCAAGGTGTCACATCGATTATTTTTGATGAAGTGGATACCGGAGTCAGTGGACGTGTAGCGCAATCCATTGCGGAAAAAATTTCCATGATCTCCAGTCATTCGCAAGTGTTATGTATTTCACATTTACCGCAAGTGGCTGCAATGGCAGATCATCATTATCTCATTAAAAAAGAAGTGCATGATGGACGAACAACTACAGCGATTCATGATGTGATGAAAACAGAACGTACCGAGGAATTATCTCGTATGCTTTCTGGTGCAGAAATTACCACATTGACGCTTCAGCATGCTGAAGAACTTTTGGTTCTAGCCGATCAACGTAAACAAGAATTCCGTAAATAAAGCTTGAAATCATAACGTTTCCCCTAGGAATGGGCACTGTTTATTTTACCCTTTCATACTTTCTCTTCGAAAGGACATACCAAAGGTATCTTTCGTTGAGGAGGTGAAACATGGGATGGAATAAATCTTTCAAAACGCTCTTAGCGCTCGTCCTGATGCTCTGCCTAGTGCCTGGAATTTCATTAGCAAATGAAGAAACGCTCATACCGATGGGTGACTCCATTGGTATCCAAATGGATTTGAGTGGGATTTATGTAACGAGTGACGTCAAGGTGAGTCAGCAGGAATGGCTAAAAAAAGGCGATATAATTCGCCAATTGAACGGTACGGATACGAAGCAACTTGTTCATTTTGAACGGGCTTTACAAAAAGATAGCGCTACGATGATACTCGACGTTTTGCGTAATGGGAAGAACGAAACCATTGAAGCAGATCGGTCGCTCATTAAGCGCGTCACACCCTTTCTGAAGGATCGAACGGAAGGTACGGGGACGTTGACGTATGTCGACCCGGAAAGTGGCACGTATGGTGCGCTGGGGCACCAGATTATTGATAGTACGTTACAGTCTGCTCCGTCTTTTGAAAAAGGCGCGATTTATTTATCTGAAATCAGCCAGATCAAGAAGAGCTCTCCAGGAATTCCAGGTTACAAAATTTCTTCCATTATTGATCAGAATAATTTGCTTGGAAATATTCAAATCAATAATGTCTATGGAATATTTGGTCATTGGAAAAAGGCTAATAATAAAGTGTTGGCTGAACCCCTTGAAATTATGCAACCGTTTGAATTGATGATCGGCCCTGCAGAAATTTACACTACGGTAGAAGGTTCGACTGTAGAGAAATTCACCATCCAAATAACGAAGATAGAAGAAGAACAATTCCACATCCTATTGACTGACCAGAAACTGCTGAGCAAGACAGGCGGGATCTTGCAAGGCATGAGTGGGAGTCCTGTGATCCAAAATGGTAAGTTTGTCGGTGCTATTACGCATATGTTCGTGGACGAGCCGGAAAAAGGGGCCGCGCTATTCCTAAAAACGATGAGAACGAATGAGAAGTGAAAAAGTAGCCTGTGCCTAAAATGCACAGGCTGCTTTTTTTCGTATATGTGTTCGATGTAAAGAAAAGAGAATAAAGTCGAAATAGGTAGAAAGCATCGTTCAGAAGTATCATTTTGCGTGAAAATTTAAGTAAATGTAGAATTTGCCATTTAGATGACTTACGATAATAGGAGAGAAACAGCGGGAGAAAGAAATGGATGACCGATTTTATATCAGGGGGAATGGGTAATGGAAAATGTGAAAGTAGCAATTGCTGACGATAATAAAGAACTTGTGAAAACGATGATGTCTTATTTTGAAAAGCACGACGAAATAGAAGTAATTTGGACAGCGAATAATGGGCAAGTATGCTTAACGATGTTAGAAGAAGAGCGACCGGATATTTTATTGTTGGATATTATTATGCCGCATCTGGATGGTATTGGGGTACTGGAGACGCTGAATGAAACGAATAAAATGGGGGATATGCAAATCATGATGCTGACGGCTTTCGGACAGGAAAACGTCATGTCACAAGCTGCAAATCTTGGTGCTTCGTACTTCATGTTGAAGCCGTTTGAATTCGACCGTTTGATCGGACAAATCTTTAAAGCAGCTGGGAAACCGAAAAATACTATGCCTTCGTTTGTCGTGCAGGAATCAGCCCAACAGACAGGTGTCGTTACTCAGAAAGTACTCGATACGGCAATTACGTCGATGATTAAAGAAATCGGCGTGCCAGCTCATATTAAAGGCTATGCGTTTTTACGCGAAGGAATTCAGATGGTGTATAGTGATGTAGAGTTGCTTGGATCGGTTACGAAGATTCTGTACCCGGATATTGCGAAAAAGTATAATACGACACCATCCCGTGTGGAACGTGCAATTCGTCATGCGATTGAAGTGGCATGGAACCGTGGAAATTACGATTTGATTTCGAAGACGTTCGGCTATACAGTGCATCATTTGAAGAGTAAGCCGACAAATAGCGAGTTTATTGCAATGATTGCGGATAAAATCCGTTTGGAGCATATGGTGAGCTAATCGAAGTGACAAAAGGATAGAGTGTTTACGGAAACCAACTAATCGGGTGTATTAGTTGGTTTTCGTTTGTAGACGGGTAAGGATGACGGTGGATACGTTAGGGGATTTACGGTTTAGGCGGATTTGTTCTGGAGGGGCAGGATTATTCCGATTTTAGTTGGATAGGTGAATACTTAATGCAAGCCAATTCGTTTGCGCTCATTAATTCGTGTAAGTGATCATACTTTCTCTGCAACTGCTCTTAACTTCTGTAAAGTGCTCATACATCATTCGTACCCGCTCTATACTGACGTTTAAGCACTCATAAAGTTTATCTAGCCGCTCATTACGCATAATGACCTCGCTTGATTTTGAAAATAATTTATAGTTAACTAAAATTTCACGAACGTTCTGCGACTCATACCTCCATACAAAATCAGCTGTGTTTTATGCATAAACTATGCAGCAGACATATTGTAGGGATAAAGTCAGTATTTATTTCGTAGCATAAGAAAATCGGAGAACCCTGTGAGAAAATGCTTATTTACGCGGTGTTACCACAAAAAGAGCTACCTCTAGTGCGTTGCAATCTTCTATACTAGTAAATAAAGAGGGAGGGATTTCGTTGTTAGTTGAAAATGAATATTTTGAACTTCTAGAAGAAAACAATAAAATTATCATGAACACTAAAAAAGTAGGATATCCGCTTAAGTCATTTGACGCACTGGCTTCTGATATTCCTAGATTGAAACTGAATTCATTCAAGGAGCTGATGAAAGCTCTGCAAACGGTAGGTCAGCATGATATTGGGTCGTACTCCGCTCCTTGTGAAGTATATATATCACCTAGTAAAATGAAGGTAGAATTGTATATTCATGCAACAAACGAAGAGTTTCTTGCAAATAAAGAGCAGTTCCTGAAACAGGCAGAAGACATGCTGGACCAAAGAGACGTGCACTACGACAAAGAAAGTCTGTTTAGCTTAGCGTACCTTCCAAGTAATCCGATCATTATTGCGGTAGGCAAAGAACCCGTCCAAGGAGAAGGTGCACAGGTCGAGTATATTGAGTTGCCGGATCGTAAACCCATTCTTCGCGATGATGGCTCAGTTGATCACTATGAGTTGAATTTCGTAACGCCAATTGTGAAAGATGATTGGCTGGGTGAAAAGACGCCTGCTCAAGAAGGATTTGAAGGCTATAACGTCTTTGGTGAACCGATAGCGGCGAAAAAAGGCGAGGACATTAAACTAGTTTATGATCGGAAATCTGTCGGGGAGTTTGAGGAAGATGGCAAAATCATCTTACGCGCCTTGCATGGCGGCGCACTCGAAGAACTGAATGGGGCAATCAGTGTAGGAAAGCAATTGATCATTCCGGATGATGTGGGTACAAAAACTGGATCGATTACATTTGATGGTTCCGTGCGTGTAATGGGAACGGTTTCGGCTGGCTTCTCAGTCAATGCGACAGGGGATATTTCTATCGAAGGAAAAGAAGGCGTTACAAACGCGAAGGAAATCTACTCTGAAGATGGCGACGTCTATATTAAAGGCGGTGTCTTTGGTGGAGGAGAAACTATTATTAAGGCGAAGAAAAACGTCTTCGTCAAGCATGCGAATAACTGCAAGATTTACGGGGAACGAGTGAACATCGGTCTCTATTCACTTGGATCTGAATTATACGGCGATAATATTTTTATTGATAAACATAAAGGTCGGATTATTGGTGGTGTTGCAGAAGCGATGTTTTCCATCGAATGTGCGTCGGTCGGCAATAGCCATGAGCGTTTGACGAAACTTATCGTCAAAGGAGTCAATAAAGAAATGGAGCTCGAAGAAATTCAACGACTTGCAGAAAAACTCAAAGCGGAGCATGCAGAACTGAAAAAACTTGAGATGACGCTCGATAAAATGGCGAGTGTTAAAGCGAATCTTCCTGCTACTCAGTTGGATATGTTAGAAAAGACATTGCAGGCAAAGCAGCAAGAAATTGTATCACTCGATCAGACAATCAAAAATAAGCTGCAACTTGTGCAAGTGGCTAGTACGCCTAAAATTGACATCACGCGTGAAGCACATCCTGGTGTCCAAATCGTTATAGGCAGTAAAAGTAGCATGTTGAGTCGTATAACAAAAGGTGTTTTCGAAATAACGAGCGAAGGAGTATTAAATGTCTGACAGTAAAATATTTGCACATCGTGGCGCATCTGGAAATTATTTTGAAAATACGATGCGGGCTTTTTTAGGGGCTGTACAAAAAGGTGCGGATGGAATCGAATTGGATGTGCAACAATCGAGCGACGGACAATTGGTTGTCATTCACGACAATGAATTACTGCGCCTCGCTGGAATTGATCAGCGCATTGATCAATTGACGTCACAGGAACTGCAGGAAATAAAAATAGGGAAAGGCAGATACAGGCGAATGTTTGGCCATCCCATCCCTCTATTATTTGATGTAGTTACTTTCTGTTCTGAACATAATTTGGCGCTTAATGTCGAATTAAAGGAAACGGTGTATGGTCAAGCGGCTGTACTTGAGCAAATCTTGCATTACGTAGAACCATTAACAGACGTACATCTCTCTTCATTCGATTATGAGACGGTGCGTCTTGTAAGAGCGCTGGATCCTGACATGGAAACGGCTTTATTGCTTAGAAAAAAATCAGTAGACTGGCAGAATCTTAATTCGTATGATGTCGATGCATTTCATTTTCATAAGCGATTATGGAAAGATCCGTATAAGAGTCATCTGCTTGAAAGTGGTAAGATATTACGAATGTACGGGGTAACGGGTGCGGAATCATTTATATCCAATACACCTGAAGTGACAGGCTGGATTACAGATTATCCGAAGCGTGTACGCAAAAAAATAAAAGGATCAAGGTAATGCACCTTGGCCCTTTTATTTTAAGTCTTTTTTAAATCTGTCAGCTGCTCGTCCAGATCTGCGGTCTCGGCGTAATAAAAAGCCTGCAAAGAATCCAAGACCTCCGGCGAATAGTATGAAACCGCCTAAAAATTGCATCCAAATGAATGGGAATGGCGGAAATAGATGTCCGAACAATGAATCTCGCATTAATTTTATTCCGAGAGCCGCTGCAATCCCTGGAATCAACAGTACAATAAACGCAACAAGACGTACCATATCATTCAACCCCTCACCTATTTAATTTTACCGTGTGGTCATGGATTGTCAAGGACTCTGCCATCATGTACGATATAGGTAGATTGTTTACAAAACTCTTGCGGAATTAATGGCCAAAATGTGTCAGATTTGCATTTTCTTCGTAGGAAATTTAGAATCAGTACCATACGCATGAATCTTTATAATCTTTTACTAGCCTGGAGGGATACTTATGGAATTGTTTACGTACATGGAAGATCACGACTATGAGCAACTGGTGCTTTGTTATGACAAGACATCGGGATTGAAAGCGGTTATTGCTATTCACGACACGACACTTGGACCGGCACTTGGTGGCGCGCGCATGTGGACGTATGCTAGCGAGGAAAATGCGATTGAAGATGCATTGCGACTGGCTAAAGGCATGACATACAAGAACGCTGCAGCAGGTTTGAATCTCGGTGGCGGAAAGACAGTCATAATCGGAGATCCGAAAACGGATAAGAACGATGAACTGTTCCGCGCATTGGGTCGTTACATAGAGGGGCTGAACGGACGCTATATAACAGCGGAAGACGTTGGGACTACTGAATACGATATGGACTTAATCCATTTGGAAACAAATTTTGTTACAGGTATCTCTTCAGGAGAAGGCACGTCAGGAAATCCTTCCCCGGTGACTGCACTAGGTATCTACAAAGGAATGAAAGCCGCTGCGAAAGAAGCATTTGGCGATGATTCACTTGAAGGTAAAACCATTGCGGTTCAAGGTGTTGGAAATGTTGCGTACACACTTTGCGAGTACTTGCATGAAGAAGGCGCAAAATTGATTGTCACGGATATCAATGAAGCAGCAGTCCAGCGTGCGGTAGAGGCATTCGGAGCAACAGCGGTTGCGACGGACGCGATTTACTCACAAGAAGCGGACATCTTCGCTCCATGTGCTCTCGGTGCGGTAATCAATGACGAAACGATTCCACAACTGAAAGTGAAAGTTGTTGCAGGTTCTGCTAATAACCAATTGAAGGAACCAGAACACGGTGATCGCTTGCATGAAATGGGAATTGTTTACGCTCCAGACTACGTAATCAACTCAGGCGGAGTAATCAATGTGGCCGACGAATTGATTGGCTACAATAAAGAGCGTGCACTAAAGCGCGTAGAAGGTATTTACGATACGATCCTAAAGATATTTGCTATCTCAAAGCGAGACGGTATTCCATCCTACCAGGCTGCTGATCGTTTGGCAGAAGAACGTATTGCAAGAGTTGGCGCAACGAGAACGACATTCTTGCGCAACGAAAAAAGTATTATATCAAATAAATAATTTAGTAGACGAGTCATAGCGGTAGGCAGGGTGCACCTGTCCACCGCTACACTCGCCTGTCTACATTTATTTGAATACTGTAAGCGAAGGGAGTCCTTTACGTTGAGTAAAGAATATGACGTAGTGATATTAGGTGGCGGAACGGGCGGCTATGTTGCAGCCATTCGAGCGGCTCAATTAGGTTTAACAACAGCCATTGTAGAAAAATCCAAACTTGGCGGTACGTGTTTGCATAGCGGGTGTATCCCGAGTAAAGCGATGTTAAAAAGTGCGGAAGTCTATCGCGTAACACGTCAAGAAGCGAATGAATTCGGCGTGAATACGGGAGATGTCTCATTGGATTTCTCACAAGTACAAAAACGTAAAGGTAAGATCGTCGATCAATTGCATGCGGGCATAGAAGGATTGATGAAAAAAGGTAAAATCGATGTCTATCATGGGACAGGTAGAATACTAGGAGCTTCCATATTCTCCCCGATGCCTGGAACTATTTCCGTGGAAATGGATAACGGTAATGAAAATGAAATATTGATTCTGAAAAATCTCGTGATTGCTACTGGATCAAAACCAAGATCATTACCTGGACTCGAAGTAGATGAAAAGTCTGTAATGACATCCGACGGAGCTCTACTAATGAATGCGCTTCCATCTTCTATAACGATTATCGGTGGCGGTGTGATCGGCATCGAGTGGGCTTCTATGCTAGTAGATTTTGGTGTCGATGTAACAGTCATGGATCGTCTGGATCAGATATTGGCAACGGAAGATCGTGACGTAGCTGTCGCGATGCATAAAGCGCTCGAAAAGCGCGGTGTGAAGTTCATCTTAGGTGCTGAAATTCTGACGGAGTCGTTGCAGAAAAACGACAGTGAAGTCACAATTTCTTATAAGCTAGGTAATGATGAACAATCTATCACGAGCGAGAAAATGCTAGTGTCTGTAGGGCGTGCTCCAGTGATCGATGATATCGGTTTACAAAACACCGATATCCAAGTCGAAAAGGGCTCGATTCAAACGAACAATCATTATCAAACTAAAGATGATCATATTTATGCAATCGGTGACGTGATTGGCGGCCTTCAATTGGCGCATGTGGCGGAACATGAAGGATTGCATGCGATCGAACATATAGCAGGAAAACAGGTGGATTCGATTGATTACGATCTAGTACCACGTTGTGTCTACTCCTACCCGGAAACTGCGGCAGTCGGCGTGACAGAGCAACAAGCGAAAGATCGTGGGTTTGATGTGAAGATCGGCAAGTTCCCGTTCAAGGCAAACGGTAAAGCATTAGTTAACGGTCATGCAGATGGATTCGTGAAAATCATTGTTGATCAGCAGACGGATGATATTATCGGCGTCCATATGATGGGTTCGCACGTAACGGATCTAATTTCTGAAGCGGGCTTGGCGATGGTGATGAATGCAATTCCTTGGGAAATATCCTCGGCAATTCATCCTCATCCAACATTATCTGAAGCGTTCAGTGAAGCGGCATTAGCGGTTGATGGGCTAGCCATTCACATGTAAAGGAGGAAGTGGAATGAGTAATCGGCATATTGAATTGGGTTTGACAGATGAAGATGTGTTGCAAATGTACGAGACGATGTTGATGGCACGTCGTTTAGACGAGAGAATGTGGTTGCTAAACCGCGCAGGGAAAATCCCGTTCGTCATTTCTTGTCAAGGACAGGAAGCGGCGCAGGTAGGAGCTTCATTCGCTCTGAATAACGAAAAGGACTGGATTGCACCGTATTACCGTGATATGGGAGTTGTCTTACATTTCGGCATGACGCCGAAAGATTTGATGTTATCGGCTTTCGCCAAGGCGGAAGATCCGAACTCCGGTGGACGGCAGATGCCAGGTCACTTTGGCCAGCGCAAAAATCGTATTTTGACAGGGTCTTCACCTGTTACAACGCAATTACCGCATGCTGTCGGTGTTGCACTCGCCGCTAAAATGAATAAAGAGGATTTCATCACGTTCGTAACTCTTGGTGAAGGTTCTTCCAATCAGGGAGACTTCCATGAGGGCATGAACTTTGCCGGTGTGCATAAATTACCGACAGTGATTATGGTGGAAAATAATAAATATGCAATCTCCGTACCTCTTGAGAAACAAATGGCATGTGAGAATGTCTCTGATCGTGCAATCGGTTATGGTATGCCAGGCTACACAGTTGACGGAAGAGATCCGCTGACAGTGTATGAAGTGGTGAAAAAAGCGGCAGACCGTGCTAGAAACGGAGAAGGTCCGACATTAGTCGAAGCGGTATGTTATCGACTGACTGCACACTCATCGGATGATGATCAACGTCAATATCGTGATGCAGAAGAGCTTGAGGACGAAAGAAAACAAGATCCGTTATTGTCATTCATTCATTATCTGAAAGAAGTCAACGTCTTGACGGATGAAAAGTATGAAGAAATTGAAGAGCGAGTGAAACTGCAGGTCGATGAAGCGACAGAGTATGCGGAGCTTGCCGAATATGCAAAGCCAGAACATGCACTGCGCTATGTCTATGAAGAAAAGGGAGGCGAAGCATAATGGCCGTTCGTTCATTTATAGATGCGATCAACCTGGCAATGAAAGAAGAAATGGAACGTGACGACCAAGTATTCGTACTTGGAGAAGATGTCGGCCGTAAAGGCGGCGTGTTTAAAGCAACAACTGGTCTATACGATCAGTTTGGTGAATACCGTTCGCTAGATACACCATTAGCTGAGTCTGCTATTGCGGGTGTGGCGATTGGTGCTGCGATGTATGGTATGCGTCCGATTGCTGAAATGCAGTTTGCTGATTTTATTATGCCTGCGGTGAATCAGATCGTCTCAGAAGCGGCGAAAATTCGTTATCGTTCGAATAATGATTTCTCTTGTCCAATCGTCATTCGCGCTCCTTTTGGTGGTGGCGTTCACGGAGCTTTATATCATTCACAGTCAGTGGAATCGATGTTTGCTTCGACACCTGGTTTGAAAATTGTCATTCCATCTACTCCTTACGATGCGAAAGGTTTGCTAAAAGCGGCAGTGCGCGATGAAGATCCCGTGCTATTCTTCGAGCATAAGCGAGCGTATCGGTTAATCAAAGGGGAAGTTCCAGATGATGATTATGTATTGCCGATTGGGAAAGCAGATGTAAAGCGTGAAGGAGAAGATCTAACGATTATCACGTATGGTTTGTGCGTGCATTTCGCACTTCAAGCTGCAGAACGTTTAGCAGAAGATGATATTTCTGTCCATATACTGGATTTACGTACAGTGTACCCGTTAGATAAAGAAGCGATCATTGAAGCGGCTTCGAAAACAGGAAAAGTTCTATTAGTAACAGAAGATAACCTAGAAGGCAGCATCATGAGTGAAGTTTCGGCTATCATTGCAGAAAATTGTTTATTTGAATTGGATGCGCCAATCAAACGATTAGCAGGACCCGATGTACCTGCGATGCCATATGCCCCTTCTATGGAAAAGTTCTTTATGATGAATCCTGAAAAGGTCGAAAAGGCAGCAAGGGATTTAGCGGAATTTTAACTAAGGAGGCGTAAAGAAATGGGCATTGAAAAAATCACTATGCCGAAACTGGGTGAAAGTGTAACAGAAGGAACTATCGAAAAATGGCTCGTCGCTCCCGGAGATACGGTAGCGAAATATGATTCGCTTGCGGAAGTGACGACTGATAAAGTAACAGCGGAAGTTCCTTCTTCATTCTCAGGAACGATCAAAGAAATCATCGCAAAAGAAGGCGATACGGTCGAAGTGGGCGAAACGGTTTGTTTGATTGAAATTGAAGGCGACGCACAACAGCCAGTACAAGTTTCAGCACTTAAACCTGAAACACCCGCAAAAAAGCCTGCTATGAAAGAAGTACAGGACGCGCCTAAAGCAAAGCCACAACCTGCAACGGGTGGCAAGGCAGCAGGAAGATATTCTCCAGCTGTGTTGAAGCTATCTCAGGAAAACGGCATAGACTTGGCACAAGTAAGCGGCACAGGACGCGAAGGACGTATTACACGTAAAGACATTCAAGCATTCATTGAAAGTGGCGGAGCACAGTCGCAACAAGCGCCACAAGAAGTTGCTGTTCAAGAAGAGTCCCAACAACAAGTGGCGTCTTCGGATCAGCAGTCGGCTCCTAAACAAGCTGCCTCGTCGAATGTGAAACTCGAAAACGGGGATATCGAAATTCCGGTAACGAGTGTACGTCGCGCAATTGCGAGCAATATGGTGCGTTCTGTAACCGAGGCGCCGCACGCATGGATGATGATAGAAGTGGATGTAACAGAACTCGTGTTATTGCGTGATAGTGTGAAAAAAGAATTCAGAGAAAAAGAAGGATTCAATTTGACATACTTCGCCTTCTTTATCAAAGCGATTTCACAAGCTTTGAAGGAATATCCGGAAATGAATTCGATGTGGGCGGGCGATACGATCGTCATGAAAAAAGACATCAACATCTCGATTGCAGTAGCGACGGACGATGCTCTATACGTCCCAGTCATCAAAGAAACAGATGAAAAGACGATCAAAGGTATTGGTCGCGAAATTCATGAGTTGGCAGGGAAAGTACGTAACGGCAAGCTCAAATCGACAGAAATGCAAGGTGGTACGTTCACTGTCAACAATACGGGCTCATTTGGTTCCATTCAGTCCATGGGGATCATCAATTATCCGCAGGCTGCTATTTTGCAGGTGGAGTCGATCGTCAAGCGTCCAGTTATTATGGACAATGGCATGATGGCTGCACGTGATATGGTCAACCTTTGCCTATCACTGGATCACCGTGTGCTTGACGGACTCGTTTGTGGACGTTTCCTTGCACGTGTGAAAGAGTTGTTGGAAAGTATGGCTAAAGATAAGACTTCTTTATATTAAGATTCGGCAACCTCCAAACTTGGTTTTGGAGGTTGCTTTTTGGTTTTTTGGAGGGGAAGCAGTAAGTGTAGAGTCTTGTGGGTGGATGCTGGTCACTTGCTGGCTATAAAATGCAGAAAAAGTTTGAAATCAAGTGAGTTAATAATTGCGTAATGAGCGGCTAGACAAAATTTGTGAGCGCTTAGGGGTGGATATAGAGCGGATACCGATGAGATATGAGCGCTTGTGAGAAGTTAAGAGCGGATACAGGGAAGTATGATCGCTTACACGAATTAATGAGCGCAAAAGAATTGGCTTTCACTAAATTTTTCACTTTTCCAATTAAAAGATGTTTAATGTATCCCATTCACTCAAATAATTCAAGAGTTAACGCATAAAAAGTCATCAATTTGTATGATTATAATAAAATTAGACGGAAACTTCTGATTTTCCCCTTTCTTCATAACGTACTCTACGGTACACTATAACTATTAATGGTTTTTAAAAGGGGAAGGAGCACCATTATGCCTATACATAACATGAAAACATTTACTTTCACAGCCCCCAATTTTACTGAATGGAAAGAAGCGGCTGTTTTATCACTTAAAGGAAAGCCTTTTGATTCGTTATACACGAAAACGATTGAGGGCATTGAACTCAATCCACTTTACACGAAAGAAGACTTGGACCAGTTGGAAGTTTCACGTGTCACGAAACCTGCATTCGGCTGGACGGTCGCACAACCTGTTAGCGCAGCGAACGGTCAACAGTTTGTAGAGCAGATGAAAGAATCTTTGGCACGGGGCAATGAAGCAATCGCTTACAACGGCCTGAAGCCTTTAGTTTGGGTGGAACAGGACGTCAAGCAAGTGGCTGAACTGATTACGCAATATCCAATAGTATTCACTGAAGTGCAGAGCGATGATCCGATATTACAAGCTTTCACGTATATTGAAGAAGCGAAGCGTAAAGACGTTACAGGAATTTGCATCGGTCCGGTTCCGGTAGTACCTGAAGGATTCCCAGGAGTCCGCACAAAGGGTGCTGATTTATGGACAGCGCATCATGAAGGGGCAGATGCCATAACAGAACTTGCGCTATCCCTTTCAATTGCAGCTGAACTTGCGGAAGACGCTTCTTCATTTGAAGAATTTGCAAACGGCTTTTATGCACGATTTGCATCTGACACACACTTCTTCATGGAAATCGCGAAATTCCGTGCGTTCCGCGTGTTGTGGAAACTATTCAATGAAGCCTACGGCGTAGAGAACGCGAAGCAAGTACCTTTACTAGGGATTACTTCATTGCGTTCATATTCAAAACTTGATCCATATGTAAACTTATTACGTGGCGGCAACGCGGCATTCGCAGCCATTTTAGGTGGAGCGGATTGGCTGACTGTATTACCGCATGATGTATTGACGGGTACGTCGCCAAGCTCAAATCGTTACGCACGAAATATTCAATTGATTCTGAAGGAAGAAACGCATATTGATCAAGTTCTTGATCCTGCAGGCGGTTCATACTTTATCGAATCGTTGACGACTGAATTAATTCGTAAATCATGGGCGAAGTTCCTAGAGATTGAAGAAAATGGTGGCTATCAGGCCTTCTTGCAGTCTGGTGAATTAAGCAAGCTTTATGCGCAGCGCCAGAAAGAAATGGCGACGGGCAAGAAGACGTTGATCGGTACGAATGTCTATGCGGAATTGACGGATGTGAATTATGCGAATGAATCTACTGTGACGGTATCGAAACGATTGGCAGAGCCTTTTGAACATATTCGTTCTAAGCAAAAAGAGGAGTTGCCGAAAACTGTATTACTCAACTTTGGTGCGTTGAAAGATTATAAACCACGTGCAGATTTTGTCAGTGGATTCTTGGCAGTTGGTGGCATCGAAGCGACGTGGAGTCCTTCTTTCGAGTCAAATGATCAAGCGCTCAGTTGGATCGAAGAGCAACAGCCGGATTATGCAGTAATTTGTGCATCGGCTGCTGATACAGAAGAAGTTGTAACAAACTTCTTGGCTTCGTATAAAGGGGATTGTCCAATTGACACAGCGGGTAAATACCCATCAGAAACAGCAGATCAGTGGCTTGCCAATGGACTGAATGGTTTCATTTTTGCAGGACAGGATAAAATCGAAAAGCTGAATACTATTATTACGCAAACTAAAGGAGGCCGTTCCGTTGAGTAAACCTGATTTCCGTAAAGTGAATATAGAGCAATCACTCAATGAACTCTCACAACAAGCATTATCAAAAGAGAATTTTTTAACGAATGAAGGAATCAATGTAGCGCCTGTCTATACAGCAAAAGACATTGAAAACACTGAGCACTTGAAAGACTTCCCGGGTATCGCACCGAACACACGCGGACCGTATCCGACGATGTATGTAGCGCGTCCTTGGACCGTTCGTCAGTATGCTGGATTTTCTACAGCGGAAGAAAGTAACGCATTTTACCGTCGGAACTTGGCGATGGGGCAAAAAGGACTTTCTGTTGCGTTTGACCTTGCGACGCACCGTGGCTATGACTCCGATCATCCACGTGTAACAGGTGACGTAGGTAAAGCGGGAGTTGCGATTGATTCTATTGAAGATATGAAGATTTTATTCGCAGGTATTCCACTCGATCAAATGTCGGTATCGATGACAATGAACGGCGCGGTATTGCCGATCATGGCATTTTATATCGTAGCGGCTGAAGAGTCTGGTGTAGGTCCTGAGAAATTATCTGGTACGATTCAGAACGATATTTTAAAAGAGTATATGGTACGGAATACGTATATCTTCCCGCCGGCTATGTCGATGCGGATCATTGCGGATATTTTCTCGTACACATCTGAAAATATGCCGAAATTTAACTCGATTTCGATCTCCGGTTACCATATGCAAGAAGCAGGAGCGACAGCGGACATCGAGCTTGCCTATACACTTGCAGACGGCTTGGAATATGTTCGTACCGGTTTGAAGGCGGGTATTGATATCGATTCATTCGCACCGCGTTTGTCATTCTTCTGGGCAATCGGCATGAACTACTATATGGAAATAGCGAAAATGAGAGCAGCACGCAAAATTTGGGCACAGATGATGCAGTCATTTGAACCGAAGAATCCGAAGACACTTGCATTGCGTACACACTCTCAAACGTCAGGCTGGAGTTTGACGGAGCAAGATCCATTCAACAACGTCACACGTACATTGGTCGAAGCTAACGCATCATCCATGGGTCACACGCAGTCACTGCACACGAACGCATTGGATGAAGCTATCGCATTACCGACAGACTTCTCGGCTCGTATTGCACGTAACACGCAGTTGTTCTTGCAAGAAGAGACGATGATGACGAAAGTAATTGATCCTTGGGGCGGTTCGTACTATGTGGAGAAATTAACGGAAGAGTTAATGGAGAAAGCATGGGAATTAATCGGTGAAATTGAGTCGCTTGGTGGCATGGCGGAAGCGATTGAAACTGGATTACCGAAAATGAAGATTGAAGAAGCTGCAGCGAAGCGCCAGGCGAAAATTGATTCAAAAGCGGAAACAATTGTCGGTGTGAATAAATATCGTCTCGATACGGAAGATGCGATTGATATTCTCGATATCGATAATACGATGGTACGACAGAAGCAAATTGACCGCATTAACGATATGAAGGACAAGCGTGATGAAAAAGTAGTTCAAGCCGCTCTTACGGCCATCACGGAAGCGGCTAAAAGCGGCGAAGGGAACTTACTTGCACTGGCAGTTGACGCTGCAAGAGCGCGTGCAACTATCGGTGAAATCTCGGATGCGATTGAATCCGTATCCGGCAGACATAAGGCGGTGATCCGTTCAGTGAGTGGTGTATATAGCGCAAACTTCTCAAATGAAGAAGAAATTCAGGAAGTAAAAGATATGACGGATGAATTCCTAGAAAATGAAGGACGTCGTCCACGTATTTTGGTTGCGAAAATGGGCCAAGACGGACATGACCGCGGTGCGAAAGTGATCGCGTCGTCGTTCGCTGACTTAGGATTCGATGTCGATATCGGTCCTTTATTCCAGACACCTGAAGAAACAGCTTTGCAGGCGGCGGAAAATGATGTGCACGTCATCGGTGTGAGTTCGCTTGCAGCAGGTCATAAAACATTGGTACCGACATTGCGTGAAGAACTGAAAAAAATCAATCGTGAAGACATTTTAGTTGTAGTAGGTGGCGTTATTCCGGCACAGGATTACGATTTCTTGCGCAAGAATGGTGCAGCCGCAATCTTTGGTCCGGGTACAGTCATTCCAGTGGCAGCACAAAAAGTCATTGAGGAGATTTACCGACAGCTCGGCTATGAGGAAGTGACGGATTGACAGAAAAACAAAACGGACGAGATGAATCAGCAATGCATGTGATGCGCGGAATAGAATCCACACATGATGGATTTGTTGCCTCTTCACGTAAACGCTTTGTTAAGAAAGATCCATCTCATAAAAATTTAGATGTATTGCAGCAAGAAATAGAAAATGGCTCTCGTTTGTATTTGGCACGCGGTATTACATTGCTAGAAAGTACGAAGCCTAGCGATAAGAAGGTCGGTCAGGAAGTGTTGACTAGCCTTCTGCCGAAAACGGGTAACTGTATCCGGATTGGGATTACAGGCGTGCCCGGTGCAGGAAAGAGTACATTTATCGAAGCGTTCGGTCTAATGCTTGCAGATATGGGCCATAAAGTGGCGGTACTTGCGATTGATCCAAGTTCTACACTGACCGGCGGAAGTATCTTAGGTGACAAGACCCGTATGGAGGAGTTGGCACGGCATAAGAATGCTTTTATCCGTCCTTCTCCGTCAGCGGGAACACTTGGTGGCGTGCATAAGAAATCGCGCGAAACGATGCTACTTTGCGAAGCCGCGGGCTATGATGTCATTTTGATTGAAACGGTTGGGGTTGGCCAAGGTGAAACGATTGTCCGTGGGATGGTCGATTATTTCTTATTACTTGTGTTGACTGGGGCCGGAGACGAACTGCAAGGAATGAAAAAGGGGATCATGGAGCTGACGGACGGTATTGTCGTGCATAAGAATGATGGTGCCAATAAGCCGCTCGTCAAAAAAACGGTGCGCGAATATACACGCATCATGCACATGCTCCAACCTGCTTCACCCGAGTGGACGTCGAAAGTACAACCGGTTTCTTCTATAGAAAATACCGGCTTGGAAGCGGTATGGGAAACGGTTTTAGAATTCGAAAAAGAAATGAAAGAAAAGAATCATTGGGACACGAGACGTCAGCACCAGACACGCGATTGGTTCCATGCGATGATCCGAGACCACTTGATTGATTCATTTTTCTCGGAGCAAGGACGAAAAACGCAAGTGAAGGCACTTGAGGAAGAATTGTTAGACGGACATTTAACGGTAACCGGAGCAATTGACCGATTGTTTTCTTCTTAATTCGTGTAGGGATATGCTATGATTGAAGAGGATAGTCAATTAATTATCAGGGAAGTGTCATAGCGGAACTGAATAGGCTATCACAATTATACGGTATAAGAGAGGAGATCCTGTAAAATGACTATGAACTTTGATTTTTACATGAACGATATGACAAACCAAGCGAGATCCGAAATGGAAGCGAGCGGCTACAAGCAATTGCAAACACCTGAGGACGTAGAGGAAGCATTCAAGCAGCCGGGTACGACGTTAGTAATGGTGAACTCGGTTTGTGGATGTGCTGGCGGAATTGCTCGCCCAGCAGCTGCGCACGCAGTACATTATGATAAGCGTCCTGACCACTTGGTAACAGTATTTGCTGGACAAGACAAAGAAGCAACTGCACAAGCACGTATGCACTTCGGTGAAGACCACATCCCATCTTCTCCATCATTCGCTTTGCTAAAAGACGGCAAACTAATCGGTGAAGTAGGACGTTTTGAAATCGAAGGACATGACCCAATGTCTGTCGTTGTAAATCTTCAGGAACAATTTGAAGAGCACTGCGAAGAGCTGTAACAAACTAAAGCGAAATGCGCCGTCTAGTCTCGACAGACGCTGTAGGGCCTGAAGCAAAAGGATGAACTTACCTTTTGAATCAGGACCGAAGCGATCCGAGAGACTGGCGCATGTAGCTAGATGAAACTAAAGCGAAATGCGCCGTCTAGTCTCGACAGACGCTGTAGGGCCTGAAGCAAAAGGACGAACTTGCCTTTTGAGTCAGGACCGAAGCGATCCGAGAGACTGGCGCATGTAGCTAGAAGGCAATAAAAAACAGTTCGCATATGAAAATATGCGAACTGTCATTAAGAATTAGAAGAACATGCTGAGACCCATGAACATGGTAGATGCAATCATGGCGACAATCATCAAGTAAACAATTGTTTTTTGAATTTTTTTATTACTCATGCAGCAAAGCTCCTTACGCGTTGGAATTGGTTTGTTTCTATTTTAACAGAAATAAGGATTTTCACAACTAGAATGGCTGTTATATGTTCGGATAGTAGAATCGTATTAAAAGGGGAATGTGCTATGAACAAGGTAGATCATATAGGGATTGCTGTAAAAAGTATAGATGAATCCATTAACTATTACATAGAAACACTCGGTTTGACAGTCATCGCTATTGAAGAAGTCGCTAGCCAAGGGGTTAAAGTGGCGTTCATTGATGCACATAATGTCAAGATCGAATTGCTTGAACCAATGACGGAGACAAGTCCCATTGCGAAGTTTATTGAAAAACGCGGTGAAGGGGTTCACCATATCGCTTTCGGTGTAACGGATATTCGTTCAAGAATGAAGGAATTGGAAGAAAAAGGCGTTCAACTACTTTCAGATGAACCAAAACCAGGTGCTGGGGGAGCAGAAGTTGCCTTCTTGCATCCGAAATCATCATATGGTGTGCTTTATGAATTATGTGAAAAGACTAAGGGGGAATAATAGATGAACATTTACGATAAAATTAATGAACTTTACGACAAAAAGCGCGAAATCGAGTTGGGTGGCGGCGATGAGCGAATCATGAAGCAGCACGAAAAAGGTAAATTGACTGCACGTGAACGTATTGAGATCCTACTTGATGAAGGTACATTCGTAGAGTTGAATCCGTTCGTTGTTCATCGTACACGTGATTTCGGCATGGACAAGCTAGAAGGACCTGGCGACGGTGTCGTAACAGGTTACGGTAAAATCCACGGTCGTCCTATCTATTTATTCTCCCAAGACTTCACGGTATTTGGTGGAGCTTTAGGTGAAATGCACGCAATGAAAATTGCCAATGTTATGGATTTGGCTGCGAAAAACGGTGCACCATTCATCGGTCTAAACGATTCAGGTGGCGCACGTATCCAAGAGGGTGTATTATCGCTTGATGGATACGGTGAGATTTTCTACCGTAACGCAATCTATTCCGGAGTGATTCCACAAATTTCCGTTATCCTCGGGCCTTGTGCAGGTGGCGCGGTGTATTCACCAGCAATCACAGACTTCGTGATTATGACGGATAAAACGAGCCAAATGTTCATTACGGGACCAAAAGTTATTGAAACAGTAACAGGCGAGAAAATTACTTCCGAAGACTTGGGGGGAGCAAAAGTTCATAACACGATCAGTGGTAACGCACATCTTCGTGGCGCAAGTGAAGAGGAAGTATTGCAAAAAACTCGCGATCTCTTAACATATCTACCACAGAACAACACAGAAAAAACACCGATTCAGCCATACGACGAGCAAGATGATTATCGTGAAGATTTGGCAGATACGGTACCTTACGAAACAATTCGTCCATATGACGTACGAAAAGTGTTGGAGCAAGTAGTGGATGAAGGTTCATTCTTCGAAATCCAACCTGAATTCGCAAAGAACGCAGTAGTTGGTTATGCGCGCATGAAAGGTGAAACAGTAGGATTTGTATGTAACCAGCCGAAAGTAATGGCGGGTGGACTAGACATTAACTCATCTGATAAAATCGCACGTTTCATCCGTACATGTGACTCATTCAATATTCCATTGATTACATTTGAAGACGTTACAGGCTTCTTCCCTGGTATCAAGCAAGAGCATGGTGGCATCATTCGTCACGGGGCGAAGATCCTCTATGCATATTCGGAAGCAACTGTACCAAAAATCACATTGATCTTGCGTAAAGCTTTCGGTGGCGCATATGTTGCTCTGAACTCTAAATCAATCGGTGCAGACTTAGTCTTCGCTTGGCCAAACGCAGAAGTGGCTGTTATGGGTGCTGAAGGTGCAGCGAACATCATTTTCGCACGCGATATTGCGAAAAGTGAAGATCCGGAAGCAACTCGTGCAGCGAAAATCGAAGAATACCGTGAAAAGTTTGCGAATCCATATGTTGCAGCTTCACACGGCATGATAGATGACGTAATTGATCCACGCGAAACTCGTATCAAGTTGCTTCAAGGACTTGAAATGATGCGCAATAAGCACGAAGATCGTCCGAAGAAAAAGCACGGCAACATACCTCTATAAATAAAGGAGTCTTACATCTTGAATAGACAACGATTACTTCAAGAATTCTTGGAGTTAGTAAAAATTGATTCTGAAACTAAAAACGAACGAAATATTGCAGATATTCTTACGAAGAAATTGCAGGAATTGGGCTTTGATGTGACGGAAGACGACACAGCTGAAAAGACAGGACACGGTGCAGGTAATTTAATTGCCAACTTGCCGAGTACAGTGGCTGACGCGGATCCGATCTTCTTTACATGTCATATGGATACGGTCGTTCCAGGACAATCGATTCAGCCAATCGTCAAAGAAGACGGCTATGTCTACAGTGACGGTACAACAATTTTAGGTGCTGACGATAAAGCGGGAATTGCTGCTCTACTCGAGATGGCGAAAGTGATCCAAGAGTCAGACAAGCCACACGGTCCGATTCAGTTCATAATTACTGCTGGTGAAGAAAGCGGATTAGTAGGCGCAAAAGCGATGAATCCGGATTATTTACAAGCGAAATATGGCTTTGCGATCGATAGCGACGGAGAAGTAGGCGGTATTGTTACAGCGGCTCCTTATCAGTCAAAGTTATGGACGACGATCTACGGAAAAACAGCTCATGCTGGAGTCGCTCCTGAAAAAGGAATTTCTGCTATTTCTCTCGCTGCTAAATCTATTGCAGGCATGAAACTTGGCCGCATAGATGAAGAAACGACTGCAAATATTGGTCGTTTTGAAGGCGGAAAAGCAACGAATATCGTTTGTGAAGAGGCTTTCATTTTATCGGAAGTTCGTTCGATCAATCCGGATAAAATGAAAAAACAAATAGACTTGATGGTAGAAAAATTTGCAACGACTTCTGAATCTTTAGGTGGTAAAGCCGAAACTACAACACAACTTATGTATCCTGGTTTTTCAATCGGAGATGACGAAGAAGTCGTGCAAGTTGCGATGAAGTCAATCCGCAACGTAGGACGTGAACCGAAGATCATGACGAGTGGCGGAGGAAGTGACGGCAACGTCTTCAACGGCATGGGAGTTCCTACTGTGACGTTGTCTGTTGGTTATGAAGAGATTCATACGAAGAACGAACGTATGCCGGTGAAAGAGTTGGAAAAGCTGACGGAATTAATACTTGAGATTGTCGGTCAAGCAATCCGCACGGTGTAACAGTCTTAACAAAGAGCCTGAAAGAAGGTATAACTATGCAAACTGTGATTGTGCAGACGGGCAACGAAGAATATGCACTACCAGTAGAATCGGTGATATCCATCGAGAAACTCGAGTACGTCACACCAATTCCTCATCTTCCTAAATACTTACTCGGACTGATGAAATCGCGTGGCGAACTCGTGCCTATTCTGGATTTAAGTCAGATTTTGTATCATCAGGCAACACCTCGGGATATTGAATCCCATGTAGTGGTTGTGAAAACAGATCAGTTGGAAGTCGGTTTATTAGTGGTAGACGCAAGGGAGATTCTCGAATTGCCAGAAGATCGCTTAACGTCTACTGCACTAAAAGCGTATTCTAAAACGCCTTACTTCGTAACAGTAGCGAATCTTGTTGACCGTGTAGTGACTGTCATCGATCCAAATATCATGGCGGATTCACTTCATGGCATGGATGAAATATCCAGTTATATGAAAGAACAGCACCAATCAAATTAGTAGGCAAAAAGAACATACATTTGATAAAATGGAAAGAGTGGCAGACTGAATTCGGTTTGCCGCTTTTTCCTATTACATAATTATTTCCGAGGAAAGAAAGGTGTTTACATGACGGATCTGATCATCGCTAATCCACGGGTCATTATGCATCTTGATATGAACAGCTTCTTTGCCTCGGTTGAACAGGCTGCGAATCCTGAATTAAAAGGAATCCCTCTTGCAGTCGCAGGCAACCCGAAAGAACGAAGAGGAATTCTCGTAACCTGTTCATATGAGGCAAGGGCATTCGGTGTCTACACGACTATGACGGTAGGAGAAGCTAAACGACTATGTCCGAAATTAACGATTGTTCCACCACGGCATGAACTATATCGGCAAATGTCTGATTCTGTTTTTGATATTTTGCGAAGTTATACGGAATGGGTCGAACCTGTTTCAATTGATGAAGCGTATATCGATACGACCGATATTGGCGGGTTGACACGTGCGTACGATTTAGCCCGGGAAATCCAGTTGCGCATTTTAGCAGAACTCGATCTACCGTGTTCGATAGGAATTGCACCGAATAAGTTTCTTGCGAAAACCGCTTCTGATATGAAAAAGCCAATGGGCATTACCATTTTACGAAAACGTGAAGTGCCAAAAATGCTGTGGCCGTTACCAGTCATTGAAATGCATGGCATCGGCAAGCGGACGGAAGAGAAATTGCATAGCGCAGACATTAAAACGATGGGCGATTTGGCCACTGCTGAAAAAATCACGTTGGAAGCACTGCTTGGAAAAAATGGTTTGCGCCTTAAACAACGAGCAAACGGAATCGATACACGTCCTGTCGACCCTGAAAGTGCAGACGAACGTAAAAGTATTGGCAGTTCTACCACATTGCCTGTTGATCTAACGGAACTTGAAGATTGTGTTCCGATATTTGAACGACTTGCGAAAAAGGTAGCAGCTCGACTGGAAACGAAACTGTTGGCCGGAATGACAATTAGCATTCAAATTCGCTATGCCGACTGGCAAAACACGACGAGAAGCAGAACGCTCCAACAAGCGGTCTATCTTGAGAAAGATATTACAGATGTAGCGCTTCAATTATTTCAGCAACACTGGAACCATGAGCCCATTCGCTTGCTAGGCATCACGGCAGCGAATGTCATCGAACGGTCTGAAATGGTCAAGCAACTAACATTTGATAATTTTGAGCAACAAGAAAAGGAATATGAAATGGATCAGTTGATGTCGAGTCTGACACAACGTTTCGGAGATGGTATTATTAAAAAAGGATTTACGAAGAAATAGCAAGGAGGCAATGCATGTGGATATTGAATTTCTTGGCACAGGTGCAGGGATGCCATCGAAACAGCGCAATACGTCAGCACTCGTTGTGGATTTGACAGACGAGAATAAAGAAAATTGGTTATTCGATTGCGGTGAAGCGACACAGCATCAATTACTATACAGCGCCATTAAGCCGAAGAAGATTACGAAAATCTTCATTACGCATCTGCACGGCGATCATATTTTCGGACTACCTGGCTTTCTCAGCTCACGCGCATTTTTAGGTGGAGATGACCCCGTCGATCTATACGGTCCTGCTGGCTTGAAAGAATGGTTGCAGCACACCTATAAAATGACGGGAACCTATTTACCTTACAAGTTGAACGTGCATGAAATCCATGACGGTTTGATTCTCGAAACAGAGGAATTCAAAGTCTACGCCAAAGAAGTTCAACACGTCGTGCAGAGTTTCGGCTTCCGTATTGAACAGAAAGAGTTGCCTGGTACGTTATTGGTCGATAAAGCGATAGAGCAAGGTGTTCCAAAAGGGCCTATGTTGCAGCGCTTGAAAGACGGCTTTGACGTAGAACTCGACAATGGGCAGATGGTTTATAGTCAAGATGTTACGACAGATAAGAAAAAAGGCTTCATTATTACAGTCATTGGGGATACGTCGTACTGCCAAGCTTCGGTTGAATTGGCGCAAGACGCTGATATTTTGATCCATGAAGCGACGTTCACGGATGAGTACGCAGCAGGCGCGAAAGAATTTGGTCATTCTACTATTGTAGAAGCAGCAACCGTTGCCAAAGAAGCGAACGCGAAAAACCTCATTGTGAACCATATTAGCGCACGCTTCATGCCAGGTGAAATGCCGGCTTTCTTAGAAGAAGGTACCGAGATATTTGATGCCATTTCGATTGCAGATGATTTCGCGCGTTTTCAGTGGAAACATGGAGAATTAATCAAGTTACTAAAAAACTAAGCATCCGAGTTTGGCTCTCTTGAAGGGAACCATTGGATGCTTAGTTTTTTATTTTGAAGAACCTAGTTGACGCGAACGTTTTTCCGCCCGGATCAAGCAGTCCGAAATAATAGTCTTGAAGTTGTGATCTTCTAGTGACTGCAGACCCGCTGCTGTTGTTCCACCAGGGCTCGTCACATTTTCGCGCAATATACTAGGCTCTTCGCCGGTCTTCTTTAGCATGGATGCCGCACCGTAGATTGTTTGAACGATTAATTCACGTGCATCGGCTGCATCTAGACCTTGCGCAACCGCTGCTTCTTCCATCGCTTCTACTAAATAATAGATATATGCAGGACCACTACCTGAAAGGGCGGTTACAGCATGTAAATCATCTTCTTCGACGACTTTGACGATACCGATTGCATTCAGCAAGCTTAAAATCGACTGTTGCATTCTTTCTGAAACGGCATCATTAAACGCAATCCCGCTCGCTGATTTTCCGATTGTCGCGGACGTGTTCGGCATCGAGCGTGCAATCGGACGTTTACCTAGACCTTTTTCAAATGTAGCGATGGAAATTCCAGCAATGACGGAAAGAACTGTTGTATTTTCTCCGAGGTAGGGTGCGATATCCTCCATCACTTTCTCTACATCTTTCGGCTTTGTCGCGAGCACAACTAAGTCGACTTTTTTAATGAAATCCCTGTCTTCGCACACTTTCGTAATCCCGTAGCGCGACTCCAGTTCGTCTAACCGTTCGGTATCTGAACGATTCATCACATAGACATTGTCCTCATATATAACTCGTTTCTTAATAATCCCCGCAATAATGGCTTCTGCCATTTGTCCAGCGCCTACAAATAAAATTTTTTCCATGTCCAACATCCTCCCCAAAATAAAAAAGCGCTCCCGTCCTGTCTTTCAGGACGAAAACGCTCGGTTTCCGCGGTGCCACCTAAATTTGCTGTTTGCTACAGCACAACTTCAAGTCTTCTTTATCGCAGAAGGTACGGTCGTGTTTCCACGACAGCTCGGAAGGAGGTTCGAAAGGGGAGTGGGATACATGACTTGCAGCCTCGGCCATGCTCTCTTCTATCCATCACCCATCTACTGATCTTCCTCAATGCCCGTTCCATACTATTTTCATGATTATGTCATGTACTATGTGAATTGTCAAACTGTCGTTAGCTGTCGATGAACAAGTAGACGATGAATATCACGATTAGAATCGAGATCACCAACGAAACAATCTTCATCACACTTAACGGATAATTTCCGGTCACTTTTCCCGTTTGTCCATTGACGATGAATTGATAGACTTTTTCCTTGAAATGAAAAGAGGAAATCCAAATAGGCAATAAAATATGTTTATATGTAATATCGGTATAATCTGTTGAAACGTTGACTACCTGTACGATATCTCCCGCTACGCTGCCTTCGATCCCGTTGACAATTTCTCTCGTCATGACGTCTTTTGCCTGCGTAAACCCTTGTTGTAACGAAACAGAATAGCGCTCAGCAAGAAAGCCGGACATGTATTCCACTTTATAATCGGTGAGACCAGTTAATTGGAATGGCTGTACTTTCTGCAATAGTTTCGTTTCAACTGTGTTAGAGGCTTTAATTAGAATATCATCAAAGAATTCCCGATAATTACCGCTTTCCTGATGCCAGCGGACTTTCCGTACTTGCTCGGTCACTTGTCTAGCCTTACCGTCCTCGTAAACCGTCCGAGTTTCAGTGACATAATAATAATTCCCGACACGTACGACATAGTGTGACTGTGTCTGACTGTCATACGTCCAGTACGGCAAGTAGGCACCGGAAATTTTATTCATTCGATATGTTTTCTTCAATGTATTCGGTGCGAAAAAGTGTCCCTTGATCCAGTCTTTGAACTTTATTTGTGCTTGTTCCTCAGAAACTTGAAACGGAATCAATAACCCGGGTTGGATCCCGGCATCGTGATTCGTCACGGATATGTGAGAAGATCCGCAAAACGAACAGAAGTCCGCGACGATATGTGCGTCCAGTACCGATTCCGCTCCGCAGTTGCTACAGGAGAAAACGCGTTTCTCTTCATTCCAGATGTGTTGAAGATTATTTCCAGCCTCCTTGAAATCGAGTTCTACATGATGGTCGAACGTCGCTTCAATTGGCATTTCATGGCTACAAAAAGGACATTTTAAGCCACGTGATTCTGGATTATATTCCGTGTTACCGCCACAAGAAGGGCATTTAATGTTTTCAGTATCTTCTACGACTTTGTGTTGTTCATCGAATGAAGTCAACGTCCATCCCTCACTTTTCGTCTAACGTCTCACCACATTCTGCGCAGAATTTTGCAGCTGGCAGATTGGCATGTGAGCAAGCAGGACAAATTTTCTCGGTGACTTGAGATGTACCGCAGCCGCTGCAGAACTTGGCGCCTTTTGGAATCATAGTTTCACACTTCACGCATGGTACTTTATCGGTTTCAACAGACTTTCCGCACTGACCGCAGAATTTGGCGTCGGCGTTGATCGTGGCCTGACAATGCGGGCAAGATTTCGTTGCGACTTGTGCTTGGGGCTGCTGTGCATGATTCTGATTCATCGCATTTGCCATAACTTGACCCATGCCCATACCCGCTCCCATGCCAATACCTGCGCCCGCCATGCCGCCTTCATTCTGTGCAGCGTCACGCATCGCTTCAGCTGCTTGATATTGCTGGTACTGCTGCATATTGCCGAGTACGCCCATAGACGTACGCTTGTCCATCGCTTCTTCGACTTCTTTTGGTAATGACAAGTTCTCGATATAAAGTGACGTGATCTCGAAACCGAATGCAGCGAAACGAGAGATCATCTTCTCTTTGCCTTGTTCACTTAATTCGTCGTAATGCATTGATAGATCCAGTGCGGGTATTTGAGACTCTGCGAATAAATCGGATAATCCGGAAATAATCATTTTCTTTAAATGACCTTCAATGGCGTTCGTGTCGTACGAACTGTTCGTTCCAAATAACTCCCGCAAGAATACAGTAGGGTCTGACACGCGATACGAATAAATTCCGTACCCACGAAGACGGATCATGCCAAAATCCGGATCACGCATCATAATGGGGTTCGACGTGCCCCATTTTTGATTGATGAACTGCTTCGTATTAATAAAATATACTTCCGCTTTAAATGGTGAATCAAAGCCGTACTTCCATGACTTCAACTTCGTTAGAATGGGCATATTTTGCGTGTACAAAATATGACGCCCTGGACCGAATACGTCCGCAATTTCTCCTTCATTGACGAAGACTGCGACTTGCGACTCTCGGACCGTTAGCTCTGCTCCCATTTTAATTTCATTATTATGCACGGGGAACTGATAGACTACTGTATGGGCATCCTGTGCTTGCCACTCGATCACTTCGATAAATTGGTTTTTGAACATATTAAAAAATCCCATTGTTTTCCCTCCAACTCGACATCATTATGTAAATCATGCGATTTCCTGTAGTATACCATACGAAGAATGGACAAAATGGTTTCACTTTGCGCGAAATATCTTTCGGTAATTGAACAATCAAGACGTGACGCACATGAAAATAAAGAGTACAATAGACTGAACAGTCATTCATTTTATAGGGGGAACAGTATATGATCACAAAAATAATTACACCTACGCCATTCGCGGTAGGTGACGTGAACTGCTTTTTACTAAAAGGCGACACACTGACTTTGGTAGACGCAGCAACGAAGACGCCAGAAGCGCGTGAAGTATTGCAGATGAAATTAAAAGAAATGGGTTATACATTTAATGATATTGAGCAAGTATTCGTCACGCATCACCACCCTGATCACTGTGGATTGGTCGAGATGTTCGACCGCGCGGAAATTCTCGGTCATCCGTATTTAAACTATTGGCTAACACGCGATACCGAATTTTTGGATCGTCATGATCGTTTCTATGAACAATCATTAATAGAAGAAGGCGTACCGGAGGAATATTTGAAATGGGTGAAACGCTTCCGTCGATCCGTCGACATGATGGGGGGGCGTCCCGTTGATCGCATGATGAATGAAGGTGACGACCTGCCAGGACATCCAGGTTGGAAAATCCAAGAGTCTCTTGGTCACGCACAAAGTCATTTATCACTGTTCAATGAACAAGAAGGCATTCTAATTGGTGGCGATTTATTGCTGGAGAAAGTGTCATCCAATCCATTAATTGAGCCGCCATTTAAGAAAGAACAAGGACGTCCGAAGTCATTGCTTCAATACAATGCATCGCTAGAACGTTTATTGGATTTACCGGTGTCACTCGTCTACGGAGGTCACGGCGGAGAGATTACGAATGCACATGCGCTCATAACGGAACGCTTAGCGAAGCAGCGCGACCGAGCTATGAAAGTTCTCGCGATGCTGGATGAATCGAAAACAGTCTTTGACGTGACGAAGCTATTGTTCCCAGCAGTCTATGAGAAAGAATTGGGACTGACGTTGTCTGAAACAATTGGGCAACTGGATTATCTAGTGGCGGCAGAATTAATATCAGAAACTGCCGATTCAGCAGGAGTTCATCACTATGTCCGCATCTAAAACCGTTCTGATCACAGGAGCGACGAGTGGAATTGGATGTGAACTGGCGAAGCGCTTGGCAGCATTGAACGAGTATCGTGTCATCGCAACAGGGCGCAATGCAAAAGCATTAGAAGAGTTACGCATACTTGGCGTAGAAGGATACTGTGCCGACCTACGAGATACGAAGCAGCTAGATTGGCTAGTTTCTCGCATTGGCACACCGGACCTCATCGTATTTTCTGCTGGCGTAGGGAAGTTCCATCTAGCACAAGAGACGACCGATGAAGACACGCTGGCGATGCTTGAGACAAATGTCCTCGTGCCGATGCAACTGACTGCTCGTGTAGTACCGGCAATGATCGAACGCAAGTACGGTCACTTACTCTATATCGGTTCACAAGCAGGAAAAGTAGCCACACCGAAAACATCCGTCTATGCCGCAACAAAACACGCACTGATCGGCTATACAAACGCCGTGCGTATGGAAGTCGCGCCTTATAACGTCGACGTATCCGTCATCCATCCAGGACCAATCGATACACCATTTATCGAGCTAGCAGACGTCACCGGCGGCTATAAACAAGCAATGGGCAGCCAGTTACTAACGGTTGACACAGTCGTACGCGCTGTCATGGAAACTATCGAGCGACCTAGACGCGAAGTAAACTTGCCAAAAATTACAGGTCTGACAAGCAGACTCTACGCATTGGCACCCAGTATAGTCGAAACCATCGGAAAACCGTTTTTCTATAAAAAGTAAGAAGACACTAGAGCGCTGTTGCTAGAAGTCGTAACGATCCGACTTGTGGCGACAGCGTTTTTTTGAAATGGGCGAGTGAAAATAAATTGCTTCATAGTACTCACTATGGTGCTGGCGGATGGCCCTCGTTTTGAAGGTGTCTTCGTTTAATTAGTGGATTAATCTTTACACGTTACATTAAATAGAAGAATAAACTAGTTGATCGGAGTGGAAGGCGGCGAGTGCAAAGATGTGCTCCTAACGCTTCGCTTTTACTCGCAAAAGCCGTTCTTCGTGACGGCTCTTCCAGCGGGAACAGCGCGAGCTGAAAGCCCCGCAGGAACGAAGTGACGAGGAGATTGAAGCCGTGCCCGCGGAACGCGTCCGCCTGGAACGCAGATCAACGGCGCTTTACCATTTGCTATTCACTTTAATTCACCAATAATATTATTATGTAAACTAAAATACTCCACCATAAAGAAGTTGGAATATTCTATCAGGAATGCTATAGTGTGAAAGATAGAGTTCACACATTAGACATAATATGAACGACCTCAGAAATGTTGATAAACCAACTACGATCAAACACCCTGACACAACTCTGAGTGACTACCATTACTAGAAATTTTATACTGAACGGGAAAAAGGGTGGGATTTGTATGCTAGCTAAAGAACACGATCAAAACATTTGGAAATACGCATTTGCAAGCGTCGCCGTCACTGTCAGCTCTCTCGGCTTTGGACGGATGTCGTATGGAATCATTATGCCTTTCATGAAAGAAAACCTCGCCATGTCCTATAAACAAGCAGGACTGCTCGCAACAACGGTGTCAATTGGCTATTTGATGATGGTGATCTTTGTTGGATTGCTCGTAACTCAATACGGAGCAAAAAAGCTCGTGATTTTTGGAACAGGACTCGTTTCATTCGGACTATTTATGTTATCATTCGTCGCTGGTTATGGCTGGACACTTTTCGCGATGCTACTGCTTGGAATAGGAACGGCTTTCACGTATACGCCGCTCATCACCATACTCGTCGGTTGGTTTCCGAGGGAACGCGGCATGCTGATCGGATTTCTCGTGAGTGGCATGGGATTAGGAACACTCATTTCAAGCGCGTTAATTCCGTTCTTCAGTACATGGTTCGGCGATATGGGCTGGCGTTATTTATGGTTCTTCTATGGCGCTCTGTCGATAGTATCTATCATCATCGCGTTGATCATTTTACGTGATCCACCAATCCTGTTACTGCCAAAGGAAACGCAGAAACGCACGTTTTGGACGAAAGTATATTTAGATAAACGCGTACTTCGTGTCGCCTTCATTTACGGACTCGTTGGATTTGCTTATTTGGTACCGCAAAGCTTCTTGTTCAGCTATATTCTTGAAGTGGGACTGACGAAATTCCAGGCGGGTCAGATCATGGCAATCAGTGGGATTATGGCAATTTTTAGTGGTCCGTTATGGGGCGGAGTATCTGACCGGATCGGACGAAAATCTGCATTGCTAGCGACACTCGGAATTGGTGCAGTTTCACTCATTATTCCTGTGGTTTTCCCGGTATATAGTGGACTTATCGTCAGTCAATTCCTATGGGGTGCGACAATTGTAGGGATGCTGTCGCTCTGCCAAGCGTTATCTACGGAACAAGTACATCCGACGTACGCACCGGTCGCGCTAGGCTATGTAACGTTCTTTTTCGCAGCAGGACAGTTGCTTGGGCCTGGCGTCGGTGGCTGGATCATCGACCGCTTCGAGCAAATACCACTTGCGCTAATTATGTGCAGTGTCCTACTTGCTTTGGCGTTCTTGCTGACGATTCGAATGAACGCGCATGCAGTGGAAGAAGATGTGACGGCGTTGGAAGCGAAGCCTGTGTTAAAAAGTATTTGTATGAACGAGACTTCTGCGAAGGAATTGTGAGTTTTAAGGAAGTTCTTGTATTGTCAAATGATAGATGACTTCACTCATATACTCCTTAAAACAAGGTAGTTGTGATAGGAACATGTATGTTGGAAGAAATATAGGCGCTGACATTCCTTTCCCGGAATGTCAGCGCCTTTTTAAAGTTTGTAGTAGTATTTCTACACATTTAGCTAATTAAAGCCTAGTCTAAAATCTGTTATATTATCGAAAGTGAGCGGACCATTTTTGTCGTATTGGCGCAGCGCATGCACAGTTTACTCGTATACTGACAAATAAATGAATGGTAGAACAGGAAGTAGAAGATTCTCTCGACTTATATCTACGTACAATGAGTTAATAATCTCTTTATAGTAACTGAAGTATCCTATTTAGTTCACTAGTACAAAAGACGCAATTAACAACAAAGAGTTCTCATTGGTTCTATGAATGGGGACATATTTTATGTCTGTTTTTTCTTGTATACCCTTTACTACATATTCATATCATTGAAGTAACTCGAAAAGGATGTGGAAATGTTGGGACGAAAAATGCTTTTAATAGCATTGAGTGTCATGGGGGTTTTTATAATATATCTTGGATTAGAATCTTTAAATCGATCAACTGTAAATATTTCGGCCGAAAAAGATAGTAGTCCATCAGAAACAGAAATAGCTGAGATAGTAGAAAAAATAAAAGATAAAACACACAAAAAATATAACATAGGTACATATAACATGAATTCAAATGTTGATAACAACTCACAGGGGATAGACATTGAGATTATTGGAAGTCAAGAGTATTATGATTCAGTAAAAAATGAAATAAAAGAAATCGTAAAAAGTACAACTACATCCACATCATTTGAAGACTACTCTATAAATATAAATAAAAGCAGAATTGATCAAGTGATAAGCGAAGAACGTAGAGAAGAACATCATTTAATACACGAGATCATGGTAACTATAAATGATTATTTATCTGAATTCTATCCAGATCAACTTGACAAGATAGACTTAGATTATACTGCTCCAGAATTACGTATTGAAGTAAAGCTTTTATTAAATGAAACCGCATCAGGCGAGGGTAAGGAAATGGAAAAGAATATATATATATATTTAGAAGAAAATTTATCTTCGAACAAATTCGTAAAAAATAAATCTGTCAAAATAAACATTTTTAATAGTCACGGAGAAAAAACAAACTAATAGGCAACAAGAATTTCTTTTTATGTTTGATATCGTTGTTGCATATTTACTTTAATCGTAAAACGTAAAGTTAATAACGTCATTCTTAGCAACTATAATATGGAACCATACTTTAGCGCCTTTAGGAATAATGCTAAACGGAATAGTGCCCTTACTGTTACTATAGGTGGTTCATAGATCTCTAAAGTAACAGTAGGGGTTTTAAAGAATTACTTGTTATATCTATTTTAAAGTTACTTCCATAAATATCCTCTTGTAAAGTTGAATTAAATATGAAACGATTTCCCACCTTATCCGTATACGTAGTATGAAACAAAATCTAGTAACCGGAAAAGAGTGTTGGATATGTTGAGTTTACTACTATTTTCAGTACTTGTAGGGGTCGTGGCGAGTGCGATGATCGTGCCGTTCCTCTCTGTAAATAACAAAAAAGAACCATTGTCTTTTAACCGCTGGATCGCTTTTGGAACACTGACGGTGATCAGTACGATTGGCGTATTCATATTTTATTACGTGACAAATTTAGATCGCAACTGGACATCGTTGTGGGCATTGTTACTTGTTGTCGCTATTTTAGGGGCAGTCGTTTCTCAAGGTGTGGAGCGTAAAGTCAAAATGGTCGTGACGTTGGCAGCCTTACTCGTTGGAGTGTACGTCTTAAGTGCACCTCTTTTCAACGCAAATAAAAAGTATGAAACGGTTGCGATGAAGCAAAAAGTGGAAATTACTGCGTTTGATGAAACCAAAACGCCGGCAAGTGTACCACCAAAGTTTGCACGCAATAAAATGAAAAAAGCATTTGGTCAAGTGCCGGATACGAGCTATTATGAGCTGGGACATTTGCAAATTCAAAAAGTGAATGATGAATTTGTCTATATTGCACCTGTGGAGTTTTCAGGGTTTTTTAAATGGTTTAATGGAAAAACAACACCTGGTTATTTCACAATGAGCGCAACGGATTCGTCAGATAACCCGAAATTCATTAAAACGGAAATGGCGTATACGACGTCTTCTTACTTCCATAAAAAAGTGTATCGTAAAATGCGTATGGAAATGCCGGATTTGATTTTTTACGGAGATGTTCAATTAGAAATTGATGATGATGGTAAGCCGCATTATATTCGCACGTATGGGGAATTCATTACAGCGCGTAACGGATTTAACGCCAAAGGAATTGTCATGTTGGATCCTGAAACAGGTGCTACGAAGAAGTATGCGTTACAAGATGTTCCTGAGTTTATTAATGGAGCGGTTTCACCAGAAGCGGTAAGTCTTCAAAATAGCTATTTCGGGAATTACATCCATGGTTTTTGGAATTCACTTGTTGGGAAAAAAGATGTGAAGATTCCTTCAGATGAAGGGACGGAAGCGAATGTCAGTCCGATCTTTGATGCGGAAGGACATATGTATTACTTCACTGATTTCACCAGTCCAAAAGAAGGTGTCGATTCCATGCTTGGCTATGCCTTAACAGATGGTCGAACAGGGAAAGCGACGTATTATACGGGGGATTTGGAAGAGTCGTACATGGATTCACAAGGTGCGCTCCAAATTATTGAAAAGAAGTTTATCGAGAAGAAATGGAATGGTGAAATGCCTGTCTTGTATAACTTCTACGGTGAAGCGAGCTGGTTGACACCGGTACTAGATTCGAACGGATTCTTGCAAAATTATTTCATTGTTTCCGCTGCAAATCCTGAGATCTCTGTATTTGCGAATACACCCAATGAAGCGTTAAAATTGTATAAAACAGCACTTCAACGTGGTGGCAGTTCGGTGGATGGAAGTTCTGATGCAGAAGAAGCGAAAGCAACGATTACAGCAATGCGTGTATTTAAAGAACGTGTTGGTGATTTTACACTCGTATCAATTCTCGCGAAAGATGGTCGGAATTTCCTTGTTTCATCTGAGGTTGAACCCCTTTCTATATATGTAAAAGAAGGCGATCAGCTCACTGTGACGTATTTGGAAACGGGTGAGTTATTCTTACCAGTCAAGGAATTGGTTAATAACAGTGTCAAATAAATGAGTAGGAAATAGCCTGACAGCGCAGTAGCGTTGTTAGGCTGTTTTTTTTGCATTCGTGTAGTTATATTACTATTTGGATATAGTAATAATCAAGGGTTTTTCCATGATGTACTTAATAAACTAGTAAGGTTTGAATATGAAGAGTTACAATCAAAGATTCCTTAACAAGTAATTTATTAATACTGAATTATCCATGATAGTAAATGTTAGATGGAGCTTTCCTCACACGTTTTAAATGTGTATTTATTTTACTTTAATCGAGTATAAAGCTATAACAACAGTTTTTCACAAAATGAATTTAGCGAATATAAAGGAGAAGAATCTTAAGTTAAAAGTATTAAAATAGTCTAATGGCATAGTTTACTCTTCAGCCATTTATCTTTTTTCAAGTAATTTCACGTAAAAGACTTGTATATCTCTATTCAATTATCGAAAAATTTAAATATATTCATACATAACGTATTGAATAGCAAAATGAACTGTGGTAAAGTCGGGGGACTATGGTGAAATTGCTACTATTTTGTCAATATAGGTAGTCTGTATTTTTATTGACACAAATTAACAATTTCTCTATAAAGCAACAAAGCAATGGATACTAGTACTGACTAATTTTCATGCATAGGAGTGATTAAATGGCTGAAAACAATACCCCCAAAACAGAAAGTCATGATCCGGGTCGTAGAAACTTTCTGAAAAACACCGGTCTAGTTGTAGGTGGCGTAGCAGGTGGATCTTTACTAGGTGGCTTATTTACGAATCAGATGAAATCAGATGACGGCAAAAAAGGAAAAAATGAAGACGCTGTCAAAGTGGATCCGTCCCATGCACGAGTGTTTTTCGGACGCTTTGAAGACTTTATCGTGCTGGCAACGGCTACGGAACTGATTTTCCCTGAAGACGATAACGGCCCAGGAGCTATCGGGTTGGATGTACCGTATTTTATCGATAAACAACTCGCAGGAACTTGGGGCATAAATGGTGACGACTACCGTCAAGCACCTTTTACCAATCTGGAAGGTTTGAAGAAAATCGAGAAGGCTGATGAAAAAGTCAATCATTCACGGGCGAACCGAGGGAAAATTTTCCTGGAAGGTTTACGCTTGATGAATGGGGAAAGCATGAAGCGCTTTGATGCTTCCTTTGATCAGGCTACTGAAGAGCAACAAAATGAAATCATGGGCGATCTTGCAGCGGGTAAGCTCGACATGAAATCTATTCCTTCGGATGCGTTCTTTGCGCTACTCAAGCAAGCTACATTAGAAGGGGCGTTTTCTGATCCTTTATATGGTGGCAATAAAAACATGGACGGTTGGCGAATGAAAGAATTTGCTGGAGCTCGACCTTCTTATGCAGACGTTATTGAAAGTGAAGAATTTGTTAAACTAGATCCAATTAGTTTGACGGACTATCAAAGAAAGAAATAAATTCAACATTTTCAGGAGGTAGAAGATATGGCAGAAGAACTAAAGAAAGTAGACGTAGTAATTGTAGGTACTGGCTGGGCTGGTGGGATTACTGCTGCTGAACTCGCGAAAAAAGGATACAAAGTAGTGGCACTTGAAAGAGGTAAAGAACAATCACGAGACGACTTCATTGGTGCGAAAGACGAATTAAAGTACTCCATTCGTTACGATATGATGCAAGATTTATCGAAAGATACTGTGACAGCAAGAGGTAGTATGGAAGAAACAGCGAAGCCGGTTCGTAATAATAACTATGCGCGCTTTGGGAATGATACAGGCGGCGCTAGTGTTCACTGGAATGGCGTAAGCTTACGTTGGTTACCTTATGACTTTGAGATACATAGTCAAACAGTTGAAAAATACGGTGCCAAAAAGATTCCTGAAAACTGTACGATTCAGGACTGGGGCGTTACATACGATGAAATGGAACCGTATTATGATAAATTCGAAAAAACAGCTGGCGTTTCTGGTGAGGAAAACCCTGTCGGACCTCCACGTTCGGATAAGTATCCCAATCCACCTTTGAAAACGACACCATCGATCGAACTGTTTAAAAAAGCTTCAACAAATCTTGGGTATCATCCGTATCGTTTACCAGCTGCGAATATGTCTGAGTCTTATACAAATCCAGATGGCGAGACGATCAATGCGTGTATGTATTGTGCGTTCTGTGAAGAGTATGGATGTGATTTCGGTGCCAAAGGAGATCCAATCGTTACGGTATTGGAAACGGCAAGAAAAACAGGAAACTTTGAAATTCGGAATGAATCCACTGTGACTGAAGTCATTCATGATGGAACGAAAGCAATCGGCTTGAAATATATTGATAATATTACAGGTACGGAATATATCCAGCCTGCAGATATTGTCGTGTTAGCTGGATTTGTCTTTACGAATAATAAATTATTACTAAAATCTAAAATAGGCAAGCCGTATAATCCTGAAACTCAAGAAGGCGTGATCGGGAAAAACTTTACAGGTCACTTTAGTAATATTAGTACCTACATAGGTGCACGCGGCTTCTTTGATAATGAAAAGTGGAATTTATCAATGGGTACAGGTGCACTAGGTGCGAAAGTGGATGACTTTGCAGGAGATAACGTAGATCATACCGATCTCGATTTCCTTCATGGCTATGAAATTCGTTACTACCATTTAGGGCAACGTCCGATTGATAATAACCACGTTCCAGAGGGTACGCCTGCATGGGGTAAGGAATATAAAGAGAAAAATTTATTTTATCATAACCGTAGTTTAATCATTAGAGCAAAAACTGCTTTCCTGCCTAACCGCTATACGTATCTAGATTTGGATCCTACGTATAAAGATGAATTTGGCGACCCACTAATTCGTGCGACAGTGCATTATGAAGAACAAGACATCAAACGTGCACAACATGGCGTTGAAACATGTAAGGAAATCATGACAGAAATGGGTGCGGATATTATTGATCTAGTTGACGTGCCGGACGACGTGAAGTTTGATAGTAAGTTCTATACCAACCACTTCCTTGGTGGTGCCATTATGGGTGAAGATCCTGTTACATCCGCTGTTAATACGTATTCGCAAATGTGGGATATGGAGAACTTGTTTGTGCTTGGTGGATCTTCCTTCCCGCATAACAGTAACCATGACCCTACAGAAACAATCGGTGCATTCGCTTACCGTGCTTCAGAAGGTATGATCGAGTACCTTGGCGGTGAAGGTGGCTTGTTAGTAGAAGCTAAACAAACGAGCAAAGCTTAAGTGTGAGTATGAATGACCTATTATAATAGCCTAGCATCGCACATGCGATGCTAGGCTATTTTTACAAAATTACAGTTTCAACTTCGCTATCTCTTCGTCAGACAAGTAACGCCAGTGACCACGTTCCAATGATCCGAGCTCAATGTGCTTGATTCGCACTCTTTGCAAGTGCGTGACAGTATATTGAAATCGTCTGCACATTCTGCGGATCTGTCGATTCAATCCTTGAGTCAATGTTATGCGAAATGTAAAGTCATCCAACTGCGTAACGTCACAAGGCTTAGTCGTCGTATAGCCTTTTGTTCTTGGATTGTAAATATCTACGCCGTTTGATATATCTTTTATAAATAGATCCGTGATTTTTTTATTGACCGTTACGACATATTCTTTTTCCTGCTGATTTTCTTCTTTCATTAACTCATTTACAATACTTCCATCATTGGTTAATAAAATAAGGCCTTCCGTTTCTTTATCTAGGCGTCCAACGGGAAATATACGTTCAGGATAGGCGATAAAGTCGATAATATTACCGGCAATCGCAGGAGAAGCAGTACAAGTGATTCCACTCGGTTTATTAAGCATCATATAAATATCTTGTGCTGTGTGCGTGATAGTGTGGCCGTCTACTTCGATATGATCATGCTCTTTAACAAAGTAGACATGTGACGCAATCTCGCCGTTTACTAGCACCTTTTCTGCTGTAATATAGCGCTCCGCTTGTCTTCTAGAACAGAATCCCGAAGAACTAATATATTGATTCAACCTCAACGTGTCCGCTCCTTGTCTATCTACGTGTTTCTTTCATTGTAACATGTTTGCTATTTCGCTTAATGACTTTATGTAGCTTACTACTATAGAAGGAGATCAACTTGCTGTTTCATTTAATAAGATGATTCATGTTCTTTTCAGTACGTAGAAAGCGAGTGGTTATATTATAATGGTACTATGCAAAGTTTCCTTGTTAAACAAGTTCATCCAATTGCAAATTATAGAAATTAGGAGGGGCTGTCAATGAATATTGAATTCATACCATTAACCGAACCAACATCCATGCTTGTGAATACGCTCAACCGATGGGGAAATGACATGAATTTAAAATCATTGTCTCAACCTAATCCAAGTAGAGCGGAATGGGAACGAGAAGATCTTTTGACCATAGAAGATATATACCATCGTTTAACATATCAACATGTATACCTGATGTATTTGGAAAACCGGCTCATCGGTGAAATGAGTTATACCGTGGACCCTGAACATCTGCTTGACAAGACGTCAGAAACAGCATGGATCAGTATTTTGATAGGTGAGCCTGAATATCGTGGAAAAGGTATTGGTAGTATGGCTTTAGAGTATTTGGAAGAGCAAGTGAGAAAGCATGGTCTTACGCGAATCGAGCTAGGCGTATTTGAATTTAATGAGCCTGCGCTGAAGCTTTATAAGAAGTTAGGGTATCAAGAAATGGGACGCATAGAAAACTTCACGTATTATGAAGGCAGCATGCGAGCTGATATTCGGATGGAAAAGCATATTTGAATGTGATTGCAAAAGTCTACGTAAACACTGAAAACAAGCAGGTTCTTGGATATAAAAAAGAAGAACCCTAAAGGTTTGTTTTAAGAAAGAAACAAAGGGGTTGCTTTTTTTTAATATGTCTGTTATATTTAAAGAGTATTATCTTTGTTCTTTTTCAGATCGAGAATATATTTCATGTAAATATATTTTGTTTTTCGTCTAAAGTTTTGAGCAAGTATAGTAACATCATTGTGTGGACATCCACACTAGGAGGCAATTAATTATGGAACAAGGTACAGTGAAATGGTTTAACGCAGAAAAAGGTTTTGGCTTCATCGAGCGCGAAGCAGGGGAAGACGTATTCGTACACTTCTCAGCAATCCAAGGCGACGGTTTCAAATCTTTAGACGAAGGTCAAAGTGTAACATTTGAAATCGAACAAGGACAACGTGGCCTACAAGCTACTAACGTTCAAAAAGCTTAATAACAGCTTGAAAAAGACCCTACTTGTAGGGTCTTTTTTTATTTGATGAAAATTCATACATATCGTATACGTAAAAATTACTTGGATGAAACATATTCATCATGTCATTGCATTTTTTTCGAACGAGAAGTTGATGGGAGATCGTAACATCATGTGCAGCGATGGAATACGTTTAAACATGCGTGTAATTTATGTATACTATCAAGGAACAGAAAAGATATTAGACGACGCGTGGAAGGACTCAAAACCCTAGTATAGCGGGTCAAGACTTACAGACGAGAGGAGCGTCAATATGGAAGTAGTATATATTGCTGGTGGTTGTTTATGGGGAGTGCAGGCTTTTATAAAAACCTTACCAGGTGTGACATGTACGGAAGCAGGGAGGGCGAATGGAACACTTCATTCACTAGAAGGCGATTATGACGGGTACGCTGAATGTGTAAAAACAGAATTTGATCCTACAGTTGTATCCGTCACAGAATTAATGGAGTATTTATTCGAAATCATTGATCCATATAGTTTGAATAAACAAGGGGCAGATGTTGGCGAGAAATACAGAACAGGTGTCTATAGTGAAAATCTTGAACACGTGAAAGAAGCGGCAGTGTTTCTTGCGAAGAGAAATGATGCTGACCGTATAGTTGTGGAAGTAGGACCGCTTACAAATTATGTGAGAAGTGCAGACGAACATCAAGACAGATTAGCTCAATGTCCAACTGATTATTGTCATATACCAGATGAGTTATTGAACAGGTATAAACCGTCTTGAAATCAAACAGAATGAACACAGTTTGACGAATTGGTTTATAATGAACATAGTTATCGAAACTTTCTTATTTTAGTAACAAAGTTTACAGTAGATATATATAAGGAGAGTGACATACATTGAAATATACGAACACATGGGATCTAGAGAGTATTTTTACTGGTGGAACTAATTCTGAGGAAGTTCAAACGAAGCTTTCGGCTGTTAAAGAAGATATTGAATTGTATGCCGATCAGTTACACGCATGGAACAGTGATCCGGCTACCGATGCCTCTACTTTACATGAACTATTAGAAAAGCAAGAAGTAATCGGTAAAGGACTTGGCCAAGTAGGTACATTTATTAATATGTGGCGTGACGCCTTTATGGATGATCCGTATGCAAGCGTTGTCAAAGGCCAAGTAATGGAATTAAGCAGTGAAATTCAGCAACTATCTACAATCTTTACTAAAAAGCTGGTAGCCATTTCGGATGAAAACTGGAATACATTACTTGAAGACGATACATTGCGGGTCATCAGTTTTTCATTAAATGAAATACGTGAAGAAGGTAAACGTCTAGTATCTGAAGCGGAAGAAAAACTGATTGCTAAATTAAATAAAGACGGTCTTGCCGCGTGGAGTGATCTATACAATACAGTAGGTTCTACTATGACTGTTCCCTTTACTGATAAAGACGGCAACACAACAGACTTATCTATTGGGCAAGCGATGAACAAAATGTACGCGGATCCTGAGCCAGAAGTGCGTGCAGCATTATTTGAGAATTGGGAAAAGACATGGTCTACGAATGGACCAATTTTTGCGGACATCTTGAATCATTTAGCAGGCTATCGCTTAACATTACAAGAGGTACACGGAAGAAAAGGTCATTTAGAAGAGCCACTGGAATATAATCGGATGTCTGAAGATACACTCACTGCGATGTGGTCAGCAGTAGACGCGCAGAAGCAAACATTTATTGATTATTTGGGACGAAAAGCAGATTTGTTTGGCGTGGATCAGCTTGGGTGGCAAGATGTGGCGGCTCCGGTAGCGGTAGGCGAAGCAAAGCCAACGCGTTTCACATACGACGAGGCTTGCGATTTTATTATTGAAAACTTCGCTTCATTTGGCCCGAAATTAACCGAGTTTACAAAACATGTACTAGAAAATCGTTGGGTGGAAGCGGAAGATCGCGCAAATAAACGCCCAGGTGGTTATTGCACCAGCTTGCCTGAATTTGAAGAATCCCGTATTTTCATGACTTTCACAGGCTCACCAAGTGATACGAGCACATTAGCGCATGAATTAGGACATGCATTTCATAGTCACGTAATGAAAGATTTACCGACACTGAACCGTAGTTATGCGATGAACGTCGCAGAAACAGCGAGTACGTTTGCTGAAACGATTATAGCGGATGCTACGGTGAGAAATGCTACATCGAATGAAGAAAAAATTTCCCTTTTAGCTAATAAACTAGAAGGCGCTACAGCGATGTTTTTAAATATTCGTGCTCGCTTCTTGTTTGAGGATAACTTTTACACGGAACGCGCAAAAGGCATTGTATCAGAAACTCGCTTGAATGAATTAATGGTAGAAGCGCAAAAAGAAGCATTCGGTGATAGCCTGTCTTCTTATCATCCGCATTTTTGGGCGGCTAAGTTGCACTTCTTTATCGATAGTGTGCCGTTTTATAACTTCCCCTACACATTCGGGTACTTGTTCAGCTTAGGGATCTACGCAGAATACTTGAAACAGCCTGAAGGATTTGAAGAGAAGTATATTGCGCTCTTGCGAGATACGGGATCGATGAAAGTGGAAGACCTAGCGAAGAAACATCTGGATGTAGATATTACGAAAGAAGATTTCTGGGCAGCTGGCATTTCACTCGTTGCAAAAGACGTAGAAGAGTTTGTTGAACTGACGGATACAGTACAGAAGTGAAATTGAAGGAGTGAAATGTGATCACAATCATACTAACAGTGATCGTCGTTGCATTCATGGTTGTCGCGGGGTATAAAACTGCGCAAAAGATCAATAAACGGTAATGATGTTAGAATATGCAGTAATAGAAGGCAAAAAATCCCGCTTCTTTTAATAAAAGAAGCGGGATTTTCTATTAATTTTACTGACTTCCTTGAGGAGAAAACCTATCCATTATATAACCAATGAAGGCAGCAACTAACGCGGGTACAGCCCAGCCGAGTCCATACTCGAAAAATGGAATAACTTCTAGCCACTCGGTAACGCGATCTGGACTGTATCCCAACTTCGTGAATACTTCGTATAACGCAAAAGCGGACGTGATAAATATGGAGAGCCGATACATCATCTTTCCGCCACCTGCAACATGTTGGAATAAAGATAAAATGATTAACACAATAGAGATCGGATAAATAAACACTAATAAAGGTATGGCCAATGCTAATATAGCATTCAATCCTAAGTTAGATACTAACAAACCGACTAGTACAAAAATAGCGACATATGCCTGGTAACTTAGTTTTGGATATATTTCATTGAAAAATCTTGAACAGGCATTAATTAGACCGACACAAGTCGTTAAACAAGCTAGCATGACAATGATACCGAAAAGAAGTCCGCCGCCACTTGGGAACAACATGCTGGCTGCTTTCGTTAATACTTCTGCACCATTTCCGAAATTTTGTTCTTTCGGAATCACCTTGCCGATCCATCCTAGTGAGAAATACACAATGGCTAATCCCGCGCTAGCTATCAAGCCGGCACCAAGAGTCCCTTTAACAAGTTCTGCCTTCGACCTCGAACCTTTATCTTTCAACGCATTGATTACAACAATTCCAAATGCCAGCGCTGCGACAGCATCCATTGTGAAATAGCCTTCCAAAAAGCCATTAACAAATGGGGCTGATGCATAATCTGGTCGCGGAGCAGAAGATATGTTATCAAACTTGATAAAAGCTTGGACGACAAGTACTCCTAAAACTAATAAGAGAATAGGCGTTAAAAATTGGCCGATGCGATCTACAATTTTTTTAGGGTTTAAACTGATGTAATAGGTTAAACCGAAAAATAATAATGAGAATACAAGCAACGGGAAGCTTCCATCCACTTGAACGATTTGTTTAAATCCTAGCTCATACGCCACGTTTGAAGCTCTTGGAATACCGTAGAAAGCTCCGATCGACATATAGATGATGATCGCAAAAACGATTCCGAACACTTTATGTACACGGTTACCCATCGACAATAGTCCGTTATCAGACAAGGCGATCGCCATGATTGCCATGAAGGGTAGTAGAACACCTGTGATAAGGAAGCCTATAATAGCAGGTGCAAAATTAGTACCAGATTCTAAACCGAGAAATGGTGGAAAAATGAGATTTCCAGCTCCGAAAAATAAAGAGAAAAGCATGAATCCTGTGAATAGTATGTGTTTTTTACTCACGATAATACCTCCTGATGTGTTTTGTGTGTGTCTAGAGTAAAATGAAAGTACATAATATCGATATGTATAAAGCAATTATAATCTAGAATATTGCGACTTTGCAAAATATAGTGTTAACTGTATTGGTTATTTTCCCAGTACAGTAGATTCAACGTATACATTTCGTTGTGGAAGGTGATTACTGTCAATCTTGTGCTGTATTCATCTTCATTTTCTCTCCTATATTTTTGCGCATAAAAAACTCGCCCCCTAAATAGGGACGAGTTTTTACTCGCGATACCACCCATGATCCAAAAGCTTCGTAAAACAATGAGAAGGTCTAACCCTCAGTCACCTTACGATTATACGTGTTCCATTTAACGTTGGAAGTCCGGCAAAATTTACTATTTTCAACTTTGCATCTTAGAGATGATTTTCCGATACGAACTGTCCATCGGCTTTCACCAAATGCCGACTCTCTTGGGAACAGGTTTCTTATCGTACTCTTTCTCGTCACTGAATATTATATACTACAATACAATTTAACAGACTACTATTAGAAAGGTCAATACCTTTTAATATATTCGGAATAGTACAACACTTAACCAATTTGAATAGGTGGAAGTTTCATACAAAGTTAGAAATTATAGTTTTTACTTTGCGTACTCCAAAGAATGCATGAACTAACACATACCCCAATACCTTTTGCTGATTGAAGCGTTGCTTATTATATAATAAGCAACGCAATGATGAGTGCAGAGACACTGAACATGCAAGTGATGGTACGCAAGTTGTTCAGCCGTGTCCAACTGGATTCAAAACGGACTCTTAATTCATTCCATTTAGTATCGCTTGCAGGTAGCTCAGCAGAGATAATAGCTTTATTTAGTGGAAGGTTTCCTAAGAAAGTAATGAGTAAAGTCGCAATATAAAAGATCAATGCGATAGATCCTAATACAACTTGATCAACTTGCTGTGCCAAAACAGCTACTACAACAAATCCAATTTGCGCTATAAGTGCACCATTTGAAATAATGAGGAAAAGTGGATTGGCTACGGATGAAGTCAAGTGTCTAATGGCAAGAACGAAAGTACGATCATCTGATTTACGCAGACCCGGCATGACGGAGTTTGCGTATGCGAAGACGATGCCAGCCATCATTCCAGTTGTGAGTACAGCGAGACCCGCTAAAACTATAAAGAGTAATGACCGATTGTCTTGGCCTCGCACATGTTGTTCAGCAATCCACCCTTCGCTCAATTCCGTGGATTGTAGTGCAGCTGGTTGCGAAAAACTGTATTGCTGTAATTGGTGGTCATACATCTCGGTGTGGGGTACATTGTCCGAAGCAAAGGCTATCGATGGCAATAGCAATAGGCAGAAAATGACTAAGACAGCGCGAAACCCTGTAAATAATCCATTCATACGTGTTTATATCTCCTTTAGTGTGTGCATGTCACGCATGATTCAAATGTCATGCTTGTGAAGTAAATGAGGTATGGCTAATTGAATAAATTCTTCTGGTGTGATCTTGTTACTTTGTCTTTTCCATTCTACAGAAGCTCCATAAATTCCCCAACTCAAGATGACAGCGGTAATTTTCAACCCTTCATCTTCTTCCGTTTTATGTTGTTTTAATAGCATTCTATAAAAAATGATTTCGAGCTGTTCTCGAATATTCCGTGCAATCGTATCTTCGTATCCTCTGTGACAACGATTCGATAAGGATTTTTGGAAGTTCGTGATCGCTACAAAAATACTCGTGATCACTTCTTCATTTAATTCATTGTCTTGATAATTGCTGCAATCCAAATTCACTACTAACACTTCAGATAATACCTTTTCCAATAAGTCATATATATCCTCAAAGTGATAATAGAACGTTGCACGATTAATCATCGCTTCCGCCGCAATATCTGTAACGGTAATATCTTTAAATTCTTTTTTACCCGACAGTTCCATAAAAGTATCCATGATTAATTTACGTGTACGTAGAATTCGTGGGTCCGTCTTCGGTTGATTCATGTCGTTTTCCCTCCTACTTTTCCGACAATGTCTTCAATGTGTTGTATAAGCGACAAAACCAAGGTTCTATTGGTGTTGATCATTTTCATTATGGTATAGAATTTAGTTGTAGGCAAATGATTAGCGCGTAGAGCAGAGGATACGAAACGTAATTAAATTTTACGCTAGCAGTGGAAATTAGAAAAAATAGATTCGAACGGAAGAAAGCGCGGATTCCGTAAACTAAAGAAAAGGGGAATAATACATTGAAAAACAACAATAATATGATGTGTGATATGGAAACAGGAATATGTGGAGAAGCTGGAAGCGATGAAATGGAAATGATCGATTTTAACCAGCCAGCAAAAGAGATTAATTTGTATTATGTGACGGATCCTATATGTTCTCATTGTTGGGCGATTGAACCTGAGCTTCGTCGTTTTGTAGAGCAATATGGTCATTATTTCAACATGCATACGGTGATGGGCGGTTTATTGGAAAAATGGCATGACGGGCCGATCGATCCTGGAAATGGTATTTATAAGCCGGCCGACGTCGCGGGTCATTGGAGAGAAGTTGGAGAACATTCAAGAATGCCGATTGATGGTAGTTTAATGGTTGATAATCCAGTCCAATCTTCGTATCCACCATCTCGTGTATTTAAAATTATTCAAAAGAATCATGGCGACACATTGGCATCTGCCTATTTACGACGTACAAGAGAAGAGCTTTTCGTATTCAATCAAAATATTTCAGAACGCGCTGAGATGGTTGGAATCGTCAATGCACTTGGCCTTGACGGAGAAGCGATTGTCAATGAAGCGGAACAACCAATCGGACAACAATTATTGAATGAAGACTTTGCCCAAGCGAGAAGTTTAGGCGCTACAGGTTTCCCAAGCATCATTATGATCAATGCAGAAAATAAAGGCTTGAAAATTGTAGGGGGTCGTCCACTTGAATCCTACGTCGATGGATTAAAAAAAGTGTTAGACGTGGACACACTACAACCAAAGCCACAACCAGCACTTTCTAGCTTACTTGAACAAGAAAGACTACTTTTCTCAAAAGAACTTGAAGTGATGTATGATGTGGAACAATCCAACGTAGCTTCTTATGTAGAAAAGGAACTTTCACCGAATCCATATCAAGCAAAAGAAATACTAGGAGAAACCTATTTCACAACTACTGAACCAAAAGGAGAATGATCATGAGCTACATTGCACAAGTTGATTTTAAAATGGATGGACCGTTTGGAGAAGAAATGGCAGAAGGATTTGCTGATTTAGCCAAAAGTATCAATGAAGAAGAGGGATTCATTTGGAAAATATGGACAGAAGATCCTGAAGCCAAAGAAGCCGGTGGAATTTACAATTTCGAAACAAAAGAATCGGCTGAAAAATATGTAGAAATGCATACAAAGAGATTAGCTAGTTTTGGCATTACGGGCGTTAACGCAAAAATCTTTGCTGTTAATCCTACATTGACTGCGATCAATAAAGGACCTGTAAACTAAATAGCTAGAAGTATTTGTGTAAAACACGTACTATAACATAAAATCGACTTCCTCTTGGATAGTCGATTTTATTGTATACGATGAAAAAGGAGGAGTTACGATTGTTACAAAAACTTGCAGCAGGACATCATGCCGTGCCATTTAGAGGACCCTTCACCATTACACGCGTTCAACCGGGCGACATTCTTGGTGATGAAACAACAGACACGGCATTTGGACCATTAGCGATCATTGATCATGCGGTGATGAAAAAAGGGTTAACGATTAAAATGCATCAGCATATCAACGATGAAATTTTGAGTTACATTAGCTCAGGCGTCATGCAGCATCGTGATTCTGCTGGTTTTGAAGCGCCCATTGCACGCGGGAAATTAATGATGATGAATGCAGGATCAGGATTTTGGCACGAAGAGAAAGTGAAAGAAGATGAAGTGGAAATGCTTCAAATCTTCGTACGACCGAATGAAACGGATCTTTCTCCGGGAATTCAATTTCATGACAAACCGTTAGACAATGAGGCTTGGTATGTGATGGTGGGGCCTGAAGGAAGCGAGGCACCTCTTTATGTTCGACAACATGTCTACATATTAGACGCGCATCCTAGGGCGGGTGAAGTGGTAGACGTTCCAATGTATACAGGTCTCACTCCTTTTCTCTATGTAATGAATGGGGAGATTACGATGGAGCATCTCACAATTGGCAAACAAGAAGCGGTAACCGATGTAATCCATCCTCTGCCATCCTTTGTCGCGAATGAAGACACGACGATTGTATTGTTCTTTGTTGAATTGAATGCGCCTATGTCTATGGATGGAACGATTAGTGGTTGGAAGAACTAATCATCAAATCAATTATTATAAATTAAAGTGTTGACAATGAAATGAGCGCATGATATATTTATATTGAATTCGAGATAAGTTAATTAATTGCAAAAGCAATTGACGTTAATTTAAAGACAATCTCTTTTTTTTAAATGAATTTATCTCGAACTAATAGTATATCAAAACGAGCTAATATATAGGAGGATGTATATGAACCATTTAAAAGGAATTCATCACGTAACAGCGATTACGAGTAGTGCAGAAAAGAATTATGAATTTTTCACCTATGTATTAGGAATGCGTCTCGTAAAGAAAACTGTCAATCAAGATGATGTGCAAACCTATCACTTATTCTTCGCAGACGATAAAGGCTCAGCTGGAACAGATATGACATTTTTCGATTTCCCGGGTATTCCAAAAGGTACGCATGGTACGAATGAAATTTATAAAACTTCATTCCGTGTACCGACAGATGCGGCACTTGATTACTGGGTGAAACGCTTTGAAAAATATGAAGTACAACATAATGGAATCGAAGAAGTTTTCGATAAAAAGACGATTTCATTTGTAGACTTTGATGATCAACAATATATGTTAGTTTCCGATGAGTTGAACGAAGGTATTGAGTCAGGAACACCTTGGCAAAATGGTCCCGTACCATTAGAGTTCGCCATTACAGGTTTAGGACCTATTCATATTCGTATCGCTGAATTTGATAAGTTTAAAGGTGTTTTGGAAAACGCAATGTTCATGCGAAATATTGCAAGTGAAGGTTCATTCCATTTATTCGAAGTCGGTGAAGGTGGAAATGGCGCGCAAGTCATCGTGGAACATAATGAAACGTTACCAGCTGGTCGACAAGGATTCGGTACAGTACATCACGCTGCTTTCCGAGTGGAAGATACGAACGTATTGCATGAATGGATTGACCATATGCAATCGTCTGGTTTTAGAACTTCAGGCTATGTGGATCGCTTCTTCTTTGAATCTTTATATGCACCAGTAGCACCTGGCATCCTCTTTGAATGGGCGACAGATGGTCCTGGATTTATGGGAGACGAACCGTACGAAACAGTTGGAGAGATCCTGTCATTACCGCCATTCCTTGAAGGGAACCGTAAAGAAATTGAAGCAACAGTGAGACCAATCGATACAGTACGTAGCACACGTACATTTGATAAAGAGTATTTGTAAGGAGTTGGAATGAACAATGAGCTTTTTCAGTAATTTATTTGGAACAAAACAAGAGGAGGAAATAACCATGACAAAATCAAACATCGGTATTATTTTAGGATCCACACGTGAGGGACGCGTAAGTCCACAAGTAGGAGCATGGGTAAAAGAATTGGCAGACAAACGCGGAGATGCGAATTACACGATTATAGATATCGCGGATTATAAATTACCACTTCTAGGCGAAGCAGGCGGCGATGCATCAGGCGCAGCAGCATGGTCAGAAATTATCGCGAAACAAGACGGGTTCGTATTCATCGTTCAAGAATACAATCACTCCATTTCGGCTTCACTTAAAAATGCATTAGACTACCTTCGCGTAGAGTGGAACGACAAAGCAGCAGGTATCGTTTCATACGGTTCAGTTGGCGGAGCTCGTGCAGCAGAACATTTACGCGGTATTTTGAGCGAATTATCCGTGGCGCATGTTCGTGTTCACCCTGCACTTTCATTATTTACAGACTTTGAAAATGGCACAGAACTTAAAGCTGCTGACGTACAAGCCGCTTCAGTAAACCAAATGTTAGACCAAGTAATTCCTTGGACAACAGCATTGAATACAATCCGTAAATAAGCTAAAGGTATAAAGTTTTCTATATGGGTCATAGTAATAGAGTGTTTACACTTAAATACAACGATTTCAGATACAACCAAATCAAATATATTGAATTCGAGACAATTATATTGTATAATAGTCTTAATACGTAAATAAAGAGGAGAGTTTTAACATGACAAAATGGAATGTAGATGCAGCGCACACGAACGTAGGATTTTCAGTAAGACATATGATGGTATCCAATGTAAGAGGTAGCTTCACTGGAGTGGAAGGATCGGTTACTGGAGATCTAGACAATTTAACAGATGCGAAGATTGACTTCAAGATTGATGTGAACACGATCAATACAAATAATGAAGATCGTGATAACCACCTTCGTTCAGCTGATTTCTTTAATGTAGAACAGTATCCGACTATCACATTTGATTCGACTGAAATTGTCAAAACAGGAGAAGACGAATACGATGTAACTGGCGATTTGACAGTTAAAGATGTTACGAAGAAAACTACATTTAACGTATCGCGTACGGGAGCTGGGAAAAATCCTTGGGGTGTAGACGTAGTTGGATTTGAAACAGCTATCAAAATTTCTAGAAAAGAATATGGTTTAACTTGGAACCAAGCGCTAGAAACAGGCGGCGTATTAGTAGGCGACGATATTAAAATCACAGTGGAACTTCAAGTGAATCCAGCATAACGAATAGACGATACTCGCCTCTTTCTGATTGAATAGGATTACTTGAGCCACTAGTGAGTGAATAAAATATAGTAAAACTAAGTGAGATGATAAGTATGAATGCAAAAGATCAACTGGAAGAGGCATTATCTCTAAAATTATTCGTTGTTCTAACTCGAGCTGTAGAGTCAATCAAAAAGCGTGTCATTGAAGATATAAAATGTTTGGGGTTAAACCCGACAGAGTTCGCGGTTTTGGAGTTCATTTACAGCAAAGGTGATCAACCGATACAAAAAATAGGTGAGAAAGTGTTAATTGCCAGTAGTAGTATTACGTATGTGGTTGATCAGTTAGAAAAGAAAAACGTATTAATGAGAAAACCGTGTCCGAATGATCGTCGGGTCACACATGCTGCTTTGACGTTTGAAGGAACGGAACTGATGAATAAAGTCTTCCCAGAACATAAAAAAGCGATGAAAGAAATTTTTAGTGGGTTAGGCGTAATAGAAAAACAAGAGTTAATTGAACAACTAAAAAGAATAGGGTTACATGATCAAAATTTGTAATTTTTAATCTGATGTCTCGAATTAGTAATAATGTAATTGATGCTAAACTTGAATGTTATAATACCTAAGGAGTGAACATACATGATGAAGAAAACTAGTGGAATCCATCATATAACAGCTATTGTCGGGAATCCCCAAGAAAACGTCGATTTTTATGCAGGCGTTCTAGGTTTACGTTTAGTGAAAAAAACAGTGAACTTTGATGATCCAGGTACGTACCATTTATATTTCGGTAATGAAGGTGGCAAGCCAGGTTCGATTATCACGTTCTTCCCATGGGCAAATGCCTATCAAGGGAAAATAGGAGATGGCCAAGTAGGTGTAACTTCTTATGTTGTTCCTCTTGGAGCACTAATGTTTTGGGAACAACGCTTAGTCAAATTTAACGTAGATGTAACGAAGACAGAACGATTTGGTGAGCAGTACCTACAGTTTAATGACCCTCATGGTCTTCAACTTGAAATCGTGGAGCGTGCAGAAGGTGAACAAAATGCATGGACATTTGGAGGCGTGACACCTGAAGTAGCGATTAAAGGATTCGGTGGCGCTACTTTATATTCTTCACAACCGACTAAAACAGCTGAACTTTTGGAAAACGTCATGGGACTTGAACTGATTGGAAAAGAGGGAGACTATATTCGTTTCCGTTCATCCGCTGATATCGGAAATATTGTTGATCTTAAAGCAACTGCAACGGGTAAAGGACAAATGGGTGTCGGAACCGTTCACCATATTGCATGGAGAGCGATAGATGACCAAGATCAGTTGGAATGGCAAGAACATGTTTCAGATCATGATTATGGCGTGACGGCAGTTAAAGATCGAAACTACTTCAATGCGATTTACTTTAGAGAGCATGGTGAAATTTTATTCGAAATTGCTACGGATCCTCCAGGCTTTGCTCACGATGAGTCGGAAGAAACGATGGGACAAGAATTGAAGTTACCCGCACAATATGAACAACATCGAGATGAAATGGAACGTAGATTGATACCGATCACTGTACGTGAATTATAATCCATCAACTCGTCTTAGATCCGATGTGTCCACTTTAAAGAAGTTAGTGAAAGGTGTGTAAATGGTCGTCAACTGTGTAACAGACGGCATTTCTATCCTGCACTAGCTTCTTTTCGTATGTATCTTCACATTTTATTTTCAAAAGGTGTATCCTTATTCAGAAAGCTCTCTATATAGCTAGTGAAGAGGCAAATAGCTGCCACTTACAACAAGTTAGTAGGGGGAAACTAGTATGCAAATTATCCATGAACCATTTCTGCAATTTCATCCACACACAGCGGCGAAGATCGGACTCAATGAATCGATGTTCTTGCAGCAAATCCATGAGCTGTCTTTTGGTCCAAATGATATCGAAGAAGGAACGCAGTGGGTAAGCAGATCGTATAAAGAGTGGCATTCGGTGATGAATTTCTGGTCAATGGCTACGATTATCCGAGCGATACGAAAACTGGAGAAGTCCGGCTATATTTATTCGAAGCGACTGAACTTCGGAGAAAAGATGTATCTCGTGGATTACGAAGTATGCAAGTCGAATGCGGTATATTTGCTTCAACCAGCGAGCGAGGAAGTAGTGACTATCAACTAATATGTATTACAGGTGAGTGGAGGCCCTATGCTTCCGCTCTTTTTTCGTACAGTTTTGTAGCTAGAAAAAATAGTTTAAAAAGGAGTATCCTTACGCAAAAAGTCCTCTATATAGTAAGTGAAGTGGTGAATTGCTATCACTTACAGACATTTTAGGAGGAATTCAGTATGAAGTTATTAATCAATGAACAGCCGTTACAATTACTACCGTCACTTGTGCATTTAGTTGGGTTAAATGAAGCGTTATTTCTGCAGCAATTGCATTTCCGTTCACTTATTTCAAAAAATGTGCGCGACGAATATCAGTGGGTGTATAAAACAGTTGATCAATGGCAGGAGGAATTTTCATTTTTGTCATGTATGACGATCAAACGCACGATTTATAATTTGGAAAAGCAAGGATACCTCATTTCGACTTCACAATATAACAAAATGAAAATTGATAAGACGAAATGGTATCGGATTGATTATACTAAACTACCTGTTTTGTCTATTCAAGATGACACGTCGTTTGAAGAAGCCATGCCAGCAAAAAGTGAGCTAGACATACCTCATGCGATGTCTCAACCTGATACATCACCAAATGAAAAAGAAGACGATGCGACGTTTCAATCTGATACACCGGACGTTTCACTTCGAAACGCTGTGTCGTACCAAAGTGAAACGAAGGACTGTACCACTCTGGTACGGCCTATAACCAAAGAACTTAAAGAACTTAAAAAAATAAAGAATAATGATCTTGTCGAGAAGCCTCTCGACGTTACGCTTTTCGTCATTGCTTATCTGAACGAGAAAACCGGTAAGCAATTTAAAGCAACATCTGCAGCAACAAAGAAATTTATTCGCGCAAGAGTGAAAGAAGGCTATACACAACAGGATTTTGTACAAGTCATTGATCTCAAAGTGTCGCAGTGGAATACCCATCCCGAATTCCGAGCGTACTTACGTCCTTCGACGTTATTTAACCCGACGAACTTTGAAAATTATTTGAATGAACAACCAGCTATTCCTGTAGAAAACATGCAAAGGCGCGTACCTCAATCACCTGTATTGGATTTTAGTGGAGGAGAGTATTTAGGCTAGATAGCATGCGTAAAAGAGATAATAAATCTATGGAAAAAAGATCGCCATTTTGGATTCAGAAAGATTGACACATCGCCTATAAAAAAGCATGATAAGAGTAAATGAACGGTAACTATATTGCCGAATTCACGAGATCAACGAAAGAGGTTTTCAGATGGAAGAACAGAAATACGAATACTTGGCGGATAACCCGAATATGAAAGTACTGCCCATCATGTTGGCACTCATTATCGGTGCCTTTTTCGCCATTTTGAATGAAACACTATTGAACATCGCACTGATCACACTAATGGAGCAATTTTCCATTACGTTACCGACTGTGCAATGGATGGCAACAGGCTTCATGCTTGTCATGGCAGTCGTTATCCCGATCTCGGCTTTACTTTTACAATGGTTTACGACGAGGCAATTATTCCTCGGTACAATGACCGTCTTCACGATTGGAACGATCGTGGCGGCGAGTGCTCCGACATTTCCGATTCTATTAACGGGGCGACTCATTCAGGCTGTCGGAACAGGTTTATTGATGCCTATCATCTTTAACGTTTTCTTGCTCATTTATCCACCGCATAGACGCGGTAAGATTATGGGAATCATCGGACTCGTCATTATGTTCGCACCAGCGATTGGTCCCACGTTATCAGGTGTGATCGTGGAATATCTCGGATGGCGTTATTTATTCATCCTCGTCATTCCATTTGCATTATTTTCAATCGGATTCGGCTACAAATATTTGATCAATATTACGGAAGTTACAAAACCGAAAATTGATTATATTTCATTGGTGTATTCATCAATTGGTTTCGGATCACTCGTTTATGGATTCAGTTCGGTTGGTGAAAGTGCAGATGGATTTGCGAACCCTCGCGTTTTGCTGTTGATCGGAGTCGGTGTAATCGGAATTGCACTTTTTGCTATAAGACAGCTCAAGTTGAAAGAGCCCGTCATGGATATGCGTGTATTCCGTTATCCGATGTTCACGCACGCGGTGTTCTTGTTCTTGATTATTATTATGGCGATGTTCGCTTCTGAAATCATCTTGCCCATCTATATGCAAGGACCACTCGCACTGAGCGCAGCGACAGCAGGTTTGATCCTACTGCCGGGCAGTATTTTAAATGGTATAATGTCACCATTCATGGGGTCATTATTCGATAAATTCGGCCCGCGTGTGTTGATGATACCTGCGACGTTTGTGCTTAGTGGAACGATGTTCATGATGAGCCGATTGACACTCGATACACCGATTTGGGTTGTCGTCACGAGCTATATCTTGCTTATGCTCAGTGTCTCCGCAATTATGATGCCAGCAGAGACGAATGGATTGAATCAGTTGCCGAAACGATTATATCCGCATGGTACAGCAGTGATGTCGACGCTGCAACCTGTTGCTGGAGCTATTGGTGTGTCGGTGTTCATTAGTATTATGAATGCTAGACAATTACACTTTCTAAAGAAATCTACGACGCCTGAAGACGCATTAACTGCTGACCTGGCACTCGTTGCTGGAGTGGAATTGGTGTACTTTATCGCGTTTGCCATGTCACTTGTGGCGGTTGTACTGTCGTTTATCGTGTACCGTGCGACACCGCGAGAAGATGTAGAAGAAATAAAATAATAGAAAAATCCTTAATCCTGGTACTAGGGTTAAGGATTTTTTTATGCAGTTTACTAGGAAGCGATGAAAGAATTATAATAAGCTCAACAAGTTGACTTTAAAACCCGATAATACTAATATGAATTAATATACTTACTAAATTAATAGGAAAAGGATGTTTTGCATTGACTACTATAAAAGTACAACCCGTCAACGACGTAAAAGGTCCTGTTGAACGAGATGATCTTCTATTAAACCCACCGCAAAAACTACTGATTGCGGGTGGGGTCCTTGTGGCAGTCGCATTATTCGCTTATTTGCTAGCCACTCAGCATATCTCTCAATCGATGCTTCTTGGCATTGGGTTATTGCTTGGCTTCACTTTGTTCCATGCACGCTTTGGCTTTACGTCAGCATTTCGACGCATGGCATCAGTCGGAAACGGCCAAGCGATGCGATCGCATATGCTGATGCTGGCAATAGCGGTTACGTTATTCGCACCGATTTTAGCGTATGGCACGACATTTTTTGGCGGCCCAGTCGCCGGCTATGTTTCGCCTGTAGGTGTTAGCCTCCTCGTAGGTGCTTTTGTTTTTGGAATCGGCATGCAACTAGGTGGTGGGTGTGCTTCCGGTACACTGTATGCGATAGGTGGCGGACGTACAGTTATGTTCGTAACACTTGCGTTCTTTATTGTTGGTGCTACAGTTGGCGCGTATCACTTACCATTCTGGACGGAAGAAATGCCTGCATTCGCTCCGGTTTCATTGGCCACTTCCACTGGTTTAGGCTATGGTGGCGCTTGGCTTGTCTCCATTGCGCTATTCGGATTCATTGCTTGGATTACTTTACTGATTGAGAAAAAGAAAAAAGCACCTAAAATGGCAGCACTTCCTACTGAAAGAGGTTGGAAACGAATTTTCCGCGGATCTTGGCCTTTGTTTGCAGCTGCGATTGTATTAGCGGTTTTAAACGCATTAACGCTCATGACGCGTGGTACGCCTTGGGGCATTACTTCTGCTTTCGCGTTATGGGGCTCCAAAATAGCTTCTGTCATAGGCTTTGATGTAGCGAGTTGGGGGTATTGGCAAGGAGCCAACGCGTCTGCGCTAGAAGCATCTATTTTCACTGATTCCACTACGGTACTGAACTTTGGCGTTATTATCGGAGCTTTCGTCGCTTCAGCAGCAGGTGGTTTATTCAAATTCACACGCGTAACAACTGGTAATTTCGCAGCTTCTGTCATTGGTGGTTTGATGATGGGCTATGGCGCACGTCTGGCATTCGGCTGTAATATTGGTGCCTACTTCGGCGGCATCGCATCATTTAGTTTACACGGATATATTTGGGGGATTCTCGCACTTGCTGGAACGTTCTTAGCATTATATCTCCGGCCTCTGTTCGGGCTTACGGTACCGAAATCCAATGATTCTGTATGCTAATGAAAATGAAACGATGAAGTTCATAAAAAAGCACCAGATCCACGATATTTTTTCGTGGGTCGGTGCTTTTTTAATATGTAGGTCTCACAATAACATTCGCAAATATTTCTCGAAATTTACTCCCGCCTCTACCGGTGTATTTTCTAAAGCAGTATCCTCAATGGCAGTGAGCAAAAATTCCTTTGCGAGCGTGATCGCTTGTTCCATACTTACACCACGAAGTCGGCTACCCATCAATACCGATGCAAATAAATCACCCGTGCCTGAATAGCTTTTACCATTGTACGGCACCGTATTAAAGAGAGTGTCTGTCTCGTTAATATACATATTGCCGATAGAATGTTGCCGGCTAGGTGGCTGAATGCCTGTAATGATAATTTCAGCGCCAGTTGTCTGTTGTAGTTGTCTACCTGCGTCTTCGATAATCTTCAAGTAATCTTGTTCATCCACGCAACTATGCAAGACGTCATAGCTACAACCGGTCAGCAAACAGCATTCCGTAATGTTCGGCGTAATAATATCCGCCCGCGCGACAAGAACTTTCATTTGTTCAAGAAGTTCTTCGTCAAAATTATCATACGCTTTTCCATTGTCGCCAAGCACCGGATCCACGAGCAAAAGCGTCCGATTAGAATAAAAGCTATCGAGAAACGTGAGGATATGGTGAATTTGCTCTTTGCCCGTAATGTAGCCGGTATGAATACCGTCAAACGAAACGTTGAGCTTCTTCCACTCCTCCATATAGCGTGGCATGACGTTCGTAAGATCATGGCAGTAATAGCTCGGATATTCTGTTTGTGCAGACAAAACCGCTGTAGGTAATGGACACGCTTGCACGCCCATCACGGAAAGAACAGGAATCGCGGCAGTGAGTGAACATCTACCGAATGAAGATAAATCTTGAATAATTGCAACTTTTTTCATGTGGAATCCTCCGTAAATCGCTATGTAGTATACGTATCATAGCATAAAGAATGCGGTGGATTGTTGTGAGAGAACTAGTTACGGCTAGTTAATTACACATCACGATTTTAAAAAATGAAAATTTTTCAAAAGCACAGCAAGAGCATTTACTAATAAAATACCATGGTTAGAATACCGGGAATGAAGGGTATACATATGACCAAACGAACGTTTCGAGTCGTAGAGGTCACAAATGAAAATAATAAGACACTCAAACTCAGAAAATAAAAGAAGGTAGGTATTATCTTGGTCAAAAACAACGAGGACTATTCTAAGCATTTCTCCGAGGAAAAGTTTTGGGATAAAATTCTGAAGTTTGGTAAACAAGCAGGAGTTAAGTTAACGTATGGGGCTCTATTACTGTTCTATACATTTAAAAAGCCGACAGTCCCGAAGAAAGTAAAGTCTACTATTTTAGGCGCTCTAGGATACTTCATTTTGCCGTTAGATTTTATACCAGACTTCACGCCAATCGTAGGATATTCCGATGATTTGGCCATTGTAGTGGGAGCTTTACTAGTCGTCGCTACGTATATTGATGCAAATACAAAACAGCTCGCAAAAAATAAAGTAGTGGACTGGTTTGGTGAAAATGCTATAAACGATACCGATTCATTGGATGATGAAATGGAAAAGTCTGTACAAGATAGAAAAGAGAAAAAGGAAAAGAAAATAGAGAGTAAAAAAATCAAGAAAAATATTAAAGGTTTGAAGAAAGAGAATAAGAAAAGCGTGAATGAGTAAATGTATTTTGGAGGATATATAAAAGAAAACTTTTACTGTATAGCTTCTACATGATATGTAGTTACATAGTCGTAACGTAGTGAAAATAGAAAGATTATATTTATTGTGTTGGATAAAAAGATTATGTGAATATAAAATTAATCGTTCACTTTTCTATGGTATCATGGTTTAATAGTAAATAACTTACTAGTTAGAAAGTGAGGATAGTGTGATAAAGATCCAAAATCTACTTCGATTCTATGATGAGTTTAGTATGCAATGAATCACGATGAAAAGGAGGCTAGATATATTAATAGTATGGAGTACCGCATTCATCAATAGTAATTGTAAGCGTTTTCAAATTATCGAAATAAAGATTTATCCACGAAAGAAATCCATACTAGTACTTCGAAAACAGAAAGCACGTCCGTAATAGAAAATCACTGAAAAAAGAAATCACTAATGAAAAGTAAAAAGTAGCGATAGTGCTAACTAAAAAGGGAGTTTGGGAAAATGAAAAAAATCAAAATGATGATTCTATTACTAGCAGCATCTGTGTTAGTGCTTGCTGCGTGTGGTACCGACGAAGAGAAAACATCTGATACTACTGAAGATCAAGGCTATAAATTAGTAAATAAAGGTAAATTTACATTCGCTGCAAGTGGCGTGTACAAACCATTTAGTTTTGAAGAAGACGGTAAACTTACAGGCTTTGATATAGAAATAGGAAATGCACTTGCTGAGAAAATGGGTCTTGAAGCCAATCCCGTAACGAATCCATTTGAAACAATTTTACAAGGTCTAGTTGGAAATAAGTTTGACGCAATTATTGGTTCTATGGCTTATACAAAAGAACGTGCAGAACAAGCGGACTTCACTGAGCCTTATTATTATTCAGGTGGCATGATTTTCGTTGCAAAGGATAATGAAGAAATTACATCTCCAGAAGATTTAGATGGTAAGAAAATCGGTGTAGTAGCTCAGTCCACATATGAAGAACCCGCTAAAGAATTATCGGATGATGTCCAGTATTACAGCAGTGATGTAGTAGCGTTAAAAGATTTAACGGTTAAAGGTCGTTTAGATGCAGTAATTACTGCGGACATCGTAGGCTATGAAGCGATCGATAATGGATTTGAAATCAAAGAGGTCGACAAGCCGATGTGGGTAGAACAACCTTCCATTGCGGTAAATAAAGAAAATCCAGAATTAACAAAAGCACTTGATGAGGCATTACAAGAGATGATGGATGACGGGACGTATGAGGAAATCTCAGATAAATGGTTCGGTCGTAATTTACTAGATATTGATTTAGAAGGTGTCGAGTTATTGGAATAACTACAATCTCCACCTATTTCTTAGAAAGTTGGTGTGCCGGTGCCTGAGTTTATACTAACATTTGTTGACGTATTCAAAAATACGTACAAAGGATTTTTACAAGCAGGTCTATTAACGATTGAAATCACAGCGATTGCAGTTGTAATTGGGATGATTTTAGGTGTTATTTTCGCACTGATGAAGATTTCAAACTCCAAAATACTGCAGACGATCGCGAATATTTATATAACGCTCATTCGTGGAACTCCGTTAATTGTTCAAATTATGTTTCTATACTTTGGGATCACATCGATTATCGTATTAGATAACTTTTGGGCAGGTGCGATTGCACTAGGTGTTCATAATGGTGCGTATATTGCGGAAATCTTCCGTGGATCTATTCAAGGAATTGATAAAGGTCAACGTGAAGCGAGTCTTGCACTAGGTATGAATAGTTCATTAACGATGAGACGGATCGTCTTTCCACAAGCTTTACGACGTGCCATTCCGCCGCTCGGAAACCAATTCATCATCACATTGAAAGATTCGTCTCTAGTCTATGTTATTGGTGTATCTGAATTATTCGGTTTGGCCAATCGCGTCGCCGCCTCTAACTTTAAACAATTTGAAACGTTTCTCGTAGTTGGTCTTTATTATCTAATTCTCGTCCTAATCTTCAGCGCTCTATTAAAATGGTATGAGAATAAATTGGATGTGGATAAATAATGGGGGCAGATCCGATGATTAAAGCAGAAAATATTCATAAGTCATTTGGAGATTTGAACGTGTTAAAAGGTATTGACATGGAAGTACACCGTGGAGAAGTAGTGGTGCTCATAGGGGTCAGTGGTTCAGGCAAGAGTACTTTTTTACGCTGTTTAAACTTTTTAGAATTAACGAATGAAGGCGTTATTACAATTGATGGAAAGCAAGTCAATCAGAAAAAAGACAATTTGGCGAAAATCCGTGCGGAAGTCGGGATGGTGTTCCAACACTTTAATTTATTCCCACATAAAACTGTATTAGAGAATGTTATGGAAGCACCTCTGATGGTCAAAAAATTAAACAAAGTAGAAGTGGAAAAGATGGCACACGGGATATTAAAAAAGGTAGGGTTATCCGAAAAAGCGGCAGTCTATCCTAATAAATTATCCGGTGGTCAAAAACAACGTGTGGCGATTGCTCGAGCACTTGCCATGGAACCGAAAGTCTTGTTATTCGACGAACCGACTTCTGCTTTAGACCCCGAACTCGTTGGGGAAGTGTTGCAAGTCATGCAAAACCTAGCAGAGGAAGGGATGACGATGATCGTCGTGACACACGAAATGAAGTTCGCGAAAAACGTGGCAGACCGAGTCATTATGCTAGACGAAGGAGTCATCATTGAAGATTCTGATCCAGAGACATTCTTTAATCACTCCACAAATGATCGAACGCTGCAATTTCTAGAAATGGTAGACGTATAACAACGGTAGAAAAGTTTCATTCATAGTTTCACAAGAGGCACTAGCTCTCCGAACAGTTATCCATTGTTCAGTGAGCCGGTGCTTTTTGTATTCAATTCACTATCTTCCTACCCCTGCTCAATCCGACCTTCTGAGATTTCCCGGGAAACGTGGAAGCATTTAAAATATATACAACAAGCAGTATTCTGGAAGCCTTGCGTGCGAATTGTACCGTTTCTCTCGAAGTGAAGTGTAGGTGTTTATCTTATTCCTGTTCGGGTCATACTGTCGGTAGAATTAGAAAGCACTTTGTCGAGGAGGAATACAGTGGAAAAGAAACAACGTAAACAGAATGACGGTCAAATGGAAGAGCGAGAAATACTTACGACACGCCAAGGGCATCCAGTACAGGATAATCAAAATATCAGGACAATTGGTGACCGTGGTCCGGCTACACTCGAGAATTATCATTTTATCGAAAAAATTTCTCATTTTGATCGTGAGGAAATACCTGAACGAGTCGTCCATGCGAGAGGTTCGGGTGCGTTTGGATATTTTGAAACGTATGGCAAAGCAGGGGACGAGCCAGTTGAAAAGTACACCCGTGCCAAAGTGTTTTCGGGTGCTGGAAAGAGAACGCCTTTAGTCGCTCGTTTCTCTACTGTAGCAGGCGCTAAAGATTCGCCCGAAACTGCACGGGATCCACGAGGGTTTGCGGTGAAGATGTATACAGAAGATGGCAACTGGGACTTGGTAGGAAACAATCTAAAGATCTTTTTCATTCGAGATGCGATGAAGTTTCCTGATATGATTCACGCATTCAAAGCCGATCCAGCTTCTAATATACCGCATCCACAACGCATGTTTGATTTTGTCTCTCGATCACCAGAATCTATCCATATGATCACGTTTTTGTTTTCACCATGGGGCATTCCCGCCACGTATCGTCACATGCAAGGCTCAGGTGTGAATACATACAAGTGGGTCAATGACAAAGGTGAAGCAGTTCTAGTGAAGTATCATTGGGAGCCAAAACAAGGCATTCGTAATTTAACTCAGGAAGATGCGGATGCCGTTCAGGCGAAAAATGTTGCGCATGCGACGCAAGATTTATCTGAAGCGATCGAACGTAAAGAATACCCTGAATGGGAACTTTTTGTGCAAATTATGGAAGATGGATACCACCCAGAACTGGATTTTGATCCGCTTGATAATACAAAGCTTTGGCCGGAAGAGCAGTTTCCTTGGTTGCCAGTAGGGAAGATGGTGTTAGACCGCAACCCTGATGATTTTCATATGGACATCGAGCAAGCCGCTTTCGGGACCGGAGTACTTGTAGACGGAATGGATTTTTCCGACGATAAAATGCTTCAAGGTCGTACATTCTCGTACTCCGATACACAGCGTCATCGTATCGGCACGAATTATCTCCAGTTACCTGTTAATGCACCCAAAAAAGAAGTTCGGACAAACCAGCAACGTGGTCAAATGGATCATCGAGACCCAAGCGAGTCGGGAGACAATCCGCATATTAATTATGAACCCTCCATGCTCGGTGGATTTAAGGAAGCAACAGGAGAAAGTCGACCTCCGCATAGACCTACGTATAATGCAGCAGCGATGAGCGCACCGATTGACCGACCGAATAATTATGGACAAGCAGGCGAGACGTTCCGGCAGTTTGAAGAATGGGAACGAGAGGAATTAATTAATAACCTCTCCGAAGCGCTCGCAGCGTGTGATGTACGTATTCAAAAAGCAATGATCGATCACTTCACACAAGCGGATTTTGAATACGGACGTCTTGTACAAGCAGGTATTGAACAGAAAATGAAAGAGTTCGAAGGGATGGCGGCAGAACCTAACGTCCCTGGCCGTGACGCGGGTCAATCAAAATTCGGACAAGGAACGCCCGATTCTAAATCGGCTGTGAAAGATGCAGTGGACAAAGGTCATAAAGCAGACCCTTATTGATGAAAAGGAATAGCTCTTTCTATTTAAATTAATATGTAGAGTAGCATCTGTATAGGAAACAAATGAGATCACGCAAGCCTCTCCATTTGTGACTTATATAGATGTTTTTTATTTTCAAATACAAGCTTTTCTATTGACGGGTTTGATCTGTGTTCAATAAAATGAAAGACAGAGTAGTTAGATAATTTAGCGGAAAAATGATATACTTTATCGTAAGAAATGTCTAGAGAAGATCGCATTTAAGGAGCCATATGTGTACAACGTGAAAGAACAAGTAGATTAGAATACTAGTTTTCATAATAAATACATCACTGACAATCTACTAGATCGGGAGGTGGAGTTGTGAATAAGTCCTTTTGGATTCCGTTACTCGTTTCATTTGGAACGATGATAGTACTATATGTAATAGGCTTTATAGGGAATATAGATATTCTTATCTTTAATTTCTCACTTTCGCATACTGAAATTTCACTACTTCCGATCGGTGTCGGCATCATAATGGGGTTTATTAGTGAAACTATTATCAAATCGAAATCACATACCAATTAGTGAAGTACGTAGTGGCTACCCGTTATACAAGAGACGAAGTAAGGGAAATAATATATATGAAAAAAGGGGAACAGTGCATGAATATTTCTAACGAAGATCGAATGACTAGTCTTTATGGAAAATTAATAGACGCATGGAACAACCGTGATGCAAAAGGAATGGCTGAACTATTTACGGAACAAGGCATTCAAATTGGTTTTGATGGAAGTAAAATGGTTGGACGACAGGAAATTTTATCGCATCTTACGTCAATCTTTGAAAACCATCCCACTGCGCCTTTTGTGACGAAAGTGAAAGACGTTCGTGTAATTGGAAAGGATACCGCAATCGTACAAGCCATTGCCGGGATGATTCCACCTGGGAAAACAGATATTGAGCCCACAGTAAATGCACTACAAACTCTAGTTACTGTTCACAAAGACGGCAATTGGAAAGTTGAGCTCTTCCAAAATACACCTGCTCAATTTCATGGAAGACCAGAATTAGTTGAGCAAATGACAGATGAGTTAAGGCAAGTAATTAAATAATGACAAAGTCGTAACCGAATCATGTAAAAGGAACCGAGGAATTTACATTTCCTATACTCGGTTCCACTACTAGCTAATCATTATTTTTCTCTACATATTCTTTAAGAGCGAGCAAGTTTTTATCCCAATACTGTTCAAAGAAACTAAGCCAGTCCTTTAGTTCAATTAGTGGTTCAGAAGTAAGCTTATAGCGAGTTTCCCTTCCCACCTTCTGACGTCTGACGAGGCCCGCATTAAAAAGAATATGAAGATGCTTATTTATTGCTGTTCGGCTTATCGGATAAAACTCCACAATATCAGTGATGGATAATTCTTTTTCGGCAAGCAATTTTAACAGACTACGACGAGTCGGATCAGAAATCGCTTGGAAAACATCTTGCTTAGTTGGGTTCACCACTTTTAAGCCTTCAAAATAGCCGGAAGTTTCTCTTTGACAATACGTTCCCAACCGCTCTCCATAAATCCACGAACAACTGTATGAGGTTGTTCAAATTCAGTTACTTTATTTGCATCCCAACCAGAATGTATTAACGTAAGCTCTGTTTCCTCTTCGCTCAATTTTTTCAATTCAATTAAAACATGCCAATCTTTACCCCAATTAAAGCCTAAACGAGTAGGTGGTTGAAGTTCTGTTACTTTACAAGGAGAATCCCCGAATTGCTCTGTATGAAGTACAAATTCATGACCTACTATTGGTTTAAGTGAATTGGGCATCCACCACGCTGCCATGCCCTCTGATGTAGAAACCGCCTGCCAAACTTTTTCAAGCGGCGCATGAAGTACAACGGTTTTACGGATTTCTTCTAATTTCTCTTGTGAATTCATCATGGATACCTCCGATTCATATAACACTTTAAAGTGTTATGTATTATTGTAACACCTTTAAGTGTTATATAAACTATATTTCATCTACTTAAAAGAGGTTTTAATTAAAATGAAATAATAAATCATCAGTAAGCGTCTTATAGAAGGTGATTGACCGAAGAAGGCGAATGAGTAAAGAGAGGAGGGAATAGACATGAATAATGGACAAACTCAACCGAACGAGTTTGCTGGGAAGAAAGAGTATAGTGAAACACCCATTAATACGATTTTTAATAAATTTGCCAACCAAAAAGACGTGACCTTCATATACGGGGAACCGATCGAACTTGGTTTGCAAAAAGTAGTCCCTGTGGCGAAAGTTAAATATGCAGTAGGTGGGGGTGGTGACGGTAGCGGCGGTGCTTTTACTATTAAACCCATTGGCGTATATGTCATCACACCAGACCAGGTGAGGTTTGAGTCTACTCTGGATAGGAAGAAACTAACCGCGTTAACCGTAGTTGTGGGTGGCGTTCTAGGATTATGGGCACTTTGCAAGGGGAAATGAACGATGTTCGAAGAAGTGGGCGCTTTTCCAATTTATTATGCAAATCATCTTTATGAATTCAATACTTTTAGAGCGTATCTTCTAGGTAATGTACTAACCTAGAAGATACGCTCTGTTTATTTAACGCCCTATTGACTTCGGAATGAGGAGCTATCTCATTTCGGGCTTGTACTTTTTCATTAACGGCAAAGTCTAACGTTTTTTCCAAAAATTAAATTTTTTACGCTTCTTCACTTTCCTTTTTTCAATGGGAACGTTCGGTTTAGGCGCAGGGTTATATGCCTCTGCATAAAGACCTGAATAGGATTTATACCACTTGAAAATATGTTCTACAAGTACTTTGATGACAGCGTAAGCGGGAATACCTAAAATAACACCGGGTACACCGAATAATTTTCCAGCCGTTAACAACACGATAATTATAGTGACAGGGTGTATTTTCAAATTACTACCCAAAATCAACGGTTGGATCAATCTACCTTCAAGTGCTTGTTCAACTGCGAACACAATGATTACTTTAACAAGCATGAAAGGCGAAGAAACTAACGCAATGATGACAATCGGGATAATTGCCAGGAACGACCCTAAATACGGAACCAAGTTTAGGACTCCGGCTAATATCGCAAGTAAAGCGGCATATTCAAGGCCCGCAATTGCCAAACCAATCCAGAACATCAATCCTACAAAAAATGCTACTAATAATTGACCTCTGATATATTGGCTAATTTGCATATTGATTTCTTTCAATACTTTATACGTATTGGCACGCATCTTCGTCGGCAAAAGTTTCATCATATGATACGGCAAATCGCGTCCGTCTTTTAATAAAAAGAATAAAAGGACCGGCATCGTCAGCAATGCGATGACCACATTCGTAACCGTTCCGAGTACGCTGCCAATCCCCGAGAAAGCAGAGTCCATGAAGCCATTCGTTTGTTCTGTTATCGACTTGATAATGTTTTGATCGATATCGTCCAACTTTCCTTGTAGTTGAGAAAACATACTACTACTCAACAAGCTATCGAATTGTGCTACTAATTTATTCCAATATTCTGGCCAGTTTTGAATGAGGCTAGTCGCTTGTTCGCGTATAGTCGGAATCAGTATGATAATACCCCATGCGACTAAACCACTAATGACCACGAAGACTAGTGCGATCCCCCAAACCCGCTTGATTTTCTTTCTTTCCAGCATATCGATCAATGGATTCAATAGATAAAATAGAATTCCCGCCATGATGATAGGTAATGCCACTACACCGAGAAACTCTTTTACAAAATGAAACATGTACATAACTTTAGAAAAGACTAGGAAGTTCAATAAAATTAATAAGGAAATCAATAATATCGCGACTACTTTATTATCCAAAAACCAGTTTCTGAACCACGTAGTCATAGTTCGTATTTTATCATTTTCCATATCCTATACCTCTTCTCGTGAAATAAACTACAGTTTACTACATGTGGATCCAATACCCACTTCACTTTTCACCAGAAATCCGTTCGCTAGTATCTACATCCTGACCCGCCACCCGTTTTTCAAACGTCTTGCGCCAGCTCGGAGACAGTTCCTCAACTTCCAGCAACCGACGAACACCTTCCAAGTCCTGTTTATCATGATGCATCAGCCGATTCGCCTCCGATACTGAAATAGCATGTACTTGGCGTGTTAACGGAATTAATGTATCCATAGGCGAAACCAACCCTTCACGCAACACGCGGAAATAAAAGCCTGTAAAACCTGTATCTTGTACAAGAAGCGGTAAATCTTTTCGTTCATAGACAAGCGCCAACTTAAAACAAGGCTGGCGAGGCTGACTCACTTGAACCATCGCTTCACCGAGCTGAAAAGAGTCACCGATACATACGTCTTCTTCCGTCATCCCTGTTAGGGTAAGGTTTTCACCAAACGCACCATACGGAAGCGTTCTTTCTAAGACGCGTTCCCAATGAGAATAATGTTCATGTGGATACACACAAACCGCCTTATGAACACCGCCGTGATGAACGAGATCACCTTGACCGTCACCGGTAAAGTTCCTAGAGGATAAAAAGACTGTTTGAGAAATTGGCACTTTAAAAATACCAGTCGAAACAGACTTTTTTCCAAAATCCATTTCTTTTGGTTTCCCTACATTTAATGAAAGAATCTCAACCCAGTTCATGGAATCTACCTCCAGTAGAATCAATATATCGCTTGAGTATAAGTGTATCATTATCACTTGAACTTGGTAAATATTTTTAAGAATCAATATTTCCAAGTGGGTGAAGTCAAAGAGTAATCTAGTAAAAACCATCGATCGAGAGTATCGATACATATATCCTATCGAAACGGTCCGACCTACGTCTCAAAAATGTAAAAGCGTGTCCTCTAGGTAACTTACTAACCTAGAGGACACGCCCTTTTATATGAAACTATATAATTGAAAGGAATCTACTATCATTTACAGACACTACACAAGAGATCAATCAAACGTCAAAACAATTCGTCCGTTAATTTGCCCTTTGACCATTCAACAACATCAAATGGAACTAATGAAAGACGAGTTAAAGGAAGTAGTGACTCAATATAATGAATTGCAACAACGTGACAAAAGGAGATTTATACCTAAGTGGCACGCGCTTCATAATGGACCACGCAGCATCAACCAGTTAGCAAAGGTAGTGGCGGATGAAAACGATGGAGATCAAGATCTTCTAGCACGTGTATACAGCGTGTTGTCAGTCGATACACTTAATTATATGGAGCTAAATAGCAGCGCAACAGTGGATGATTTTTTTACGATCAAACCAGTCAAGTCCATCTTTAATCAACAGGAAGGCGAATACAACTTTGCTGAGACTAGAGCGCTACTGACTCGCGCCATTATGAAATACACGAAACGGATTAATTCGGAGTATGAGGATCGATTACAAGAATTCGCTTTTTATATTAGTCCGTATTTACCGGAATAATATATTTTTTATCAGATATAAGTAGAAATGATACATGTGGAATGAAATAGTTAATGTTTCTTTCCTTTTAGTGCGCCAACATTTAACATATTCACGAATCTCAGAACATGATCAATCGCCTCTAAGAAAAATATAAACAATTCAATTTCGCCTTCAAAAAACACATCCATATCGAATTCCTAAAATCAAAGTCCTCATATCTATAGCTTTCACTTCCTCACCCATTTACTCCTTTTAAATAACCTCTTTACTTTCTACCCCTTGTTTAAAAAGTATTCAAATTAGAAAAAGAATCTGCTTACTATTAATAATGGAGTCCTTGATACTGAATAGTAGAAAATGAAAAAGTTCTCTAATTCATTCATAGTTCATATCTTCATGGTTTACTTACAAAAGCTTATATGCAATTGATAACGCTTTCGTTCACTTCATTCTTTAAAAAGGCCCATATTGTTGGAGGTATAGTGATCCAAAACGAGATCAATTGCGTTAGCTATAAAATGATAACTAACTAGATGAGGAGGGGACACAATGAAAAAAGGTACATACAATCGTTTTTGGAGATGGCACTTCTTTGGTGCTTTGTTCATGGCTCCACTTCTGATTACACTTACGCTGAGTGGAATTGGGTACTTGTTTTACAATGATGTCGAAAAGGTTGCGTACAAGGATCTTTTCTTTGGTAACAGTGAAGAAATATCCCAACTGACGATTGACGAAGGAATTTCACTCGTGAAACAGGAGAACGAAGGATTTGAAGTTTCGAAGGTTATGATTATGGACGAGCCCTATAACACGAGACTCACTCTAAAGTCCGAGTCAGGCGAAGAAAAATACGTATTTTTAGATGATCATAACGAAATAGTCGGCTCTCAAAATCCAAAGTATACGTACGCTAATATTATGAGAAATGTTCATAGTTCGCTCTTTGTTGGTGGAACTGTCGTCAATTACTTAGTTGAATTAGCTGCATGCTGGGCAATCTTTTTATTATTTTCCGGACTGTATATGACATTTAAAAGTCGTGCGCTAAAAAAACCGAAGAAATCAACACATCGACTCCAATTTAAACGGGTTCATGCTTTAATTGGAACAATTATCACTATTCCCATGATCATTCTTATTTTCACAGGGCTTCCCTGGTCCGCATTCATGGGGAATTTCATCTATACTGCCTCCCAAGAACATCCTTCTATTGGAACGCCGTTGCTACAACAACAGCCACCTACTTCTGATATGAGTGAGATTCCTTGGGCAACTCGTAAAGAAGAAGCCCCTTCATCCGAAAAACCAGATCCACACGCGAATCACGGTGGAAATGGAGATATGTCAGGAATGGACATGGGCCATAATGGGATTGCTGTTGAAGAATTGATGGAAATAGTACAGGGCGAAAAGATTTCAACACCGTATTCGATCGTATATCCATTTTCTGAAGATAGTGTGTTCACGGTATCGAAAGGAAGTAACACCGGTGTAACAGGGTTAGATGTACATCCTGCTGAAGAAATGACTTCATATTTTGATCAATACAGCGGCAATTTGATTTCCAAAGTAGGCTATGACGAGTATGGTATCTTAGCGAAATGGTTCACATGGGGAATTCCGTTGCACGAGGGTCATCTGTTTGGCTTGCCGAATAAAATTATTAATTTAATCGTGTGTCTGGCATTTTTATTCCTGATTTTCTACGGGTTCAAGATGTGGTTGTTACGCAAGAGAAAAGGAAATATTTCGGCACCGCCTAAGACGACGAGTAAAATTTCGATAGGGTTTGTTGTGCTTATGGTGTTTTTAGGTGTCATCATGCCACTGTTCGGGATTTCATTGTTGGTTGTACTTTCAATTGAAGGGATTTTGTATTTGGTTCGTCGTGCGAGAGATGATACGCGGACTGAGTAATTGTTAAAATAGAAGAGCTACCTAGAAAGTCCGTACGTTGACATTAGGTAGCTTTTTTATAGGATCTGTTTCGTCGCAGTCAGAGAACTACTACTTGAACAGTTACCTAAACGTCCATCCAGTGAAGTGAAGTGGAAGGCGGCGACTCAGGGAGGATCAGCCCGATCAGGTGAAACAACTAAAAAGAGCACCGCGACTAGTTCGGGCCCTCCCGAACGCGTCCGCCTGGAACGCAACGAAACAGCGCCAACCCATTCTCATTCAGCAATCTTAGGCACAATCGTCACACAACCTACTTGCTTTTCCTCCCCCAACACCTTTCCAGTCGCACCCCAAACCCAATCAATGCTATAATAAACCCATTCTATATAATCACAACCTGTGCAAAGATTGATGGAGGGAACCTTATATGAAAACCGAAGCGAAATTACAAAAAGAAGCAATGAAAGTCTTAAAAGAGACAAGCCGTACATTCTACATACCGATTAAATTACTTGAACCAAACGTTCGCGAAGCCGTTGCGTCTGCATACCTGTGTATGCGTGCAATCGATGAAATTGAAGATCATGAACAACTGGACGTGTCGATCGTTATCGACTTGCTGAACAAAGTAAGCGATATTCTAGACCGCGGAATCGCAACAGGTGAATCGATGGCGTCTGCACTGGACGAGTTATTCGCACCATACCGTGATCAGTTGCCTGAAGTGACGTTGCGCTTAGCTGACTGGGTAGAGTTCTGTCCGGAAACGGCACGTAATAAAGTACTTGAATCGACTGCGATCATGGGTCGCGGCATGGCGGAGTGGGCAGGTAAGGACTGGGTGATCGAGACGCGTGAAGATCTCGATGACTATACGTATTATGTCGCTGGATTAGTGGGCGTGATGCTTGCGGATATTTGGCGCTGGTATGATGGTACGGAGACGGATCGAGACCTAGCGATTGGTTTTGGTCGCGGGTTGCAGTCTGTTAATATTCTACGTAACTATAAGGAAGACGCGGTGCGTGACGTGAACTTCTTCCCGAACGACTGGAAGCTGCCGGAAATGTTTGCCTATGCAGAAGAGAACTTGGCGTTAGCGGATGCGTACATTGAAGATATCCATACGAAGACGATTTTGAACTTCTGTAATATTCCGTTGGCTTTGGCGCATAGTACACTGGATGCGCTAAAAGAAGGGCGTGAGAAGATGACACGCTTGGAAGTTGTGTCTGTCGTCAACAAAGCGATACAAAAGTAATCTCTGAGAACGGAGGAAAGCGATGCTAGATTTACTGATCATCATGTTCGAACGGGTCGGAATGATTGTGGCGGTCGCTTTCCTTCTGACTCGTTTTCGGTTTTTCCAAAATATGATCCATCAAGATGTATTGAATCGTCGGCAAGAGCTGACGGCGATACTCTTTTTTGGATTGTTCGGGATTTTCGGAACGTATTTTGGTGTGGCACTAGATATGCAGACGTTTCATTTTGAAAATATGTCATGGCAACTCGATACTGATGAGGCAATTGCGAATTCCCGTGTAATCGGGGTTGTTGTTGCAGGTTTGCTCGGTGGCTATCGACTCGGAATCGGTGCTGGACTTATCGCTGGGATTCATCGGATGTCTTTAGGGGGATTCACGGCTATTTCGTGTGGGATTTCCACTATTATTTCTGGTGTTCTTGCAGGTTACTTCTATAAGAAAGGCAAGCACATCAGTCCGCTTTTGGCATTTGCGATTGGTGCAGCTGCGGAAGCGTTGCAAATGTTGCTCATTGTCGTTATTGCAGAGCCGTTTGAGAAAGCGTTTGCATTGGTACAAGCGATTGGCTTACCGATGATTTTAGCAAACGGTATTGGGACTGCCTTATTCATGCTGATTGCGTATAATGTCATCAGTGATCAAGATAAAATGACGGCGTTACAAGCGCAAAAAACATTGCGTATTGCGGATCAGACACTGGGTTATTTACGGACAGGCATGCGAAAAGATACGGCCACCGCGGTGTGCGGTATCCTCCTAGACGAGTTGCAACCAGGTGCTGTCGCGATGACGGATAAAACGGATATTCTTGCGTTTGTCGGATCCAAAGGGACGGTTATGGAAGGTTCGATCCAGACGGATTTAACGCGTCAAGTGATTCGAGAAGGTCGGCTCATAGTCACAGACTCTGTCATGCATGAACATCCGAGTGTATCGGCATCAGGGGCTATTGTTATTGCGCCACTTAAAACACGCGGTGAAACGATTGGAACGTTGAAACTATTCTATCCTTCGCGTAAAGCGATTACCGATGTCACGATTGAATTAATTGCGGGACTCGCAGAATTACTCAGCAATCAACTGGAAATTGCCGAGGCAGATCATGCTTATCAACTAGCGAAGGAAGCGGAAATCCAGGCATTGCAAGCGCAAATTAGTCCACATTTCCTGTTTAATTCGATGAATATTATTATTTCATTGATCCGAACGAATCCGGACGAAGCGCGTAAATTGCTGTCATCGCTGTCCTTTTTCTTACGTCAGAATCTCGAAGGCACGACGGCGAAGATGGTTACGTTACAGCAAGAACTTGCACACGTCGAAGCGTATTTGATGATCGAAGAAGCGCGTTTTATTGATAAGCTAAAGATTTGTATCGATGTGGATCCGAGCATCCTGCAAGAGAAGATTCCGCCACTGACGTTGCAACCCATCGTGGAAAATGCAATTACGCACGGTATTAAAGAGTTGGACGCGAATGCAAGCGTTCATATTTCGATACATGAACTAGGCGATGATATTCATATTATAGTGGAGGACAACGGCACGGGAATTGTTCCTGAGCGGCTCGCTATGCTCGGACAGGATCAAGTCGAGTCTGAAAAAGGTACTGGGCTTGGCCTGTATAATGTCAATCGACGCTTGAAGATGACGTTTGATGAAAATTCGGGACTGGCAATAGAAAGTACACCGAATGAAGGAACGAAGATTTCATTCCATATTCCGAAATCGGAGGTGAACGGATATGACGGAAACGATTCGCGCATTGGTCGTGGATGATGAAAGGTATGCGCGCGAAGAGATGATTTATTTGCTTGGACAATTTGAACGAGTGAAAGTTGTCGGAGAGGCGGATTCCGGGGAGTCGGCAATTATCAAGGCGATGCAACTACAGCCGGATGTCGTGTTCCTCGATATTGAAATGCCGAAAGTTGATGGCATGGAAGTGGCAAAGACGCTAGGTGCACTGAAAAAAGTACCGTTAATTATCTTCGCCACTGCCTACCCGCAATTCGCGGCACAAGCGTTCCGTGTTCATGCGATGGACTATTTACTGAAGCCGTATGATGAAGAGCAACTGCGGCAGACGATCGAACGTGTAGAACAGTTGCTGCAACGGGCTCAACCTGAAACGTCGCCGAAACGAATGGATCGATTACCAGTAGAAACAGAAGGTGAAATCCACTATATTCCAATCGGTGATATTCTTTACGTACACCGAGAAGAGAAATGGACGAAGGTCGTGACACCTACGCGCGATTACGAAACGCGTATGACATTAAAAGAACTAGAAAGTAGATTGACACATTCGTCGTTCTTCCGGATTCATAAAAGCATTCTCGTGAACCTCGTGCACGTCAGTAGTTTGACGCCTTGGTTCAATGGAGCCTATCAACTAGAAGTCGATGAGCGGCCGGAGAAACTGGCAGTTAGCCGAAATTATGTCAAAGAATTACGTCAACGCCTTGAAGGATAAAGCATCTCGTAACATGTTAATCTCTCGGAGTGCATCTTACTTCGCGATTCTGACATGTTACGAGATTTTGTCATAGTTCGGACATCTTTCTATTATAGTTGATGTAAGCGTTATCACTATAAGGGAGGGAAAAAGCATTGATTACATTTTTATTTTCTATCGTCTTATTAATAGTCGGATATTTTACGTATGGTAAGTACATCGTCAAAATGTTCGGCGTGAAGGAAGAGCGTGCGACACCAGCGTATACAAGCGCAGATGGAGTCGACTACGTGCCAATGAGCACTAGCAAGAACTCATTGATTCAATTACTAAATATCGCAGGAGTTGGCCCGATTTTCGGCCCGATTATGGGAGCGTTATACGGACCGGTCGCATTTATCTGGATTGTCGTTGGTGCCATTTTCGCAGGTGCTGTACACGATTATCTGACAGGTATGATCTCCATCCGAAACCGCGGAGCCCACTTGCCTGAACTAGCAGGAAAATTCTTAGGTAAAGCGATGAAACATATCGTCAATGCGTTTGCATTATTATTACTCGTCTTGGTCGGTACGGTATTCGTTTCGGCACCCGCAGGACTGCTCTACAACCTAATGAATGGTTGGATGGCAATGGGAATTATCTTAGCACTTATTTTCCTTTATTATATTTTGGCAACACTATTACCGATCGATAAGATCATCGGTCGTTTCTATCCAATCTTCGGTGCACTACTTGTGATCAGTGCAGTCGGTATCGGTGGCATGATGGTGTTCAAAGGTGTTCCAATTCCGGAATTAACATTTGCGAACTTACATCCAGATAATATTCCAATCTTCCCGTTATTATTCTTAACGATCTCATGTGGAGCGCTATCCGGTTTCCATGCGACACAGTCCCCGATTATTTCCCGGACAACGAAGAATGAAAGCCAAGGTCGCAAAATTTTCTACGGTATGATGATTGCAGAAGCTATTATTGCGATGATCTGGGCAGCAGCTGGTATGGCGTTGTTCAACGGAGTGACATTGAGTGAATTGCTTGCAGCTGGCGGACCAGCAGTTATTGTGAGCGAAGTATCCATGACAATGCTTGGTGCTGTCGGAGGAACACTTGCGGTGATCGGCGTCATCATCTTACCGATCACATCAGGCGACACAGCATTCCGTAGTGCCCGCATGATTATCGCGGACTACATTAAGTATCCGCAAGCGAAAATCATGAGTCGTCTATGGATCGCACTTCCGATGTTTGCTATATCAATCGCGTTAACTCAAATAGACTTCAACATTCTATGGCGTTACTTCTCCTGGGCGAATCAGTCGACGGCTGTCATTGCGTTATTCGTAGGTGCGATGTATCTCTTCATTGCCGGTAAGAACTACTGGGTTGCACTCATACCCGGAACGTTCATGCTGATGGCTACGACGACCTATATACTAAACGCAGCCATTGGATTCGGATTACCAATGAATGTCTCTTTAATCGGAGCGACTGTCATCTCAATCTTCCTAGTAGCTTTGTTCTTCAACGCGGCAGTGAAAGCACGAGCTGCACAAATTCCGCTAGAGGAAGATATTACAAACTGGGATTCTACAAGAACGATTTAAAACGATCTATTTACTACCTGTTGAGCTTCGGTTCAGCAGGTTTTTTCTATGGAGATTTATATAGGGATTCTAGTTGTGATACACTACTTATAGAGAGAAAAGCTGATTTACACGAATGAAGAAAAAACACACAATAAACAACTATTTTACAAGTTAAATAACTTTAGTAACTAATAGTGTAATTATACACTATTAGTGCAAAGGAGGAATAAAGTAGTGAATAAGCAGACGGTTATTGACTTAGTGTCGCCCCGCTTGAAGTTAATTCGAACAGAGATGGACTATACGCAAGATCAAATGGCGGAGATTATAGGTATCTCAAAGAAGACTTTAGTGCAACTGGAGAAAGGTCGCCAGGAAATTGGTTGGGCTACTGCGGTAGTAGTTTGCGCGCTGTTTCGTGAGAGTGCTTTGTTGCGCTCGGTCATGGGAGAAGATCCAATCGAATTAGCTGAAATGGCAGTACATACAGAGATTCATTCGCGGGAAACTGCAGCGAGTGCGTCGATTAATTGGTGGACGGAGATCGGGCAATGGCAGCAATATAAGTTGCAACAACATACCGCAGGTGGGCATTACCGTATTATTGGAGCGGAGAATAAGCGTTTATTCAGTACGGGAGACCGTGAAAAAGCCTTGGCTGAATTCAAAAAATATATGGACATGTTATAACTATTATATGGAAATAATGTATGAAAAACAGAAAAAAGCCGGCTGTACTCTTTTAAGAGTGAGCCGGCTTTTCGATGTGGAAAGAGAATTTCTGTGCGATAGTACATATGCTTTTTTCGTATGTGCGCTCTTCGAATTCCACTTGATCTTCACTATCTATTGTCAGTACTGTTGTGCAACGCGTGCCATAGTCTTTTGACGCGATAAATATTGAAGACAGCAAACTCTCAAGATCCTCACCTACACCTGTGTCAGGCAACTGTTCGGTTGGAAACCGTTCCGCTCGTTGCATCATATCGAATAAGACATCGGGGTCGATCGTCTCCGTTTGTTCTAAGTACTCTGCCAGTAAGGCTTTCGTTTTATCCACTTTTGGCCAAGGAGTATTTAGAAATGCATTACTCAGTCCGTGTGTTCCGTGACTTAGCTGTTGGATAGATTGCTCGATGTTCGAGTAGTAATACATCTCCTGAGCTGACCCGGCAAGCACATTGCAACCAGCATAATCCTCTCGGTTCGTATGCAACTGTTCCATGAATATTTGTGCAGACTGCTCTGATTGTAAATAGGAAGAGACGATATGACCGCGTGACAGTGTGCCGGTTTGCGGTAGTGAGAAGTCGCGATAATTCGTCAACGCAGCGACTTTTCCTTGTTTGTTAACGCCGAGCCACGTGCCCATTTGTTCGAGATCACGTCCTGCTAAAATATCCGGATGATCACTCCAGAAGTCGGCTGGCGCCGCTGGACGTCCGTATGCTTCATCACGGTTCGCCATCATAACAAGTTGATACTTCGGATGGCTTTGCAATTGAAATGCCAGTAAACACATAATGTCACCCCGTTTGTGTATGTATGAAAGTAGTGTATCACGTGCAATTTTGTTTGGCGACTGTATGGATAGCGCTCTAAGAAAGACCGCAAACAAAATCAGATATTGTTTGTTGCACTATTGAAGTCATAGAACGTACGGGGTATCATATAATATATTGAACAAACGAATATACATTTTGTTTGTTGTGACCAAAAATGTACTAGGAGTGTGAGATATATGGAATTTACAGAAACGTTCTGGGATGCTTCATTAACAGAATTAAAGCAAGGCTATATAGAAAGCTCTACATCGTATGATTGTTTATTATGTGGTAAACAGATTGAAAAAGGTGTGATTTATCCGTACGAAAATGCGTTGTATGAAGCAGAGCGATTTATGCACGTGCATATCGAACATTCGCATCAATCAGTGTTTGCGTATTTGCTTGAACTTGATAAGAAATGGTCGGGCATTACGGATCATCAAGGTGATTTGTTGCGTTTATTCTATCAAGGAAAAAGCGATAAGGATATACAAGAAGAACTGGAGATCGGCAGTGCGACGACTGTGCGGCATCATCGCTTTGCGCTAAAAGAGAAAGAACGTCAGGCGAAAGTATTTCTTGCGATGATGGAGTTATTGAAGGAACGCGAGTCGTACACACAGGCGTTTATTCCGCCACATAAAGCATCTCAGCTTTTCCATGATGATTATTTGGTTGCCGAGGATGAGCAGCAAGCGATATTGCGCACGTTTTTCCCTGAAGGAACAGATGGCCAGCTAAAAGAAATGCCGGCGACAGAAAAACAGCGACGGATTATTGTCCAGGAAATTAGTAAACGCTTTGACGGGGACATTTCGTACAGTAAACATGAAATGAATGATCGACTTTCGGAAATCCATGAAGATTTCATTACACTTCGGAATTATTTAACGGAATACGGATATTTTGGTCAAACCCGCAATGGCAGTCAATATTGGCTGAAATGAGTTATCTACACGAAACGTATCAGGTTTAGAAATCGCGGTGGTGGGAAGACTAGGAGTAATCGCGAAAGGAGCGGAAGTAAATGACTGCAAAAGATACAGTGATTAAAATTTTGAACGAGAGTATGACGGGCACGATGGCAACGGTGGACAACAATAAACCGTACAGCCGGTATATGACATTCATGAGTGATGGTTTGACTTTGTATACACCAACGAATAAAAAAACGGAAAAGGTGGATGAGCTCGAAGACAATCCTCACACGCATATTCTGCTTGGCTATGAAGGTGAAGGATTCGGTGACGCGTTCGTCGAGTATTCCGGCCGTGTCACAATTTCCGATGACGAAAGCTTGAAAGAGAAAATCTGGAACGATCATATGAAAGCATGGTTTGATGGTCCTGAAGATCCGAACTTGGTTATTTTGAAAATCGAACCAGAAGCGATTCGTTTAATGAATAAATCAGGCCAACCTCCTGAAGATATTTCCCTGTAAATAATTACTATACTATAAAAGTATACCTGAATAGCATATCCCGAAAGTGAGAGGTCACACTCTGATTTTCGGGATATTTTTGTCTAGTTAGAGAATTCACCAAAAATATACGCAAATCCCGCGAATTTCCATTGCTTGAACGCAATAAATGGGGGTATACTACTCATAAGAACACTTGTTCTTATGAGAGGTGAATGCCATATGAAACCATTACCGAATAGAAAAATTGCCTGTCTTGATATGCGCAGCTTCTACGCGAGTTGCGCCGCAGCAATGGAAGGACTCGATGTAATGGAAGTGCCGATTGCGATTGTCGGCAATATCGAAAGAAAAGGCGGAGTCGTACTAGCTGCTTCGCCGCCACTAAAAAAACGATTTGGTGTGACGACAGGCATGCGTCTGTATGAGATTCCGGACGATCCAAGCATTCGTTTAATTGAACCGAAAATGCAGTTTTACATCGATGTGTCGATGGAATTGACGAAGTTGTTGAACCGCTATGTGCCAAAAGAAGCGATTCATGTGTACAGTATCGATGAAAGCTTTGTCGATTTTACGGGTACCGAAAAACTGTGGGGTCCTCTTGAGACGTTGATTTTCCGCATTCAGGATGAGTTGTACCGGCAATTCGAGTTGCGTTCGGCGTGTGGAGTTGGGCCGAATATGTTGCTATCGAAGCTTGCGCTAGATCTTGAAGCGAAGAAAACGGGAATCGCGCACTGGACGTATGAGGATGTGCCGGCGAAGTTATGGCCTGTTGCCCCGCTTCATAAAATGTGGGGGATTGGCAAGCGAGTGGAACGAACGCTTGAAGATATGGGCATTTATTCGGTCGGTGATCTCGCGCACACGCCACTTGAAAATTTGGAGAAGAAGTTCGGTGTGATGGGCAATCAACTGTATTATCATGCGCACGGTATCGATTATTCCGACCTCGGCTCGGTATTGATCGAGGGGCAAGTGAGTTACGGCAAAGGTCAGACGTTGTTGCGCGATTATACGACGACTGACGAAGTGTTGGCCGTGTTGCTTGAGATGTGTGAGGATACAGCGATGCGCGCGCGGCTTGCCAAAAAGAAAGGGCGCACGATTACGTTATCGTTCGGTTATTCAAAGCACGCGCTAGGTGGCGGTTTCAATCGTCAAAAAACGTTGCCGGAAGCGACGAATGAAACGATGGCGATTTATCGCGTTTGCCTGGAGCTGTTTGAAACGTTCCATGACGGGCGTCCCGTGCGCCATATTTCCGTCAACTTGTCGAATCTCGAAGAACATGACAGCTTTCAACTTAGTTTATTTGAACCAATGAACTGGAAGCAACAGAAAATTGGTCAGGTAATGGATGAAATTCGTGTGAAGTATGGATCCGCTGCGATTCTTCGCGCGGTTTCCGTTACGCCAGGCGGTACGGCGTATAGAAGGAATCAATTAATCGGTGGCCATTATAAATAAAATTAAGTCGAATCAAGTCGTATGATCTCGCTAGTATAGAGAGGATTTATTTCAAATACTGAAATATCCCAGTTCCGTAACTTTCGATATGCTAGAAGTTTTGCTAAACTCAAATAGCAAGCACTATAAAAAACACTGCAAGAGAAGTGATGCAGAATAAAGGAGGAAAGCCAGTGAAAGTGTTACTGGATTTACGCTGGTTTTTTTCTGAAAGAAAAAAACAATACAGCATAGGGATCACGGCCCTGATGATTGTCGCGTTACTGCAACTGGCACCGCCGAAAATTATCGGTTTTATTGTCGATGCGGTCGCGAAAGATGAATTGACCGCGGAGATGCTAACACGCTGGATGCTTATTCTAGTAGTGGCGGGAGTCTTGATGTATGTCTTGCGCTATATTTGGCGCGTGATGATCTTTGGCTCATCAGTATACCTTGCACGTGTCATGAGAGAGCGTCTGTTTACGCATTTCACGCGCATGTCGCCATCATTTTATCAGCGACGACGTGTTGGAGATTTAATGGCACATGCAACGAATGATATCAATGCGGTGCAACAAACGGCGGGATCAGGAATTCTGACACTTTTCGATTCGATTTCGACAGGTGGTTTCGTCATCTTGATGATGGCGTTTTCGATTAGTTGGAAATTAACGCTGATCGCTCTTGTGCCAATTCCGGTGATGATTATCCTGACGAGTTATTATGGACGGTTATTACGTAATCGATTCCGTGTAGCGCAGGAAGCATTCTCCGATTTGAACGACAAAGCGCAAGAGAGTATTTCAGGTATTAAAGTGCTGAAGACGTTTGGCCAGCAAAAAGAAGATGTCGAATCGTTCACGAAACGTTCGGAACAAGTCGTTAAGGAGAATATGCGCGTAGCGAAAGTGGATGCGTTGTTCGATCCGACGATTGCAGGGATATTTGCGATCTCATATGTCCTATCCTTTTATTTCGGTACACGCTTCATTTTATCAGGTGAGTTGTCGATCGGGGATTTGGTCGCGTTTACTTCCTATTTAGGACTGTTAACATGGCCGATGTTGGCAATTGGTTTCCTATTCAATATTGTGGAACGAGGAAATGCGTCGTACAGCCGAATTCAAGATTTACTTTCGGTTGAGCAAGGCATTCAAGATCGTCCAAATGCGGTGAGTCAATTACCGCAAGGAGATATTGTCTTCGATATCGATACGTTCAAGTTCCCAGACGATCAGCGGGCATCGTTGCGTAATTTACACTTTACGATCAAGCAAGGTGAGACACTTGGCGTCATCGGCAAGACCGGTTCAGGGAAAACCGCAATTCTCAAGTTATTAATGCGAGAATTCGAAGGGTATACAGGAACGATTACGTATGGTGGCATTCCGATCACGCGGTATAAGAAAGAATGTTTACGCCAAGCAATCGGCTATGTGCCACAAGACCATTTCTTGTTCTCGACGACACTCGGTGAAAATATTGCCTTTACGAACCCGAAGATTGATCCAGAGAAAATTGTGGCGGCTGCGAAATCCGCGCATATTCACGAGGACATTCTGACATTTGAAGAAGGCTACGAGACGATGGTTGGAGAACGTGGCGTATCATTATCCGGTGGTCAGCGTCAGCGTGTGTCGATTGCACGTGCGTTGCTTATGGATCCTGAGCTTTTATTGCTGGATGATTCATTATCCGCCGTCGATGCTCGGACAGAAGAAGCGATTCTTCGTTCATTGAAAGAAGAAAGAACGGGTAAGACGACTATCATTACGTCGCACCGCTTAAGTGCGATCCAGCACGCTCATCAGATTATCGTTCTTGATGAAGGTGAAGTCGTTGAAATTGGCGACCATGAAAGTTTAATCGCACAAAACGGAATATATAAAGAAATGTACGATCTGCAACAGCTAGAGTCGATCGTAGAGCAAGGAGGCGGCGCAGATGAATAACAAACAGAAGATGTCCGCCAGGGATCAGTTCAAAACATTCATGAGGCTAGCGAAATACGTCTTGCCGATGAAGAAAAGTGCACTGATTGCGACTCTATTATTGCTGTTGACGGTAACATCGACGATTCTTGGACCTCTAGTGATCCAACGATTCCTCGATGACTATGTCGTACCTCTAAACTTCCCAGCGAAAGAAGTATGGATTATTGCACTGATCTACATCGGACTACAACTCGTCAATATTGTCGGGTCGTATTTCCAAACATTGCGATTCCAAGAGCTCGCACTCGCGATCATCCAGCAAATCCGTATCGATGCGTTCTCGAAAGTTCAGAAGCTTGGACTGCGGTACTTCGATCAGACACCAGCTGGCGGAATCGTTTCACGTGTAACGAATGATACCGAATCAATCAAGGAAATGTTCGTCAGTGTGGCGGTTACGTTCATGCAGGCGATCTTCGGAATTGTCGGCGTCTACATTGCGCTCTTTACGCTAGACGGAAAACTCGCGCTCTATACGCTGATCCTGTTGCCGCTATTCCTCATTCTTGTATCGGTCTACCGCTATTACAGTGCAGACTTCTATCAAGATATCCGAGAACGGCTCAGTCAGTTGAATGCGAAAATCTCCGAGTCCTTATCCGGTATGGGCATGATTCAAGCCTTTCGCCAGGAGAAACGCTTGTCTGACGAGTTCATTGAAGTCAATGAAGGACATTACCGCGTCGGACTGCGAAATATTCGTTTTGACAGCTTGATGCTTGGGCCATTCATCGATTTAATGTATGCCTTATCCATCGTGGCGGTACTTAGTTATTTCGGAACGGCATCTCTTACATCAGTCGTTGATGTCGGGATTATCTATGCGTTTACTACGTTACTGAGACGTCTATTCCAGCCGATCAATCAAGTGATGCAACGCTTGTCGATGTTCCAACAAGCAATCGTATCTGCATCACGAGTATTCGCGCTGATCGATAATCCGGAAATTGAACCGGAACAAAAAGCCGCGTCTACACAAGAGATACAAGAAGGTACGATCGAATTCCGTAATGTGACGTTCAGTTACGACGGCAAAAATGATGTACTAAAAGACATTTCCTTTACCGCGAATGCAGGCGAAACGGTTGCACTTGTCGGTCATACAGGAAGTGGGAAGAGTTCGATTATCAATCTATTCATGCGTTTCTATGAATACGAGCGCGGTGACATCTTCATTGATGGAGTATCGCTAAAGGACTATCCAATAGAAGAACTGCGCAAGAAAGTAGGACTCGTCTTGCAAGATCCGTTCATGTTTTACGGTGATATTGCAAGCAATATCCGTCTGCATAACGAAGAGTTGACAGATGAAGATGTGCGAGAAGCCGCAGAGTTCGTCCAAGCCAATCACTTTATTGAAGAGTTGCCGAACGGTTATGAACAAAAAGTGACGGAACGTGGGTCGACACTATCAAGTGGTCAGCGTCAATTAATCGCGTTCGCACGGACGATTGCGATGAACCCGAAAGTTCTTGTGCTCGACGAAGCGACAGCGAATATTGATACGGAAACGGAAGTTGCAATCCAGAAAAGTTTAGAGAAGATGCGCGAAGGCCGTACGACGATTGCGATCGCACACCGTCTAAGTACAATCGCGGATGCCGAATTAATTCTCGTGCTCCACCACGGCGAAATCGTTGAACGTGGGACACACGCAGAATTGCTTGCGCAAAAGGGCTTGTACTACACGATGTATGAATTGCAGAACGGTACGCAAGGGTAAAGTTTATGTGATTGTCAAAAAGATTTCACAATCAAATGAAGCGTAATCTAGCCTCTTGTTTGGTACGATAGAGTGGGAATGTTGGCGCTTGCCGGCATTCTACTTGTCCTACTGTTAAAGGAGGAATTTTGTTGGGGACGGATGTTAATATTTTCTTTGCGTTTGGAGCAGGTTTCCTGAGTTTTATTTCTCCATGCGTACTGCCACTATACCCGGCCTTTATATCGTATATCACCGGCATGTCACTGGATGAACTTGGAGATAAGAAAAAAGGAATGAACCGTGCTGGCATGTTGCACACGCTGTTCTTCTTACTTGGATTCTCGATTGTATTCATTATTTTAGGATTCAGTACATCCTTTATCGGATCCATCTTCTTGCAATATCAAGATTTGATTCGTCAGCTAGGTGCCATTTTCATCATCATCTTCGGACTGATGACGATTGGATTATTTAAACCAGAATTTCTAATGCAAGAGAAAAAGCTGCAATTTAAAAATCGTCCCGCGGGTTACTTTGGTACGGCACTGATTGGTCTAGCGTTTTCCGCTGGATGGCAGCCATGTATGGGACCGATCATCGGTGCCATCATTTATCTCGCCGCGACGAACCCAGCATCTAGTATGTTGTATATGATGCTTTATGTACTTGGTTTCGCGATTCCATTCTTCTTCTTGTCATTCTTCATTACAAGAATTGGCTGGATCCGCAAACACAGTATGAAGATTACGAAAGTAGGCGGCTACTTGATGATCGTGTTCGGTATAATACTATTCTTTAACGGAATGGTCTATTTCACAAGTTGGCTTAGCCCGATTTTTGGCGATTTCCAAGGCTTTTAATGTAAGCTGGTGAGCAGAAAAGAGGTGTATGATGAAAGAAATTACTTCTTTTGACGAGTGGCAACATGTATTGAATGAGACGCCGCAGTTTCTGTTGTTCGTGAAGACGAATAACTGCTCCGTTTGCGAAGGACTTTATCCGCAAGTGGCGGCACTCGAAGGCGATTATCCGTTTGATTTCTACCGCGTGAACGCAGCGGAAGTTCCGGAAATGGCTGGACAATTGTCCCTCTTTACAGCGCCGGTTGTCTTATTATTTAACGAACAGAAAGAGTTGACGCGTTTCGCGCGGATTGTTCCAATGAATGATCTGAAGAAACGCCTAGATGAGTTGGTGCAGTGGGGGAACGCAGATGCATAAGATACAAGAACTGATAGATTATGTCTTCACAAGTATTCCTTCCATTTACTTAATCATCGGTTCGACGGTAATTTTCGTCGTGATGACGACAATCGTCTACACGATGCGAGCGAAGGCGTCGAATAAGCCGATTCTGGCGAAAAAGATCATCTTACCGCCATTGTTCATGTCGACGGGGATGTTGATGTTCTTATTCGACGAGTTCCGTGTACCGTGGACGCAAGTACTCGAGGCGAGTCTCGTGGGGATCATATTTTCTGCGTTTTTAATTTATACGACAACGTTCGAGATTAAGAACGACAGGATTTATATGAAGAAGTCGAAGGCGTTTCTGGTCATCTTGCTCGGCTTGCTAATCATTCGCATGGTCGGCAAAATCGTCCTCAGTAACACTATAGACGTCGGAGAGCTCGGCGGCATGTTCTTCATCCTCGCGTTCTCGATGATCTTGCCGTGGCGAATCGGTATGTTGATGAAGTATAAGAAGCTTGAGAAGAGTATGTAGGAAAGAAGTCGTCCTTGTGACGGCTTCTTTTTTGGTTCTATAATAAATGTTGGGGTTCTCAAACAATTGAACAAAAAAATGCACGTGATCACCAATTTCTTTTATACTTGAATTGTCGAGAAACAAGTCAAAGAGAAAGGTGATACGTGCATATGAATTTT